>NZ_JBITCS010000029.1:0-104845 GCF_044453445.1 Streptomyces sp. NPDC051684 | reverse complement strand
CCCGCGGAGCGGGTAATGCTCCGGCAAGCCGGAGCATAGAACGGCGCGGTGCGCAAGCGCACCGCGGATTCCCGCGCAAGCGCGGGAATGAATTCCGCAAGCGGAATTCTGTAAGCGGCACTATTCGCGCAAGCGCGAATAGTGGGTGATCGCGCAAGCGCGATCACTGAAGGCTGGCTACAGGAACAGGTGCATCACGTGCGGATCTGTGTAGGGTTTGGGGTTCCCAGCCAGTGCCCGGGCACGAGGCTTGACGAGTCATCAGGTTCAAAGGGTGCCGACCCCTGCAGTGACGGGTTCCGCTGCGCTCCACCCGCTCCTCTCCCCCGGTTCGTGTAGCACCGTTACAGAGTTCCTGGAGCACTCGGATAGTGTATACGGTGAAGCGTCTCTGCGGGCGCTATTCGGCAATATGCTACCCAGTAGTGCACATCTTCAGTCGAGGCTGATGCATCGTAGTGATGCACTGTGTAGAGTCTAGGGTCAGACACCACACCCCGAGCTGCTAGTACGGATCGGGGAAATCCCTTTCAGATTTCGCGTCGGTTCTGCGAAAAGGAGAGTCCGGGAAATGGCCGTCAAGCTGCGAGACCATCAGATAGAAGCGGTTGCCGCCATCGTACGCGGCCTCGATATCCCGCCGGGAGGAATTCCCGCGGACGGCTTGCGCGGGCAGGTCCACGCGGCGTGCGGGACCGGAAAGACCATCATTGCCGCCGCGGCGGCCCACCGGCTTGTGCCCAAGGGTCGCGTCCTGGTGCTTGTCCCGACGCTCGATCTCCTGGCCCAGACGATCAAGGCGTGGGCCGCAGTGGGGCACAAGGGGCCGGCGGTCGCGGTGTGCGGGCCGCTGGATGACCCGGAGTTGTGGGACCTGGGTGTGCGGGGCACCACGAACCCGGTGCAGCTGGCGCTGTGGCACGGTACGGGACCGGTCACCCTCTACGCGACGTACGCCTCGCTCGGTGTGCTGGCGGAGGCCTTCGAGGGCCTCTACGGCCAGCAACTCGCCCCGCTCGACCTGGCTGTGGTCGACGAGGCGCACCGCACCTCGGGGTCGATGGGCAAGGCGTGGGCCGCGATCCACGATCAGGCGGTGATTCCGGCGCGGCGCCGGCTGTATATGACGGCGACGCCGCGCATCTGGCAGGAGCGGCCGCCGAGTTGGGAGGTGTCGGAGGGGGTTCGGGATCCGCTCCCCGAGGAGATGGCGGCCTCCATGGACGATGAGACCGTGTTCGGGCCGGTGCTGTACAAGCTGACGCTGGCCTCGGCGGTCTCCCGGGGGTTGCTGGCTCGCTACCAGATCATCGTGCTGGAGCTGCGGGACCCTCAGGTCACCCCGGAGCGGCTGATGGGTGAGGACCGGCATGGCGAGGAGGTGCGCGGGCAGCGCCTCGGGGCCCTGCAGGCGGCGCTGTTGCACACGATGGCGCAGAACGACTTGAACACCTGCATCACCTTCCATCACCGCACGATGGAGGCCGAGGCGTACGCGAAGGGTCTGGGCAAGGTCGCAAACAGGCTGCACGCGGACCAGCCGGAGACGTATCCGGCGAAGATCTGGGCCGACTGGCTGTGCGGGGACCACGTCCCCGAGGAACGACGGAGAGTCCTCGGCTCGTTCGGCACCACCGCGCGGCGGGCCGTGCTCTCCAACTGCAAGGTTCTGGGCGAGGGCGTCGACATCAGAAGCGTGGACTGCGTGGCCCTCCTCGATCCGAAGGGCGCGCCGCACGACATCGTCCAGGCGATCGGACGGGCGCTGCGGCAGAAGCCCGGCGAGAAGAAGCTGGCGTCGCTGATCGTGCCGGTGTTCCTCTCGCCAGGTGAGCAGCCGGAGGACATGTTCACCTCCGGCTCGTACCGGCCGTTGGTCAAGGTATTGCAGGGGCTTAGGGCCCACGATGAAGAGGCCGTGGAACTGCTGGCCATTCCGCAGGAGCCACAGAAGGAGATCGTGGCCCCTTCTGTTCATATCGGTGACGAGGAAGAGGAAGATTCCGGGGAGGAAACTCGTCTGCTGCTCCGTTTCGCGGCACCATGTGATCCGGTGATGGTCGCGGAGTGGGTCTCCTTCAACGTGATCGACACCGAACGCCAGGACTGGGCCCGCGGCTGGGCGAAGTTGAAGACGTACGTCGAGCGGGTTGGGAACGCCAGGGTGCCCTACGGACACCGCGAGGGCGCGACACCGCTTGGGCAGTGGGTGGCGGAACAACGACGCGCCTACGCAGCCGGGCAGATGACCGGCCAGCGCGCCCAGCGCCTGGAGAGGCTCGGCATGGTGTGGAGCATTGCTGATGGACGCTTTCAAGAGAACCTGGAGGCCGTGAAGGCGTACTACGCGGACCACTGGACCCTCTGTGCTCCGAGGTCCGCCGTGGCCCTGGACAGGCCGGTAGGGCAGTGGTTGAGCAACCTCCGCCGCGCGGGCGCGCTGGAGGGTCATCCGGAGTGGGAGACCGCGCTGAGGGAGATCGACGAGGACTGGAACCCGCCATGGCCTGCGGCGTGGCAGCGGCACTACGCCGCTCTGCGCGAGCTGGTCCGCGACGAGGAGGGCCAGGCCGAGGTATTGCCCGGCGTCACGGTCCACGGCATGGACATCGGGAAGTGGCTGGCCCAGCAGCGCAAGCCGGAGGTCTGGCAGGCCCTGGCAGACGGGCAGCGTGAGCGTCTGGAGCAGCTCGGCATCGCGCCGGTGGTGCCTCAGCAGACCGCGCCTGCTAAGGCGCCCAGGGCCCCCTCTGGCGCCTTCGAGAAGGGCGCTCTGGCCCTGGCTCAGTACACGGCGCGCACGGGCTCTGTGACGGTACCCAGGGGTCACGTAGAGGCGATCGTCGTCGACGGCCAGGAGCACGAGATCAGGCTTGGGGTCTGGGTCATGAACCAGAAGAGCCGACGCGCCAAGCTCGGCGCCGGCCAGCTCGCGGCGCTCGAAGCGCTGGGGTTGAAGTGGGCACGGAAGGGTTAAGTGTTGGGGTAAGTTTATGGTTAAGCCGCTTCGATTCCTGGCATGAAGGTGCAGGTTATGGCATCTGAGGAAGAGCTGTTCGCGAACGTCGATGCGTTGCTGGAGGAGGAGCCGCATCTCCCGCCTCCGGCGGAGCGTGCCCGGCTGCGTGAGGCCGCCGGGATAACGCAGGCTCGCCTCGCCACCGCGTTGAAGACGACGACCCAGTCGGTGAAGAACTGGGAGAACGGCCGCTCGGAGCCGAAGTCGCCACGTCTGGACGCCTACCAGCGGCTGCTGGACGGGTGGGCGGCGAAGCATTCCGCATACGGTGCAGGCTCGGTTGCCGCAACGACACCGGCGGTGGCGTCGAGTGAACCGGTCGCGTGTGAGGCGGAGTTGGCGGACGCCACGCAGGTTGCCGCCGTTCCTGCACGTCCCGCCGCTCGGCCAGCTGCGGCATCGCATCGTCCGGTCGCGAGGAAAACAGCTCAGCCCGCCGTCGATCCGCGGTTCCCGCACGGTCCGCTCACTGTCCTCGACGGTGACGGCTCCGCGTACGGCGTCGACGGCATCGTCCTCGACTGCCCCGCCACCACGGTCGTGGAGCTCGTGGAGTGGACGCTGCGCGAGTCCGGCCTCGGTGCGGCGAAGCTCAACCGTTACGGCAAGGACTCCGATCCGCTGGTCGTGCTCACCGCGGCCGCGGCCGTGAAGCTGGGACTGCCGGAGCGCCTGGAGGGGCACGAGCAGCGCCGTTCCCTGCGGCTGCCCGAGGACCACCCGGTCGTGAAGCAGGTGGCAAAGGCCAAGTGGCAGCTCACGCAGCGTGGGTTCGGCCCGTGGGCGCGGATCTACCGCAAGGCCCAGGGCCGCGAGCGGCAGTGCGTGCAGCTGGCGATCCTGTCGTGGGACGCCCTCGACGAGCGCGCCTGGCCCGGAGTTGCCGAGATGCACCCGGCCGACATCGCCCGCGTCCTGGGCGTGTACGCCCAGCGGGTTATCACCCCGCGCGGGTCCACGGCCGTGTCGGGCCTGGAGCTGATGACGGCGATGCGGCCGCCGACGAAGCCGGAGCGCGATCCGCAGACCGGGAACTGGATCTCCGGCCACAACCCCGGCTCCCTGGATACGGAGCCGATGGACCCGGCGCCGCCGGAGGCCACGGCCGAGCATCCCGTCGTCGTGAACTCCGGCTGGACGGGCGGCTTCCTCAACGAAGAGGCCTATCAGTGGGTGCGGCCGGTGGACTCGCTCAGCGATGAGGAGTGCATGCTGCCCTTCGCGGTCGGCCTGGACCTCAACACGGCGTTCCTCGCGGCCGCGGCCCGCCTGGTCGTCGGCCTCAGCGCGCCGGACCACTTCCACGCCCCGACGTTCAACCCGAAGATTCCTGGCTCGTGGCTGGTCGACCTGTCCCCCATCGAGCTGGACCCGCGCCTGCCCAGCCCGTTCACTCCGGACGGCTCCCGCCCGACGGGACCTGCCTGGTACCAGACCCACACCGTCGCCTACGCCCAAGAACTCGGATGCGACGTGGCTCCGATCGAGGCGTACCTGCGCCGCGAGAGGGGCGCGTACCTGGACCCGTGGCACGACCGGCTCAAGACCGCCTACGTCGACACCCTCGCCGACCTCGGCGTCACCAAGGACCTGGACGACCAGTCGTTCCTCGCCGCGATGGAGCAGCACAAGCAGACCGACCCGGCGATGGCTGCAGTGCTCGCAGCCATCAAGGCGACCGTGAAGGGTGGCGTCGGCAAGCTGCGCGAGCGCCCGCAAGGCAAGCACTACAGGGAGGGTGAGCGGTGGCCGGCTCTGGAGCGGCCGACCTGGCGTCCCGACATTCGTGCCGCCGTGATCTCCAAGGCCCGGGTCAACATGCACCGCAAGCTGCTGAACATGTCGAGGATGACCGGGCTGTTCCCGCTCGCCGTGCTGTCCGACTGCGTCGTCTACCCGAGCCCCGGCGAGAGCCCGCTCGACTTCCTGCCGTACGCGGCGTCCGGCAAGCCCCAGCCCGGCGGCTTCCGGCTCGGGCCCACACCCGGGCTGGCGAAGCTGGAGGGCGTCCAGTCGATGCTGTGGGCCGTCGACCTGATGGAGCAGGGCCTCAACCCGGCCCGCCACATCAAGGGCGGCGACGCCGTCCTCGAGGACGGGGAGTAGACCATGGGCGAGATCGACGACGCGATCGAGCGTGCCGACCGGGAGAGCTTCACCCGCGAGCCGCCCAAGACGCTCAAGGGCCGCATCAACTACCTGCTCAAGCAGTTGGGCAGTGCCAAGGCTGTCGCCGAAGAGATCGGCGTGACCGCCGACTCCGTCAACCGCTACCGCCGCGGCGCCCGCAAGCACGCGCGCCCCGACGTCGCCGCGGCGATCGAGGACGCGGTGCGGTCCCGCTGGCAGCCGCAGGTCCGCAAGCGCCGCCAGCGCCAGGCGGCCGCCACCGGCGGCGGAATCACGGTCGAGACCCGGGCGCAGTTCGGGTACACCTCGTCGGCCGGCTCGACCGACGACGGGCGCTTCAGGCGACTCACCGTGCGCCTCCCTGAGGAGTACGCACAGCGCCTCTTCGACGCCCGCAGCGCTGGCGCCAATGATCGGGAGATGCGAAGGATCATCGCCGAGGGATTCAAGGAGATCTACTTCCAAGACGGCGGAAGCCGCGCCATGGGACTCTCCGACGTCACCCTCAACGACATCGACTACCTCGACCTCGACTACTGACCTGACGCCGGCCGCAGGCCCGGCATCTGCTTGCCGAGTCGACGTACGATCACTGTCACAAGCGGGCGGGATGGGTGGGGAATTGTCGCTGGCCGCAGGCGCCTTTCGAGCGACTCCCCTGCCGGGTGAGATGACGCTGTCGTTCCTGCAACGGGTCGCAGACAGGTACGGCCTGACAGTGCGGAGTCTGCTGTCGGCGATTACCGAAGTGGATGGCCAGCAGGACGTCAGCGGGGCTCTACGGGGCGACGGTGAGGTGTTCTTGAACGCTGCTGCCCGGGACCGCGTCGCGGTGCTGTGTCGTGTGTCGCAGGGGGACTTGCGCCGTGCGTTGCCGGCCTGGACGCGGGAGGAGCCGTTGGGCCCGGCGAAGGAGAAGCCGGCAGCGCGGCTTTGCAACGGGGTGGAGACAGTTGCTGCCTGGGGTCCAGCGTGCCCGGGCTGTGTGGCTGCGCGGACCGGTCGCGTGGCACCAGCCCGGGTGTACCTGGCGGCGCACCAGCGCGTTTGCGCACGCCACCGGTGCTGGCTGATGGGCGTGCCTGGCAGCGCGGGACGTGTCGTCGGATTGGCCAGATGTCCGGAGGTGGTCCAAGCGCAGGAGGATCACCTCAGGCTGCTGCGCCGCTCCCCCGTCGCTGGTTCGGCGTTCGAGGTTGCTGAGGCGGTCACCGCCTGGTGGTGGGCGCAGAAGTGGCCCGAGGAGCGCCTGTGGCCGATGCGGCTGGAGGCGACCATGCCCGCGGGGGAGGATGTGCAGCGGTGGCGGGTCCTGGCGCGGGATCTGGTCACCTACCCCGAGACCGTCTCCCTCGCCACGCTTCTGGCCAGCCCGGTCTGGCGGCTCCGCGTCGCTGCTGACGGTGGTGGTCACCTCCCCTACCGGTTGGCTGATGTGCCCTGCGTGCCCAGCGAGCTGGGCGATCGCTTGCGGCGACCGTGGCTCACTGAGCATCTGGCCGCCTGCACCCACGGACCGCTGTTTGCCTGGACGTGCCAGTGCATCCGTGCCCTGGGCGGCAGTGAAGACGACGAACAGCGGCTGTGGCAGGTCCCCTTGGCGCTCCGGCCCCGTCCTCTCGCCGACGTTCTCGCGGGCTACCAACGTCGGCAGACCGTGGGCGCAGAGGGTTGGCCGGCTCAGAAACGGCTGCGAGGCCACAGCGTGCACGCCGAGGCGGCCTTCGCCGCCGGCCTGGCCCACGCGCGCACCTACGCCGCCCAGCACGGCCACCTCGCCACCCAACGCGACACCCGAGTCGGTTCCTTCGCCCTGGGGAAATGGGTGCACAACCAGCAGACCCACGCCCTGACCCTGCCTGAAGAGAAAGCCGCCGCCCTCAAGGAGGTGGACCCGTGGTGGAACATCCCCTGGTCGGTGAAGTGGCAGCGCTCCTACTACCGCGCCCGCGACCACGTCAGGCGCCACGGCCCCCTCAACGCCGCCGACGGCTTCCCCGACACCCACGTACTGACCGGGGAATGGCTGTATCTGCAGTGCACCAACTACAGCTCGCTCCACCCCGAACAGCGCCGCCTGCTGGCCGACATCGGCCTCACGGCCCAGGCCGCCAGTAGCGCACGCCCGCGCCGAACGAGCCGGACAACGAGCATCGATACGGCTGTTGCCTGTGCGAGCGCCTTCGTCGCCGAACACGGATGCCTGGCCCTGGCCACCAAGAACGTCTCGTACCAGGGGTTTCCGCTCGGGAAGTGGCTCAATGCCCAGCGTGTCCTCGCCCGCCGCCAGGACGAACCAGCGCACCTTCAGGTGCTCGACGCGATCGACGTGTGGTGGAACCCGCCGTGGCCTTTGGCGTGGCAGCGCACCTGGCACCGGATCCGCGCTCATGCCCGCGACCGGCGCCACAGGGCCGCGGAAGGGGGCTGGCCGGACGGCAGTGACGGCTGGGCCACGTGGCTGTCCGTGCAGTGCACCGGCTACCAGCAGTTGCATCGGTCGCAGCAGTGTCTGCTGGCGGAGATCGGGATCACCGCCGAGGCCGCCGCCACCCGCCCCCACGAGGTCATCGCCCAGTTCTGCGGTACGGGCCCCGGGCTGGCTCACGCGCGTACGTACGCTGCTGCACACGGCCACCTCGCCGCGCCCCTGAAGGCTTGTCCTGAGGGGTTCTTGCTGGGGCGATGGCTGAGCGAACAGCGGCACCAGGCGCGGGAGCACCATCGCAGTACAGGCGAGACCTGGCCGGTCAGCACGCTCCTTGCAGCGCTCGACCCGTGGTGGAACCCGAGCTGGTCCTTGGAATGGCAACGCAATTGGAGCCGCGTACGCGAGCGGTCAGAGTCCTCGTCCATAGTCGATGGCGGTGGTAGTGCCGGCATTCCGGACCTTGAAAAGGAGCTGGCCAGCTGGCTGAGGCGTCAGTGCACCGACTACGGGACACTCCACTCCGAACAGCAGCGCCTGCTGGCCAAGATCGGCATCACCGCCGAAACAGCCCGCGCTGCCCAACCACCGGCTTCCCGCGCCGAGCTCGACCTCGTGGACACCGCGCTCACACAAGCTCGCGCCTACGCGGCCGAATACGGCAACCTCGCCGCGCCCGTCAGCACCGTCCTCGACGGGTTCCCGCTGGGGAAGTGGCTGGCTTCGCAACGACAACGCGCCCGTCAGGGGCGCCTATCTCCTGCCCGGGCCAAAGCCCTGGCCATGATCGATCCTTGGTGGAATCCGGCCTGGCCCCTGCCGTGGCAGCAGGCCTACCGCCGCCTGTGCACGGCAGCTACGGGTGCCGACGGCGTACCGCCCACGAACCTCTCTCAAGGCCTTTACCGCTGGATCCGTGTCCAGCAGGGGTCCTGGGATCGTCTCCACCCCGGCCAGCAGGATCTCCTGACCGCCCTCGGCATCACGCCCCACACTCCTGTAGGCGAACGCCCCGCCCCGGCCACACGCTCCTACCCCGTCAGCCCCGGACTCGGCCACGCGCGCGCCTACGCCGCCCAGCACGGCCACCTCACCTCGGGCAAACACACCCGACAAGACGGCTTCCCCCTCGGCATATGGCTGGGACAGCAACGCCGCAAACAACGCGCCGGCACCCTCTCCACCGCCACTGTTGAGGCGCTCACTGCCCTGGACCCGTGGTGGAACCCACCCTGGCCTTACACCTGGCACCGCACCTGGCAGCAATACCGCACCACGATCAGCGGGAACGAACCCCTCCCCGACACACTCCAACAGTGGGCCAACGCCCAACGCAGCCAATGGAGCACCCTCCACCCCGGCCAACAGCACCTATTGACCGCTGCTGGCATCACTACTGCTCCGTGACACAAGCGGAGAGCACTCGATGCGTGTGGGGCTGGAGTCAGGTTGTCGGCGTAGCGGCGCTCGCCTCTGGCGTGGAGAACGCCGCTCTCGGGGAGCATAGTTCGGCTCTCACCTGGCATTCTCCACTGCGGCGGTGTCCACCCATCTCGCCAAGATACTGAAGGCGGCCAGCTGCTCCAGTGCCTCGTTCTCTTCCAGTTCCTCATCCTCTTCGTGGGCGATGGGGTTGCGGATGGCTGAGTAGACACCCCTTGCGAAGTTTCCTGCACCGTCGTGGCGGTTTCTGAATGTGTCGCTCCCGTCGTTCTCGCTGAGACGCAAGCGGGGGTGCCCCGGGGCAGGTTGATTGGTGGAGAAAGCATCGGAGAGGAGCTTGGCCTCGGAGGCGTCTCGTCGTCCAAGCTTCGCCTGGGATTGCACATTCACTGCCCTGGCGGCAGCGCCGACCGCCTCGCGGAAGTGGCCGCTGCTCCACAGGCCCTGCACGCTGCCCCAGACCCATGGGTGCAGCGTGGCTGCGTCGAGCTGGGGCGCGCCACTGCCGAGATTCTCCTGCAATTCCTGTTCTGCCTCCAGGAAGGCGACCGCGCGGTGAGCCGCCTCCCGGTGGCGCCACATCGGTTGCCCTTTGGCTTCTTCCCAGTCTGCAGTTCGCCAGTCAGGGATCACCCGGTCCAAGATCTGCTCCGCGATGTGCGCAGCAGCCTGCGCCTCTGGCTTCGAAGCATTCTTAAACTTGAAGCTCCCAGCACTCACCATGCCGTGTGGTGGCGCAACCCACTCGACTGCTGCGGTGTGGAGGAAACCCTTGAGCTTCTCGATCGCCCACTCTCTGTTCATCTGCGTCATGCTCTGATGCTGCCTCACATCACTGACATCGCCGTCCTATACGCCAGGTCAAGCTGACAGTCGCTGGCTGGTGTCTGCGGATCCAGGCGCGACCCTGCCGTGGACCCGGCATGATCTGTTGAGGAACGCAGACGGACTTCGGGGGCCTCGGAATGCAAAACGTTCTGAACCGGATTGCCACGCAGGGAACGGTATTGGCGCGCCGCCATGTGCGACCGTTTAGACGTGCCTTTCTGATTCGCGACGACGACTACGCAGGCCTGCTGCGAGTGATCGAGCGTGCCTGCCAGGTGTGGGGCGGGGTCGGCGACCTCATTGTTCCGGTGGCTGCTGACGGTAGCGTCAGCGACTTGTACCGGACGATGCTGCTGCGCAGCGAGCTCGACTACCTTACGGTCGTCGTCCCTGATACCGAGTCACGGGCATGGCAGCAGCGATGCCGCGAACTGGGCGAGGCGATGCGGCTGCCGACGGTGCGGGGCGAAGAAATACCGGTTCTCATGATTGCCGGGGCGCGGGACGCTGAGAGTCTCCGTACGGTGACCGTGACAGACACACCGGCGGACGATCCCTGGGAGCTGGTGTACAGCGTCATGCTGGGGCGCTTGCCGCACCGGCCTGACGAGGACCTGCTTGCGTACTCAAAAGCCCGCGATGATCTGCAGTTCTCCGATGTCTTGACCCTCGAGCGGCAAACACCCGAAAGCTTGGGGGTGAATGACCTGCTGACGCGGTGCCGGCAGGTCACGCCCGTGGGACTGAGCCGGATGTCCCTGACGCCCCGTCCCGTGTGGGTGGGCACCAACGGTGTTGACGACTGGCTGCAGGAAGCCGGAGCGGCAGCCCGCGACCTGGGCCGCAACGTCTACGTCCTCTGCGAGCACAAGAGCGTCGCGGACGCCGCCCTGTTGTGGAACCTGCGGGCCCTGCACGGTTGGTCCCACATCGTGCCGATCGGCCTGCCGGTGTCGCGTACCCCGGCTGGGGAACTGGACGCCGCCGAAGCGGAAGCGAGGATCGAAACCGTCGCTCGTCAGCCGTTCTGGGTGACCGGCGCGGCGCCCATGATGGTGCTCACCTCGGCCACACTGCCGCAGGAGGAGCTTGAGGCTGTGGGGCGTGCTCTGCCCCACCGTCCGGTTTACGCCCTCAGCCCTTCCGATGTATTGGTCGCCACTCCCGCGCTCCTGGCCCGGAGTTCCAGCATGCCGCTGACCTTCGCCGCCGGCCGCGCGCTGGCGCCGACACTGACCGAGGACGACCGGGAGATACTGGCTCTGGTGAACACGGACCAGTCGGTCCGTGTCACGGTCGAGGTCGACCGGCAGCCGCTGCCTTCGTTGGTACCGCTACGCGGTGGGCGCTGGTCCGTGTACCCGGCGTACGGCGGAGGCGGCGCGATCGTCAGTGCTTCAGCGACGGGCGTTGCCGAAGTGCAGTGGCCGCAGGCGTGGTCTCTCTTGGAGGCGGCCGCGCGTGAACACGGCCTGACGGTACGGGAGTCCGTCCCCGGACAGCACGCCCTCGCGCTGGCCGAACTCGCTGGCGGTGCGCACGGGGTTCGCTGGCTGGCTCATCGCGGCCTGCTCTCACTGCTGTACTCCACTGCGGCAAGCACATCCATGAGCTGGTTCAAGGCGCGGGCGGATCGTCTGGCCAGGCAGGTAGCCGCAGCTCAGGAAGATCCCGACGCCGCAATGGCGCAGTTCTCCGAACTGCTCGCGGACATCAACGTCAGCCATGACGCCGAGACCTCGGGCGCATTCGATCTCAGCTCCCTCAGCAAAGCGCTGGGCGGGAAACGCTCGGTCGCGGAAGCCTGGCTGCGGTGGGCACTGCAGCGGCGCCTCGTCCTGCGTGTCGTCCAGCTCATCTGTGATCACTGCGGCTTCAAAGTCCTGCGCCCGGTGGAGCAGACCGGCAACGCCGGCTGCCCACGATGCGGCCGCACCATGGTGGACCCGTTCGCCCTGACGTCGCTGACGTTCCGATACCGCCTGGCCGAACCCCTGCGACGGTCCATCGACGACGATTCCGTCTACCACGCCTTGATCATGCGCTGGCTGATCGCGGCCCTGGCGAACCGGCCCGGCTACCTGGTGGGCGCGCACCCCGGAGTCGAGTTCTACCGCGGGAAGCAGCAGATCGGTGAGGCCGACATCGCCCTGCTCATGGCGGACGGCACCATCATTCCCGCCGAGGTGAAACGGCACGGCCGCCAGCTGACCGAGGGCGAGGTGGACAAGGTCCGCTCGATCGCCGACGCGCTGCAGTCCCCCACCGTGCTGCTTGGCGCGGGTGACAGCAGCGACGACTGCCCTCAGGCCCTCACACATGACCGCGACGACGGCACCGCCCGCGTCATCACCAGCGACTACTGGCTCACCCCGATCCCCCGGCCCGCCATCGACGGCTCAGGCCTGCCCCGCTGGAACAGAGACAACAACCGTCCCCCCGGCACCCTGCACGACCACGAAGAAGCCTTCTGCACACTCATCGAGGACGCCAGCGCCCGCGCCTTCGGCACATACGACCCCGTCCGAGACCTGTTCTGACACTGCGATGTGTCCCAGGAACATGCTGGTCAGAAAGCGACGTCGATCCAGGGGCATCGGCTTTCGTCTGCATCTGCGTCAGCCACCGCGCGGTCTCCAGCACAGACCCGAGCGCCGCGCCCACCCAGACCTGCGGCGCAGCGGCTGCGGACAGCCGGATCCGCCAAGAACAGAGAGCGAGGAATGAAGCCGCCATGGCTAACACCGACGGGGCTGTCCCGGGCGGCAGTCTCCCGCCCGGGATCTTCCGTGTCGCGCCCTTCGCCGGAGAGACAACGGCGTCGCTGATATGCCGCACCGCCAGCCGCTACGGGATGGAGGCGAAGGTGCTGCGGGCCTGCTGGAAGTGGCGCAACTACCCGGCCCGGCACGAGGGCGGGGGCGCGCGGGCCGATACCGAGGTGCTGCTGAACGCGGCTGGACGGCAGGTCTTGGCAGGCCTGTGCGGCGTGGAGGAAGACGTCCTGGCGCGGGCGTTGCCGTCCTGGGCGCAAGAGAGTGCCAAGCTCCGCGCCGAGGCCGGCGATCCGGTGGGGCTGTGGCGCATCGGTGGCGAGGTCGCCGGGCCGGTGGCTTTCGGCTGCCGTCTGTGCACGGTCCGGCGTACAGGGGCGGCCGTGCGGGTGGTGCGGTACACGCCGCGGTGGGAGCGGGTGTGCGCGCGGCATGGGCGGTGGCTGTTGGACGCGGACGCCAACCAGCCGCTGGAACACCTCGACGTGCGCGGCCTGCCCGAGGTCGTCGCGGCGCAGCGGCGGTGGACGGGTGTGGCGCGGCGGGCGGTACGGGCCGGGGCCGAGCCGGAGCGGGTGTTCGCCTTGGCGCATGCGGTGGTGGCCCGGTGGTGGGAGCAGGCTCTGCAGTGGGAGCGGGAGACGATCTGGCCGCGGCGGCTGCACCGGGTCGCGGGCGGGGATGCCGGGGGCGATCTGGAGCGGTGGCGGATCGTGGGGCGGGACGCGGTCGTCTTCCCCGAGGTGGTGGCGGTCGCCGACGCGCTGCTGGATCCGCGCATGGCCGAGCTGGTGTGGACGGACAGTGGTGCAGGGCGGCCGCGGCCGCTGCCCGCCGACGGCATGTTCTGCCACCGGCTCGGCCAGCGGGTGGGGCGCACGTGGCTAGGTCCGCCTGCGGCGACGGACCACGGCGGTCCGCTGATCGCCTGGATGGGCAGCGTCATCAGCCGGCGCCGCGGAGCCGGCGGCCCGCCGGGGTACGCAAACGATCCCTGGTGGGTGCGCCAGGAACATCAGCCGGCCACCATGGCCGGGCAGTTGCGGGTGCTCGGCAAGGAAAGACGGGCGCCGGGCTCGGGGACGATGTGGCGGACGGTGGTCCCGCCCGAGCAGCGGACACGGATCGGCCATCTCATCGACAGCACGCAGGAACAGCTGCTGCAGCTGCGCGGCGTGCAGAGCGGCGCGACCGCCGACGTCGCCCGGCAACTGCTGCGCGGTCTCGGGCACAGTGCCGGTCAGATCGAGCATGCGCGCAAGCGGACCGCAGTGGCGGCAATCAACGGCGGAGTACCGCTTGAGGAAGTGGCCCAGTGGGCGGGCCTGCCCGCCCAGGAGCTCGCCGGGATGCTGTTGGCAGGCGAGCAGGAGGACGGCATCTGAGTGCGGCAGAGCCGGGCAGGACGTCAGTAGTTAGCTGACAGAGCACTCGTTTGTGGCAGGAATCCTGAAAGTGGCAGCCTCTGTGGGCTTCGGCGGCTTGGCTGACGCAGGTGAACAGCGCAGGAGCAGTACGGCCCGGGGGCCGGGCAGGGCGAGTGGCCGAGGATCGTGGGAGCGGGTTCGAGGCAGTGTTCCTCGACCCGGTGGGGCAGGCGGTCCAGCAGCGGTGGGCGGATGCCGCCATGACCGTGGCGTTCGAGGAGTTGCCGCCGGTGTCGGCGTTCCCGGCGGTCCCGGGGCGGCGCTGGGGGCCAGGCCTGTGGTGGTCGGCGACGACCGGGCGGCACGTGGTGGCGGCGTCGAACGCGATGCGTACCCAGCTGATGGTCCTGGACCGCGATGCGCGGGTGACGGGGCTGGCGGGGCGGCCGGTACGGCTGCTGTGGCGCAATCCCCGGGGGCAGGTCCGCTCGTGGGTGCCGCAGCTGTTCGCCCGCTACAGCGACGGCGCCGCCCTGCTGGCCGACTGCCCCAGCCATGCGGGCGCCGGCGGCGAGCGCGCCCTCAGCGCCGCGGACGCGGTAGCCCAGGCCTGCGCGCACATCGGCTGGACCTACCGGCGCCTGGAACCGCTCGATGACGTGCCGGCCGCCAACCTGAAGTGGCTGGCCGGTTACCGTCATCCGCGCAACGCGGGCCGCCCGGGGCTGACGGCGGCCGTCCTGGAGGCGTTCGCCACGCCCCGGCCGCTGATCGCGGGTGCCGAAGCGGTCGGCGATCCGATCGAGGTTCTTCCCGTCGTCTTCCATGCCCTGTGGCACGGGCAGTTGACGGCCGATCTGGATGCGGCCCTGCACGAGCGCGTTCTTGTCGGCCCGCCCGGCTGGAGCGGCCCCGGGAAAACGGGAGGGGACAAGTGAGCGCGCGGCGTCCGGCCCGGCCGGCGGTGAAGGTCGGCTGCCATGTCCGCTTCCGGGGCGTGAGCTGGCAGGTGGTCGCCCTGTCGGGGCAGGACATCCGTCTCGTCGGCCCGGACGGCGGCGGCCAGTCGGTGCTCGCCGGGCACCTGTTCGCCGACCCGGACTTCCGCGTGATTGGCGCCGACGTGCCCCAGGCGGCCCCGCAGTGGGGCCTGTTCGAGACCGCGCCCGCCGCGGCGCGGGAGAAGGCGCTGGCCTGGCAGCGCCATGTCCGGGAGGTCGAGTGCGGCCTGCCCGACGGCCCCGGCAGCGAAGGGGGCGTGCGGCCGCAGTACGACCCGCAGGCGCACACGCTGGCCGAGCGGGAGCAGGCCAAGGCGGTGGAGTTGACCGCGCTCGGCTTCGGGCGGGTGTCGCGCACCACGGTGCAGCGCATGCGCCTGGCCTACCGCAAACAGGGGCTGTGGGGGCTGCTCGACCATCGCACCACCCGCGCCGCCAGCCCCACCGGGCGGGCCGACGACCGGGTCGTCGCCGCCGTCCGCGACGCGCTGCGCCGTCGGCGCGGACGCTCCAAGGGCACCATCAGCGGCCTGTTCCCGCTGATCAACCAGATCCTCACCGACCGGCACGGCCCTGGTGCGGTGCCGGTGCCGTCGCAGGCCACGCTGTACCGTCTGGTCACCTCACTGGCCCGCCCCGGCGAACTGCCCACCGGACCCGTGAGGCAGGTGCCGGCGAGCTTCGAGGGGCGGGCCTTCACCCCCGCCACGGCGCTGCGGCCCGGCGAGCAGGTCCAGGTCGACACCACCCGCCTGGACGTCCTGGCCCTCTTCGACGACGGCCGTCTGGCCCGGCCCGAACTCACCATCGCCATCGATGTCGCCACCCGCGCCATCCTGGCCGCCGTGCTGTGCCCGAGCGCGACCAAGGCCGTGGACGCGGCCCTGCTGCTGGCGGAGATGGCCGTCCCGCACCCCGCCCGGCCCGCCTGGCCGGACATCCTGCGCATGGACCGTGCCCGCGCCCTCCCCCACCACCGGCTGGCAACGCTGGACGAGCGCCTCGCCGGCGCCGCGGCCCGGCCCGTCGTCCTGCCCGAAACGATCGTCGTCGACCGGGGCAAGGTCTTCGTCTCCGCCGCGTTCACCGCCGCCTGCGAGACCCTCGGCATCAGCGTCCAGCCCGCGCCGCCCCACGCCCCCACCGCCAAAGGCATCGTCGAGCGGACCTTCGGTTCGATCAACGCGCTGTTCTGCCAGCACCTGCCCGGCTACACCGGACCCGACGTCACCCGCCGCGGCCCCGACGCCGAGAAAGAGGCCTGCTACAGCGTCGCCCAGCTGCAGGACCTCCTGGACGAATGGCTGGTGCACTACCACCACCGGCCCCACGAAGGCCTGCGCCACCCGATGATGCCGAAGAAGGCCCTCGCCCCGAACCAGATGTGGGCCGCGCTCGTCGCCATCACCGGACACGTCCCCGTCCCGCTGACCGGCCGCGACTACCTCGAACTGCTGCCCGTGCGCTGGCAGGCCATCACCGCCGCCGGCATCCGCATCCACCACCGCACCTACGACACCGACCTCCTGGCCCCCTACCGCGGCCAGCCCTCCCCCGTCGCCGGACGCGGCGGGAAATGGGAAATCCACTACAACCCCCACGACGTACGCCAGATCTGGATTCGGCTGCCCGACGGAGAACTCACCGAAATCCCGTGGATCCACCGCGACCACGTCCACCAGCCGTTCAACGACCGCACCTGGCAGCACATCCGCACCCTCGCCGTGCACAGCAACCACCACGACGCCGACAGCCATGAAGCCGACCTCGCCGACGCCCTCGACCAGCTCATGCGCCGCGTCCACGCCGGCCACGCCACCCAGACCGAACAGACCCTCATGGCCCGCACTCCGATCCCCACAGCCCGGCAGGCAGGCCACGACACCGAAGCACCCGCCGACCACCCGGCACACCCGGCCCCCGACGCGGACGACAGCATCGACGACCTCGACGACCTGCCCGACGACGCCTCAAGCCCCGCCCCGGCCACCGGATTCGGGCTCTACGACGCACACGAGGAAGCCGGCCACTGGTGACCTTGAACCCGCCAGAAGCGAGCAGCACACCCCACGACGCCGAGGGCAGCTATGCGGGCGAGCCGTCCTGGCCCCTGACCACCTGGCAGGGCTGGCACCGCTTCGCCGCCACCGCCCCGCCCACACCGCCCCAGCCCGGCGACCCACCCCGCACAACAGAACAACGCCTGGCCTACCACTCCGCGTTCGTCACCATCCGCACCCCCGCCATCAGCCAACTCGCCACCCAGATCCGCACCCTGATGATCCTCGGCCGCCACCAACAGACCACCGCCCGGCCCTCACTGATCGTCACCGGCCCCGCCGCCGCCGGAAAAACAACCGCCCTCCTGAACGTCGGCCGCACCTGCCACCTCGCCCACACCCGCAAAAACCCGCCACCACCCGGAACAGCCCACACAGCCGTCCCCGTCGCCTACGTCCTCGTCCCGCCCGGCGCCACCGCGAAAACCCTCGTCACCGAATTCGCCCGCTACCTCGGCATCCCCGTCACCACCCGCATGACCCAGACCCAGATCACCGACGCCGTCTGCCACACCTACACCACCGCCGGCATCCAACTCGTCCTCATCGACGAAATCCACCGCCTCAACCCCCGCACCACCACCGGCGCCCAAACCGCCGACCTCCTCAAAGACCTCACCGAACGCCTCCCCGCCACCTTCGTCTACGCCGGCATCAACGTCACCGACACCCCCCTGTTCAGCGGGGTGCGCGGCGCCCAACTCGCCGGACGCGCCACCCTCGTCGACTGCGGCCCCCTCCCCGCCCGCCACGGCACCCGCCACCCCTTCCGCGAGGTCATCACCGACATCGAAAACGCCCTCGACCTCCCCCACCACACACCCGGCACCCTGAACCGCCACGCCCCCTACCTCCACCAACGCACCGCCGGCCGCATCGGATCCCTCGCCCGACTCATCCGCCAAGCCGCCATCACCGCCATCTGCGACGGCACCGAACGCATCACCAAGCAATCACTCGACGCCATCCGCCTCGACCACCTCGCCGAGCAACACAGCCGCCCCCACCAGCACAAATAGCCCCACCAGCCGCCAACACAAACAGACCCGCCCCGTCGGGTACGCGCGCCTTGAGAGAAAATGCGCGTTCCGTGAAGGGAGTCTCGGTGGGGGCTCGTATGCTCAACGCACGGGTCTCACTCGGGCCCCTGGCACAGTGGCGTGCCCGGGGCCGGGAGCGGTCGGAAGTTGAGGTAGCGCGGCATGTGGTCGGACAACGAAGCCGATGTGGATCTCCTCGGTTTCGACTTCCTCGTGGACGAGTTGATGGTGGCGCTGACGCGGCCTCGGCTGCTGCCTTTGACGGTGGGCCTGCTCGGTGAATGGGGATCAGGTAAGAGCAGCCTTCTCAAGATCGTGGCGGCTCGCATCGAAGCGGAGCCGCCTGTGGACGGCGGGCACTACGTGGTGGTGCCGTTTAGCCCGTGGCAGTTCGAGGGCTATGACGACATCAAGATCGCCTTGATGGACGCTGTCCTGAAACGGCTCCAGGACGAGGCTGCGTCCAACGTCCCGGCATCACAGGAGATCGGGGTCCTGCGAAGGTGCCTCAACCGGCTTCGGCGTCCGGCGGTCTTCGCCGGACGAGCCGCCCTCTCGGGCGTGGGGCCTGCCGCCCAACTGGCCGCGACCCATTACCAACCGGATCTGGCTCCCCTTGCCCAAGCCGTCGCCCAGCAGACAGCCGTCATGGGAAACGCGGCCCTCGACCGTGCGGAGCAGGCGACGTCCGCAGCAGCTGCCGCTCCGGCGACCGACGGCGACGTCCTGGCCGATGTCGCATCTTTCCGGTCCCGCTTCGAGGCGCTCGTGGAGACGCTGGAAGATGTGACGGCGGTCGTCGTCCTCGTCGACGACCTCGACCGCTGCCTGCCAGGCACGATTGTCGACACCTTCGAAGGCATCCGGATCTTCCTTCACACAAAGAAGAGCGCTTACGTTATCGCCGCGCACCCTCAAGTGGTCCAGGCGGCGATCGACAGGTTCTATCCCAGCACGGACCAGCCCGGCGCGACCGGTCTGGGCGCCGAGTACCTGGAAAAAATGCTGCAGGTCAAAATCACGATTCCCGCGCTCTCCGCCCCGGAGGCGGAGACCTACATGCAGCTCCTTCTCGCCCAACTACACCTAGGGAATGACGAGTTCACGACTGTCCTGAACGATGGTGCAGCGCCGGATGCGCAGTGCCCTGGCGGTCTCGCTCAACCAAGGGCTGGCCGTGGACAGTCTGGGCCGCGAGCGCATGCCGTCGACCCTGTTCACCGACATGGGTTGGGCTGGCTCCATCGCGCCGATCCTCGGTACCGCCCTGCGCGGCAACCCGCGCCAGCTGAAGCGCTTCATGAACTCGGTGATCATGCGCCAGGGCAGCGCGCAGCGCCGAGGAACAGACCTGGACGCGGCCGTGCTGGCCAAGCTCATGGTCCTGGAGGAGCTGCACCTGACCGACTTCCAACGTTTGTTCGATTGGCAGGTGCGAGGTGAGGGCGGCACGGTTGCCGAGCTGGCGGCGGCGGAGCAGCGCGCACTCGCCGCGGCCTTCCCTCGGCCCGCGCCCGGACGGGGGCGGCGGCGCGCTTCCTCGGACTCGGGTGGAGCTGGCGGCCGCGCGGAGGAGACCGAGTCGGCCGAGGAGAGCGAGCTTCCGGATCCGGAGGTCGTGTCCTGGGCCGACCAGCCGCACATCGCCCGATGGCTACGGCTGGAGCCTGCGCTGGGTGGAACCGACCTGGGCCCGTACTTCACCTACGCACGCGCGAAGCTGACCGTCACCGCCGGTGCTGCGCGCCTCCCGGCCGCGCTGCAGGATCTTCTGATCCGATTGCAGTCCGACGTCGTCGGCACTCGACGCCCCGCGGCTCAGTCCGTTGGCGAAACAGTGCAGGCCGAGAATCTGCCGTTGCTGATGGACCAGTTGCTCGCACGTGTACTGCGCGACCCGGACAGCGGCGCATGGGACAGCGCAGTGGAGATCGCCGAGAGGGTACCGGACACGGTGGCCGCGGTGTGCCACACGCTGAGCAGTATTCCGTTGGACGGGATCCCTCGGGCGAAGCTGTCGTCCGCCGTGCGTAGGCTTCCCCGGGACCGCCAGGAGGTCGCGGCCCTTCTGGACGGCTGGCAGAGCAGCGGCCACGGCATCAGCCCCGTCGTCGCCAGGCTTCGCGCCTTTGGCAGAGGGCGGTCGGTGTAGGTGGGGACCTCGACCGACCGCACCAGCGGCACCGGCGGCGCGTGGACTGACCTCAAGTACGCCGCCACCTCGTACTTCCGCGGCACCGGGCAAGGAGGCACAGGCTCCGGATCCGCCAAGTTGCTGCTGGCCCGGCATGTCCCGGTCCTCGGCGGAGCAGCTGCCGCGGCCACGGGTGCCGTAGCAGGCCGCACCAGCGTCCAACGGCTCGGTGGTCTGCTCGCCGGTATCGGCACGAACGGGCTGGGCGAGGCGCTGCGCGAGGCGTCGCTCGGCGACCTAGTGGGCCGGGACCGGTTCGAAATCGTCGACGAGCTGGTCACCACGCTGTCCGGTGACGGCAGCGGCCTGGACGCTGCAGCGGCCCGCGACGCGATGTGTGACGTGCTGGAAGAACTGTTCGGCGAAGCCGACACATGGGAGGAACTGCAGCAGGCCCGGGCAACTCGCGACGACATCGAACGGTTGCTGCACCTGTTCCTGACGAACTACCTCTACAACCGCATCCCAGTGATCGCCGAACGGCTCGGGCGCATCACCGACCCGGCAGCCGCGCTCCGCGCGGACCGGCAGATGCGTCAGGTCATCGAGGACTGTGTCGTCATCAACCTGCCGTCCGACCCCCTGTCCGTTGACTGGAACGGCCCGCAGGGCCGCGACATCGCCGACCAGGCCATGCAGGTCGCCTACGCCACATTGGAGAGCCTGGCATGAGCGTGTTCCGTGTACGCCTTCTGCCGTCCGCCGACGCCCCGACGCCCGGGGAGACGCTCCTGGACTTCGCCCCCGGCTCCGCCGCGGCTACCGTGCAGGCGAACGCCACCTTCTTCTCCAACGTCGCTCCCCCGTCGCCGGCGGCCGACCTGCTGCTGCTGGGCATCGCCGCCTATTGCGCCGACCGCGTCACCCCTCGGCGCGAGACCGTCGACGCGTGGACCCGGGACATCAGCCTCCGGCTGCCGGTCCACGCCCCCGATACCTGGCCAAGCGAAGACGCCGAGCGGACACTGGTCTTCCTGACCGGCGACCGGTGGGACATCCGCACCCGCCCCCGCTCCGGGACGCGAACGAACGCGCCGTACAGTCCGGTGGAGCGCGAGTCGCCGCAAGCGGACGCCGTATGTCTGTTCTCCGGCGGGCTGGATTCACTGTGCGGGGCCATCGACCTCCTCGAGGGGGACTCCGAACGGCGCCTGCTGCTGCTGTCCCACTACGAAGGCGGACAGACACCCAACGCACAGGCCCGGCTGTTCCAACGACTGCGTGCGCACTACGGGCACAGGGTGCGGCGCCAGCCCCTGTTCCTGAGGCCGGCTCCGCACCACCTCGCCCAGGATCAGCCGCTGCCTCCCGAGCGTGAGACCACCAGCCGCTCGCGGTCACTGCTCTTCCTGACCTCCGCGCTGGCCCTGGCATCGTCCATTGGCCCCGCCGTCCCGGTCTACCTACCCGAAAACGGCTACATCGGGGTCAACGTCCCACTCACCCCAGCACGTTCGGGAAGCTTCAGCACCCGCACCACCCACCCCCACTTCCTGTCGCTGCTCCAACAAACCGCCCGGGCCGTCGGCATCAACAACCCGCTGGTCAACCCCTACCGGCTCATGACCAAGGGCGAGATGCTGGAGTCCAGCCGCAACCCGGAACTGCTGCGCGATCTGTCCCGCCTGAGCGTCTCCTGCTCCCACCCGGAAGTCGCCCGCTACGCCCGCCGCCCACAGGGCAACTGCGGCTACTGCTTCCCCTGCCTCATCCGCAGGGCATCCATGGCCCGTACCGGATGGGACAGCGCGGACGACTATTCATGGGACGCGCTGAGCGATCCCGCCCTGCTCGATACGGATTCCGATCGCAGCGCCGACCTGCGCGCCGTCGTCATCGGCACCCGGCCAGGACGCCCGGACCGGGACGTCCTGCGCAACGGGCCGCTGCCCGCCGGGGAACGGCGAGCGTTCCTGGACGTATGGCGACGCGGCAGCACGGAAGTACGGTCATGGCTCACCACCGGGGCGACCGGGGCCCTCACCGAGCAGTTGGAGAGGACCGCGTGAGCGCCCTCTGGGACACGCACTGCCACCTGACCGGCTACGACCGGCCGACCGATGTGATGGCCGAGGCCGCCGAGGCCGGTGTCGCCATCGTCGCCGTGTCCGAAGACCCAGGCCAGTACCGGATGCTGCGCACACGCCTCGGCCGCCGCCCCGGCGTCGTATCCGCCCTCGGCATGCACCCCCTACACGCCGCCTCGTTCGCCCCCTCTGACCTCGCCCGGTTCCTGCGCCTCCTGCCCGACGCACCCTGGATCGGCGAGATCGGCCTGGATTTCTCCCCCGTCGGCCGGGCATCCCGACGCGCCCAACTCCGCATCTTCGAAGCGATCCTGTCCGACCCGCGTACAACCGCACTCCCCCTGACAATCCACAGCCGCGGCGCCGAACTCGAGACCATCGAGCGGCTGGCACAGGCCGGTGCCTCACGCGCGATCCTGCACTGGTACACCGGACCGCTGGGACTGCTGGACCAAGCCGTGAACGCTGGCCTGTGGTTCTCGGTCAACCCCGCCATGATCGTCTCCACACGAGCCCAACGACTGTTGCAGGAGATCCCGCCCGATCGCGTACTCCTGGAAACCGACGGCCCCTTCACCCGCCACAACAGCAAACCGAGCCGCCCATCCGACCTCCCCGACCTCCTACCACGACTGGCCGCATTGTGGTCCACGGACAAATACGGCGCACGGAACCAGCTCAACGCCAACCAGACGGTCTTCCTCTCACCGCCGACCACGCCCTGAAAGCCTGCATCCGCTCCTCGACACCGCCCTGACCAGCACAAATACACATCTACCCTTTACGCCCTACCACCGCCTACAACAAACCAGAAACCCCTCCACGCAGAACCCATAACCCCAGCTCAAACACTCTGAACTCCCCACTCAAACAGCCAATTCAACCTCTCACCCAATCAGCAACACTCCAGTTCAGTCGTCATCCAGTACACCAACAAACCCCCCTCTGAGCGTCACCGTCCCCGTCCGCTACACCGACCAGCACGGCCGGACACGAACCGGGAAGGCCAACGTCGAGCCGTCCCTGTCGGCCGGCACCACGGTCCGGGTCTGGACCGGCGCCGACGGCGCCCTCACCGATCCGCCCCTGACCACGGAACAGGTCCGCAACCACACCATGGGCTGGGCCCTGCTCGCCTTCTTCTCCGTTCCCCTCACCGGCCTCGCGGCCCACAGCGCCGCCACCCGCCTGATCCACCGCCACAACCTCAGCCAATGGGACAACGCCTGGGCCCGCACCGCTCCCCACTGGACCGCACGCTGAACACCGTGGTTCGCGGCGGATGCCGATGCCGCCGCCGACAGACCAACCGCTACCGGTACCGGCGAAACAAAGTCGCCCGCAGCGCAGGAAATCAGCGCCACGGGCGACCGTGTTCAACGTGCGTCGGTGTACGTCGACGTACGCGGGCGTGCGTCAGGTTCCGAACGGCACGTCCTTGCCGGACAGTTCGGCGCGGATGCCGTCGTCCGCGACGGAGATGTCGCGCAGCCGCAGGTCCCCCGGCAGGTCCTCGGGCAGCTGCGCCGAGAACTCCATCTTCTGCGCCACCTTCGGCTCCTGCAGCTTCTGCAGGCCCTCGATCAGCGACGAGTCGATGCCGGCGGGCTTGAGCAGCTCGGGATGGTCGGCCAGCGCGTCCAGCGCGCCGCCCCGCACGAGCCTGCCGGGCGCGAGCCGCTGTCCCGTGGCCTGTTCGGCCTCGCGCTCATCCATCTTGCCGATGGCGGGCCCGGCCAGCTGGAGGCCGCCGCCCTTGCCCGGCGTGTAGGTGAGCAGGCCCGGAACCACCACCTTGGTGTCCTCGACGGACAGCGAGAGACCTCGTTCCCCGGTCCGCACCAACTGCGCCCGGCCCTGAACCGTTGCCTTCTTACCGGCCACCGGCAGGCCGCCCCGGGCCTCCACTGTGTTCGGCTGCTTGCCGGGGGCCAACTTCACCTGCGACGCACCGACTTCACGGTTCAGGTCGTCGAAGGACAGCAACACATCGCCCCGTACCTTACTCAGCACCGCACCCTTGACGGAGGTCGGGACGCTGCCCAGGATCCGGATGTCGTCGACGGAACCCTTCACCTGCGCGATCGACACCGGCCCCGCGGGCACGTGGGGCACGTTGACCTCCACGTGGTCGATGTCGCCCATGAGGGCCTGCCCCAGGAAGGGGAAGCTGTCGATGTGCACCTCGGGCTCCGCGTGCAGCTTCAGCGCCTCCTGCACCTTCTTCGCCGCCATGTTCTCCGCGAAGAGCACCGCCCAGCGATCGCCCAGCGCGAGGAAGCCGAGCACGACGACCAGGGTGATGACCACCTTCCCCGTCGTGCGCGCGGGAGAGCGGAGCACCCTGCGCGCCTCACGCCGACGAGCCCTGCGCGCCTTGCGGTCCAAGGGTGCGTCCGGGGCCGGCGCGTGCTCGGGCGACGGGGCGCCTTGGGGCTCGTCGTCCCCGTCCTTGGCGCCGGGTGCCGTACGGGTGCCCGGGATCCGGGCCGTGGAGTCTTCGGAAGGGCCGTTCTCAATCACCGCCTCATACGAACACAGGACCCCGCCCCAGCCCAAGTCCCGGCGTCCACCCCCGTGGGACCTGCGCAGATGTGCATGCCCGCCGTACGTCGACGTACATCAACTTCCCTGAACGGAGGGCCCGTTAGCCACATCGGTCACGGCGGCCACCACCACATGCACGCCGGCTTGGAGACCCGTGCCCCAGCGGTGAAGATTGCGTATCGACCCCGCGTTCGACGGGAATGCCCTCAGTGCACGGTGCTTACCTGCGAGGGACGGCCGACCAGCCGACACAGCACCGATCGATCGCCGGAACGGGGAACCGCGCCATGGCCAATCTCCATCTGAAGACACTCAAGTGCGTCGAGACCGAGGACTGGCTCCGTCACGACGACCCCAAGCTCGCCGTGAACGGCCAGAACATCCTGCTCCCGAGCATGAGCGGGGGCCAGAAGTACGCCATCGACGAGTACCACGCCTTCGACGGCGAGGTCACCATCACGCTCCACGAAGCCGATGGTCTCCCGGGCGACGGCGACGACCTCCTCGGCTCGCACACGCTGTCCGAGGAGGGCAGCGGCATCCTGAACTTCACCAAGGACGGCGCCAACTACCAGCTGTCCTACACGCTCACCCAGGCCTGACGCCTCCAGCACACGTCACGCGTCACACACGGGCCTCCGCCGCCGGCGCGGGCGCGACGAGGCGGCGGCCCCGCTGCGCGCGGTGCCCCGTGTCCGTGAGCAGGCGGCCGTTCGTCTCCGGCGCCCAGGCGTACGCGGTCACACCCCCGATGAGGGAGACCACACCCATGGTGGCCATGCACCAGCCCAGGCCGAGGTGTTCCAGGCCGAGGGGCAGGAGGAAGGTGCCGATGGCCGCGCCGATCCTGCTCGCGGCGGAAGCGAGGCCCACGCCCGAGGTGCGGATCGCGGTGGGGAAGACCTCTTCGGGGTAGACGCCCGGCAGGATGCTCATGATCCCGTACGAGAAGAGGTAGCCGAAGAAGCAGGCGGTGCCCGCCCACAGCGGCAGCCGGTGGCCGAGGGCGACCAGGAAGAGGGCGAGCGCACAGCCGAACATCGGCCAGATCAGGATATTGCGGCGGCCCACCTTGTCGACCAGGTACCAGCCGGTGACGGCCCCGACGAGCGCGATGATCGTCCCGAGCAGCGCCCCGGCAAGGGCCGACTTGCCCATGCCGATCGCGGTGAGGACGGTCGGCTGGAAGAAGGTCAGGGCGAAGTACGGCAGCACGATGCAGATCCAGAACGTGCACACGAAGACGGTGCGCAGGATGTAGTCCCGGGAGAAGAGCATCGAATAACGGGTGTCCTCGGCCTGTTCGGCGTGGATGTCGGCCGTGTCGGCGTCGAGCTCGTGAGCGTCCGGCCCATGGGACTGCGCGGTCTCCGCGGCGGGTGCTCGCTGCGCGCCGAAGGACTCGTTCAGGACCTCCAGTGCCTCCTCGCGGCGGCCCTTCGACATCAGCCAGCGCGGGGATTCCGGCAGTCCGTGGCGCAGCATCAGGCAGATCACCGCGGGCACGGCGCTCGCGGCGAGCGTGATGTTCCAGGCGGACGGCCAGAGGCTGTTGATGAGGTAGCCGATGAGGTACGCGACCACGTAGCCCACGTTCCACAGGATCTCGAGGACGCCGAGATAGTTGCCGCGGCGCGCGCGTGGCGCGAACTCCGCGAGCAGCGGGGAGCCGATCGAGTAGTCGGCGCCCACCGCGAGGCCCATCACCAGGCCGAGGACCATCACCTGCCAGGGGGCGGTCACGAACAGCATGAGGACTGCGCTGGCGAGGAACACCGACAGGTCGATCGTGAACATGGGGCGGCGGCCGACCCGGTCGGTCAGATAGCCGAGGAAGAGGCCGCCGAAGAAGGTGCCGACGAGGGTCGACGACGAGATCAGCGTGGCCCAGGTGAGGGTGACGCCGATCTCGCGGGACATCGCGCTGCCGGCGAGCGCGGAGGCGACGGAGGCGAACACGAACCCGTCGATGAACATGCCGCCGCCGGTGGCCGCGGTCAGCCGCCACAGGAAGCGGCGGGGGTCACGGCTGCCGCCTTTGGGGCGGGGGAACTTCTCGGCTGTGTGCGCGGCTGGGGACGACAAGACGGCGTGGGTCCTTCCCTGTGCGGTCGCCGGGTCGGCCCGGCCACCCATTTATGTGTAGGACGCACGTGCCCGGAAGCCGCGGGGGCATTCCTGGGCTTCACCGGATCTCCCCGCGGCGGTCGCCAACCCGCCCGGCGGAGCGGGGCACTTGAGGGCGAATCCCCCTCGGGGCACCCGGGGCGCGGGCTCAGCCCGCGTCCGTCAGCTCCAGCATCAGCCGCGAGACCACCGAGTCCGCGAGGGCCCGCGCGGCGTCCTCCCCGAGCCGCGCCGCGTGCGCGTGGGCGCGTACCAGGTGGCGTACGGCGTCGAGTTGGGCCGCGGAGAGACAGCGGAGCTCGGGAGGGGGCTGGGGCGAACGGCGGAACAGCTGGTGCAGAAGTGGCCTGCGGCGGGCGGGGCGGCAGTCGTCGGTCGGGCAGGTGGTGCTGCGGGCCGCCTCGTCCAGCGCCAGCCACAGCACCGGGGTGACCGGCGCGGTGACGTCGACATGGCCGCATTCGAGCGGTTGCGTGTCCTCGACGCTCCGCGAGAACAGGCGGGTCAACCGGCCTTCGTCCAGGTTCGCCAGTTTGTCCAGCAGCAGGACCTCGTCCGGCGCCACCTCGGCGACCACGTCCCGCACCACGTCACGCACCCTCGTGCCCACGACGGCCCTCCCGTACGACCACCGGACCATCGTGCCCGGCCGCCCGGGGCTCGCACAGGGCCAGATCACGCCGCTCCTGTGCGGGCTCCGGCCACCCGGGTGTTCAGCGGAGCGCTTGCCCCGCGGCGCGTACGGCCCGGGGCCGGTGCAGCAGGTCGGTGCTGTCCGCCCACTGGTCCACGCCTCCCACCAGGGGCCGTCCGCGAAGGGACGGGTGTGTGAGGGTGCCGGCCAGTGCCTGGGCGAAGCGTTCGGCGTGCAGCACCAGGAAGGGGCGGGAGTGGTACGGGCGTCGGGTCGGGTCCTGCGGGGTGGCCAGTCCTGTCGCGTTCTGCACCGTGGCCACCACCTCGTAGGCGTCGCACAAGTGCCCTTCCCGGGTGGCGTAGTCGGGAGCCGTGAGCGCGCCGCGCAGCGACGGGCCGAGTACCTCCGCCGTCGGCAGCCGGCCGAAGGCGCTGCCGAGCCACTTGCCGTACGGGGCATAGCGCCGGTCCAGGAGCAGGCACAGGCGCATCAGGTCGCGCACGAGGCGGCCCGCGACCACGGCCGATCCGATGTCGTCGCCGCTCTCGGCGCAGCGTCCCACGAACGCCTCCTCCTGGGAGATGCGCTGCCATTGGCACGCGAGCAGGTAGCGCCACACCTGGTCCGGGTACCAGGCCAGAGTGTGTCGCAGGGCGGTGAGGGTGCCGGGCTCGTCGTGGAAGACGGTGCCTGCGGTGGTCTCCAGGAGGCGTTGCTGGGGCATCGCCAGCCAGTCGTCCACGTCCGGTTCCGCGGCGGCGGAATCCAGCCCGAAGTGCTCGGCAGCCCAGTCGTCCACCGTGTGCACGTCGACGCGGTGGTTGACCGGTCCTTCGGTGGCCCGCATGCGGCCGACCGGGTCCAGCGGGTCCTCGCTCTCCTGGAAGTGCGTGGGCCAGCCGCGTACGTGCTTGGGCAGTCGCTGGGCGAGGACGTCGTGGATGTGGGCACCGTGCTCCGCCCGGTCCTCGGGTGAGAGGAACAGGTTCAGGCGCGGTCCCCACTCGTGGTCCGCGGAGCGTGGTGTGTCGAAGCCCAGTGCCTCGGAGCCGCTGCCGATGCGGGCGGCCGCGTGGCGCAGTCCCGGGAACGTCTCCCGCAGGATCGGGCGCACCGCCTCTTCGTACAGGGCCCTGGACAGTTCGATGCCGGGGATGAACCGGGTGTCGGAGTGCGTCATGGGACCACTGTGCTGCACGGTCGTGACGGCCGATGCCCGGTCGGCACGGTCCGGGGGGGGCGCCGGGGTACCGAGGTTGCCAGGGTGATCGGGGTCGCCGGGGCTATCGGGACGGCCAGGGCGACCGGGGCTGCCAGGGTGATCGGGGTTATCGCAGCGCGGAGCCCGATCCCGCGTCCGCGTCCCGGTCGCCCAGGGTGTCGGGCGACCAGCGCGCGACCTCTTCGAGGGCGGCGGCGACATCGTCGTGCACCCCCAGGGGCAGCTCGCCCGCCCCGGCCTCGCGCAGCACGGACTGCTCGGCGGTGTCCGCGACGACGGCCAGTGCACCGCCGCCCGCCGCCATGGCCAGGCCCGCCTCGACGAACGGCCGTGCCCCGTCGGCGCCGCAGTGTTCGGCGTCCTTGAAGTCCACCACCAGGCCGGACTGGCCCGTGGCGTCCAGGCGCCCCATCAGGGCAGCCAACTCCGTCGCGGCATCGGCATCGAACCGGCCCACGACCTGTACGACCAGGACACCTCCGCCCTCCCAGCGCACAGGGAACCGCACCCGAGCCTGCCCCATAACCGTCCCTTCAGCCGACGAGGCGCCATTTCCGCACGCAGCGCCCTGGCGGCGCACCTACCCCCTCCCCGTCACTCCACGCATGCCGAAGACCGGCCCTGCGCAGCTCCCCCGGCACACCCGCCCCATGATGCCCGCGCCGGTGCGTTTTCGCGCGTATCGGGATGTACGGGACCTTCGCGTTCCGGTTGGCCACGACCAGGCGGTGACCGGTCGGTGGGGCCGGGGCGCGCAGTGCACGAGTGGTGTAGACCCTTGTGCCGTCCCCGTGGCGCTGCCAGGATCGGCCGGGCTCGAGACCCGTCCTGAGTCGTCCGAGACAGGAGTGTCCGAATGCCGTCCTTTGCACCGCTGTCCCGCCGCGGATTTCTGGGCGCCGCCGGAGCGATCGGGGCCGCCGCGGCCTTCGCGGCGCCTGGTCCCGCCACAGCCGCAGACAACGATGTCAGTCCCATCGACTGGAGACGCCTGGGTTCCTACCCCGGCGCGGACGCCGCCGGGAAGCGGGTCAAGACGATCCTCGCCGGGAGCTCCCGTTACCTCATCGGCCCCTGGTACGCGGCGACGTACACGCGCTATCTCCCCGACGGGTACATCGACCTGAAGGGCACCGACGAGCGGGCGGTGCGGCTGCCCGCGATGGCCGCCGTGGCCGCCGCCACCGCGCTGACCACCCGCACCTACGACGAGCGGACGCTGTCCGCCGCCAACGCCACCGTCCGGACCCGGAACCTGATCCGTACGCTCGCCGCCCGGCACCGGGCCAACAATCCGGACACGGCGACGCGTTGGGGAGGTGACTGGCAGACCGCGCTGTGGGCGTACTACGCGGCGCTCGCGGGGTGGCTGATGTGGGACGCGCTCGACGCCACCGAGCGCGGCCAGGTAGCGGCGATGCTGGTCTGGGAGGCCGACCGGCTGACCACGGGAAACGACCTCTACCTCGTCGGCACGAGCGGCCACCAGCTCTATATGACCCGCACGGACGGCACCGTCGTCTCCCCCGGCGACAGCAAGGCCGAGGAGAACAACTGGAGCGCCGCCGCGCTGTCCCTCGCCGCCGTGATGCTGCCCGGCCACCCCCACCGCACCCGCTGGACCCGCCGCAACGTCGAACTGCTGCTGGCCGCCGCGGCCTGTCCCGCGGACCTCGCAGGCGACGAGACGATCAACGGGATCCGGCTGTCGAGCTGGCTTCGGGGCACGAACATCGCCGACGACGGCACGCTGCAGAACCACTCCCGTCTGCACCCGCTGTACATGGTCGCCTTCGACCAGAGCCTCTACCAGGGCTTCGTGTTCGGCCTCGCCGGCCGGGCCGCCCCGCGCGCCGCGCTGCACAACATCGACCGCACGTACGCGGCGCTGGTCGACAAGCCGTTCCCACTGCCCGACGGCGGCACCAGCACCATCTACCGCGCGAACTCGCCGGAGATCTACTAGCCGGAGGGCAACGACTGGGGCACCCACTTCCCCTTCTACTTCGGCAACTTCGACCTGCTCGTCTCCCTCACCGGCCAGGACACCGGCATCGACCCCGCCGCCGCCAAGTGGGAACGCCTGCACGACCAGGACCAGTTGGCCCTGATGTCCCGCTTCACGGACGGGCGCACCTACGGCGCGAACGCGGAGAACACCTACTACGGCCGCGAGCACCGCATCGGCGCCATGGCCGGCCAGGCTTATCTCACCCTGTTCCTCGCCCGCAACACGACGGGCAACCGGCTGCGGTGGAGGTGACGGCTCGCCGTCGCTCCGTCAGCTGCCGTGTTCCGGCGCCTTCTTGACTTTGGGTACACGGCCCAGCGTCGGCTTCAGGACGGGCGCATGGCGGGCCAGGAAGTCCCACAGCTGGTCGGCGATGGAGAGCAGGCTTCCGTTGCGCAGCTCGGCCTCGATCGTGAACCGCGGCACGCGCCCCCACGCCATGCCGTGCAGGATCAGCTCCTTCTTCATGAGGTGGTCCGGAACGGAGGTTGTGGGCGCGCCCTCGACCAGGAAATGGCCTGTGCCGTGGACGTGTCTCACCGACCCCGAGGGGCTCGACTTCTGCGTCCTCGGGCGCGGCTGACCGCCGCGGCCTCAGGCTTCGGGCGCGTCCCCGAAGTCCGGGATCTCCAGGCGCTTTCCGCCCTTGCGCGCCGAGTCGTGGGCCACGATGCCCGGCAGGGTGTAGCGCGCGGCCACCCACGCGTTCACCGAGGGCAGCGTGCGGGTGTTGACCGCGGTCACGAAGTCGTCCACCAGGAAGTGGTGGCTGCCCTCGTGACCGTTGGGCATGTCGTCGTAGACGCGGGGCAGCCGGGAGCGGTCGTGGACGGGGGCCGAGCCCGAGGTGAACGCGGCGCGCAGGGCGGGCGCGATCTTCTCGAGCGACGGGTCGTCCGGGCTGAGCGACGGCTTGGGTTCGAGGAGTTCGGTGATGTCCTGCACGCCCTTCTTGTCCTGCCAGAAGCTGACCGTGGCGAGCTGCTCCATACTGGCGTCGGTGCCGAAGAACCGGAAGCGTGACTCCCTGATGTGCGAGGGGTAGCCGACCCGCCGGAACTCGTTCGTACGGAACGAGCCGCCGCCGGCGACCTCGAAGAGTGCGGTGGCGTTGGAGATGTCGTTGCCGAACTGGCTGACCTCGGTGTCGAAGACGCCGTCGCCGCGCTCGTCCTTCACACCGATCGCCGAGACGCTGACCGCGTGGGTCCGCCATGCTCCGAGCACGCCGCCGACCGCGTGCGTGGGGTAGAGCAGCGGCGGGTAGCTGGCGGTCTCCTTCCAGCGTTCGCCGCCGCTGTACTGGTAGGCCTCGTAGAAGCCGAGGTCCATGTCGTGGACGTAGTCGCCCTCCGCGTAGAAGAGCCGTCCGAAGGCGCCGTCGGCGATCTGGTTGCGGGCGTGCACGGTGGCCGGGTTGTACTCGCTGGTCTCGCCCATCATGTAGGTGAGGCCGGTGCGGCGGACCGCGTCGATGATCGCCGCGATCTCGTCGCGCGTGATCGCCATGGGGACGGCCGAGTAGACGTGTTTGCCGGCTTCAAGGCCTTGCAGGACGAGCGGGCCGTGGGTCCAGCGCTGCGTGAAGATCGCCACGGCGTCGATGTCGGGGGACTCCAGCATCGCCTCGTACGAGGGGAAGGTGCCGGCGAGGCTCTCCTTGGCGGCCAGTTGCTCCGCCCGTTCCGGCAGCAGGTCGGTGACGTGGACGGCGTCGACGCCAGGGTGGGCGAGGAACAGCTTGGCGAAGCCGCCGGCGAACTGTCCGGCGCCGACGATGCCGAGGGTGAACGTCATGTGCGCATGCCTTTCGGTACGTGCTGCGGGGATCACTGTGCGAGCAGGAGGTTGATCTGGTCGTTGGTCTCGTCGAGGCGGCTCGCGGGCGCCCCGTTGCCGAAGACGTCCTGCATGGCCGGGTGCATCAGGGCGTACACGTCGGCGGCGTAGTTGGCGATCGGGAAGGAGAAGGTGCGGTGGTGGTGGCCATGCGGGGGCTCCTCTCGTCAGCCGAGGTCGGTCTGTCCGGCCCGGGTGATCCGGTACTGGACGATGGTGATCGCGCTGAGGACGACCAGGAGGGCCACGGACATCGCGGAGGCGTAGCCGAACTGGAAGCGGCCGAACGCCGAGCCGTAGATGTAGAACTGCAGCACGTTGGTGGCGTTGGCGGGGCCTCCGGCCGTGGTCACGGCGACGGTGTCGAAGACCTGGAAGGAGCCGATCACGGTCATGATGAGGACGACCGCGAGGACCGGCCGCAGCAGCGGCATGGTGATGCGGGTGAACATCCGCCACTCGCTCGCGCCGTCGACACGGGCGGCCTCGTACATGTCGTGGGGTATCGCCTGGAGTCCCGCGAAGAGGAGCAGCGCAGTGTGGCCGACGTGCCACCACACGCTGATGAGGGCGATGGTGGGGATCGCCCAGGTCTCGGCGGCCAGGAGCGGGATGCGGTCGAGGCCGACGGCGGCGATGATCTCGTTGCCGATGCCGAGCTGGGTGTCGAGCATCCAGAGCCAGACGATGCCGGCGACGACGTTGGACATCAGATACGGCGTGAGGACGATGCCGCGCAGCAGGGAGGACTGGGTGAGCCGGTGCAGCAGGACGGCGATGGCGAGCGCCGACACCGTCTGCACGCCGATGTTGACGACGACGTACTCGACGGTGACCTTCAGCGAGTCCCAGAAGATGGGGTCGGCGAGCATGCGCCGGTAGTTGGCGAGTCCGACCCACTCGGGCGAGGTGAGGAGGTTGAAGCGGGTGAAGCTCAGCCAGATCCCGCGCAGGGTGGGCCACAGCAGGAAGACGGCGAAGCCGAGCATGGCCGGGGCGACGAAGGGTGCGGCGATGGCGCCGTCGCTGAGGGGGCGTTTGCGTTTCTTCTCCCGCGGGGCGCTGTCGGCGAGCGGAAGGTGTCTTGGCGGGCTGCTGGAGGCGACGGTCATCGGGCACTCCCTCGTCTGGGGTTCGGCCTCGTCCTCGGCTCGATTACTTTTGTGGCAGAACTTTCGAACCGTCAAGACGCGTGCAACAACTACCTGAAAGGGCCTGCCGCCACTTAGGGTGGCGGTATTCCTTTCGCAACAGAAGGAATGAGGAGAAGAGTTGGCGATGAGCGCGGAGGCTGACACCTGGGTACCGCTGAGTTCCGGTGAGCGCGCCGTGGCGCTCGAGGTGCTCACGCGGGGGCCGCTGTCGCGCAGCGAACTGGCGCGTCGGCTCGACCTGTCCGCGGGCAGTCTCACCCGGCTGACCAAGCCGCTGATCGAAGCGGGGCTGCTCATCGAGGCACCGGAGGACCCGGCGCGCGCACCGTCCCGCCAGGGCCGCCCGTCCCGGCCCCTGGACATCGTCGCCGAGTCCCGCACCTTCGCCGGATTCAAGATCACCGAGGACACCGCCCACGGTGTCGTCACCACGCTCAGGAGCGACATCGTGGCCTGCCGCGATGTGTCGCTCGCGAACCGCGAGCCGGGCGATGTCGTCGCGGCCATCGGCGAGTTGACCGATGCGTTCGCCGGTGAGTTCCCTTCGCTGTGCGGTATCGGGATCGGGCTCGGCGGCCGCGCCCAGGACCGTTCCGTCGTCGACGAGTCGGCGTTCCTCGGCTGGCGGGACGTGCCGCTCGCGCGTCTGGTGCGCGAGCGCACCGGGCTGCCGGCGGTCGTCGACAACGATGTGAGCGCCCTCGTCGAGGCCGAGCGCTGGTTCGGGGCGGGCCGGGGCCTGGACCGGTTCGCCGTGCTCACGATCGGCGCGGGGCTCGGGTACGGCCTGGTCAGCGGGGGCCGCCGGGTGGAGACCGCGGAGGACGGGCTCGGGGTGGGCCGCTCCTGGATCGTCGATCCGTCCGGTCCGCTGTCCGCCGACGGACGACGGGGCAGTGCCGTCTCCCTCCTGACGATCCCCGGCATCCGCTCCCAGGTGCGGGCCGCGAGCGGCGAGGACGCAGGTTACGAGGAGATCCTGGCGCGCGCCGTCGAGGGCGAGCCGCTTGCGGCCCGGGTGGTCGAGGAGGCGGCCCGCGCGCTCGGCACGCTCGTCGCGCAGATCGCCAACTTCGCGATGCCGCAGAAGATCCTGCTCGCCGGGGAGGGGGTGGGCCTCGTCGATGTGGCCGCCCCCGTGATCGAGGAGGCGATCCGCGCGAACCGCCATCCGCGGGCCGACCCGGTCAACCTGGAGACGAAGGTCTCCGACTTCCACGACTGGGCACGCGGCGGAGCCGTGCTTGCGATTCAGGTCCTGGTGCTGGGGGCGGCCGATGCGGGACCCGGCGGATCCGTGGCCGCGGGGGCACGGGTACCGTCACCCCGTTGAATTCCGGCAAGATCCAAAAGGCGGTTACGCATGGCCGACGCGGCACCCGAGGCTCCGACGTCCCCCGGCCTCACCGAGGTTGAGACCCATGGTGTCGAGCGGATTCCCGACGCGGACCGCACCGCCGGCCCCCTCGACCTGTTCCGGCTCGCCTTCGGCGGTGCCAACACCTTCGCCACATGTGTGCTCGGCGCGTTCCCGATCCTGTTCGGCCTGTCCTTTTGGCAGGGGCTCGCCGCGACGCTCCTGGGCCTGGTGGCGGGCGCGCTGCTGCTGGCGCCGATGTCGGTCTTCGGCCCGGCCAACGGCACGAACAACGCGGTCTCCTCGTCCGCGCATCTGGGCGTGCACGGCCGCGTCGTGGGCTCGTTCCTGTCGCTGCTCACGGCGATCGCGTTCTTCTCGATCTCCGTGTGGTCGTCGGGCGACGCGCTGATCGGCGCGGCGCACCGGCTGGCGGGCCTGCCCGAGTCGGACGTCTCGTACGGGGTCGCCTACGCGGTGTTCGCGGGGCTCGTCCTGACGGTGTGCGTGTACGGCTTCCGGTTCATGCTGTTCGTGAACAAGATCGCGGTCCTCGCCGCGTCGGCGCTGTTCGTGCTCGGTGTGTTCGCCTTCGCAGGGGACTTCGACCCCGGCTACACCGGCGCGTTCGCCTCCACGTCGACGCCGATGTTCTGGCCGTCGTTCATCGGCTCGGCGCTGATCGTGCTCTCCAACCCGGTGTCCTTCGGCGCGTTCCTCGGCGACTGGTCGCGCTACATTCCGGCGGCCACACCGCGCGGGCGGGTCATGGGCGCGGCGTTCCTCTCGCAGATCGCGACGCTGCTGCCGTTCCTGTTCGGGCTCTGCACGGCGTCGGTGATCGCCGCGAAGGCGGAGACGTACCTGGACGCGGCGGCCCCGAACTACGTGGGCGGGCTGCTCGCCATCTCCCCCGGCTGGTACTTCCTGCCGCTGTGCCTGATCGCGCTGATCGGCGGCATGGCGACGGGCACGACCGCGCTGTACGGCACCGGCCTCGACTTCTCGTCGGTGTTCCCGCGCTTCAGCCGGGTGCAGGCGACCGTCTTCATCGGTTCGCTGGCGATCGCGTTCATCTTCGTCGGCCGGTTCGTCCTCAACCTCGCGCAGTCGATCTCCACGTTCGCCACGCTCATCATCACGTGCACCGCGCCGTGGATGGTCGTCATGGCCCTCGGCTACGTGACCCGGCGCGGCTGGTACGACCCGGAGGCGCTCCAGGTCTTCAACCGGCGCCAGCGCGGCGGGCGTTACTGGTTCACGCACGGCTGGAACTGGCGCGGACTGTCGGCGTGGCTGGTCTCGGCCTGCCTGGCGCTGCTGTTCACGAATCTGCCGGGCCAGTTCGTCGGCCCGCTCGGCCGGCTCGCGGGCGGCACGGACATCTCCCTCCCGGTCGGCCTCGCCCTCGCGGCCGTCGTGTACGTGGCGCTGCTGCTGGTCCTCCCGGAGCCGCGAGCGGTGTACGGGCCGGACGGTCCGCGGCTGGTGCGCGCCTCGCAGGCGGAGGTGCCGACCATCACGGGTGAGGCTCCGGCCGGGGCCAACCCGTCGCAGACGCACGTGAGTTGAGGTGACGTCACCTCGTACGGCCGCGCCCGATGCCATACTCGCGGCATGACGGCAGGGGCCCGCGAGGACCGCATCGACACGAGCAGGCCCCACCCGGCCCGCGTCTACGACTGTCTGCTGGGCGGCAGGGACCACCACCCGGTCGACCGGGTAGTGGTCGAGCGGCTGCCACCCGAGGCGCGCCACAACGCCCTGCGCAATCGCGCCTTCATGCACCGCGCCGCCGCGTGGCTCGCCGGGACCGGCGTCGACCAGTACCTCGACATCGGCACGGGCATCCCGACCGAGCCCAACCTCCACCAGATCGTGCAGGGCATCCTGCCGTCCGCGCGGGTCGCGTACGCCGACAACGATCCGATCGTGCTGCGGCACGCACGGGCACTACTGGTGAGCCACCCGGCGGGCGCCACCGACTACATCGAGGCGGATGTCCGCCGCCCCGCGCTCATCCTCGACCACGCCCGCACGTTCCTGGACTTCTCGCGGCCCGTGGCCCTGTCGATGATCGCGCTGCTGCACTTCATCGGCGACGACGAGGACCCGTACGGCCTGACCAGGACGCTCGTCGACGCCCTGCCCTCCGGCAGCCATCTGGTCCTCTCGCACGGCACCACCGATGAGCACCCGCATCTGGCGAAGTCGGTGACCGACACCTACCGCAAGGGCGAGATCCCGCTGCGGATGCGTACGCGGGCCGAGGTCGAGCCGTTCTTCCAGGGGCTGGAGCTGGTGGCACCCGGACTGGTGACGGCGACCCGCTGGTACCGGTCGGGGCCCGCTCCCGCCGAGGAGCCGAGCGGCTTCTACGTGGGCGTCGCCCGCGTACCGTGATCCGCGTGGTGCCCTGACAGGATGGCCACGACAAGGCCGGTACCCGCAAGCGGAAGAGGCCGTCGTGGAAGAGCGTGAACTGGACCATCTGCGCCGGTGCGTGGAGCTGGCCACCGAGGCGTTGGACTCCGGAGACGAGCCCTTCGGCTCCGTGCTGGTGGACGCTGCCGGGACGGTCCGGGCCGAGGACCGCAACCGGATCGCCGATGGTGACTCGACCCGCCACCCCGAGTTCGAGCTGGCCCGCTGGGCGGCCGAGCACCTGACGCCCGAGGAACGGGCCACCGCCACCGTCTACACCTCCGGCGAGCACTGCCCGATGTGCTCGGCGGCGCACGCCTGGGTCGGCCTCGACCGGATCGTGTACGTGGCCTCCTCGGCCCAGCTCTCGGAGTGGCTGGCCGCGTGGGGGCGGCCCCAGGGCCCGGTGAACGCCCTGCCGATCCAGGAGGTCGCCCCGTCGGTGAAGGTCGAGGGGCCGGTGGACGAGCTGGTGCCGGCCGTGAAGGAGCTGCACCGGCGGCTGGCGCAGGGGGCCTGACACCCCGCCGGGGCGGCTTCAGCCCAGGCCCAGTTCCCGCTCCCCCAGCGGCGCGAAGCAGCGCTCCACGTCGGTGGGTTCGACCCCTGCCAGGGTGGCCGGGGACCACTTGGGGTCGCGGTCCTTGTCGATGATCTGGGCGCGGACACCCTCGGGCAGGTCGTGGGTGTGCAGGGCCGCGCAGCTCACCCGGTAATCCTGGTCGAGGACCTGCTCCAGGGTGTCGAGGCGGGCCGCGCGGCGCAGCGACTCGAGCGTCGCCTTCACGGCCATGGGTGACCGGGACAGGATCAGGTCCGCCGCCTCCTTGGCCGCGACGTCGCCGGTGGCGAAGAGGCGTTCCACGATCTCCTCGACGGTGTCCGCGGCATAGCACGCGTCGATCCAGTCACGCTGCTCGGCGAGGACGCCCCGCGGCGCGTCCTCGGCGTGGTGTGCGATGAGGCGGTCCGGCTGCGCCCCGGTCAGCTCGCGCAGGAGCGCGGGCAGCGCCTCGGACGGTACGTAGTGGTCGGCGAGGCCGCACAGGAGGGCGTCGGCGGCGCCGATCGGCATGCCGGTCAGCGCGAGGTGGGTGCCGAGGTGTCCGGGCGCCCGCGTGAACAGGTAGGTGCCGCCGACGTCGGGGACCAGGCCGATGCCGACCTCGGGCATCGCGATCTTCGAGCGTTCGGTGACGATGCGGATGCCGCCGTGCGCGGACAGGCCGACCCCGCCGCCCATGACGATGCCGTCCATGACGGCGACGTAGGGCTTCGGGTAGTGCGCGATACGGGAGTTGAGGCGGTACTCGTCGCGCAGGAAGGCCTGCGAGGCGCTGTGGTCACCGCTGCGGGCGTCGTCGTGGAAGAGCCGGATGTCGGCCCCCGCGCACAGGGCCCGCTCCCCCGCTCCCTGGAGGACGACGGTCCCGACGGCCGGGTCGTCCGCCCAGGTGTCGAGGGCCTCGGCGATCGACGTCAGCATCGCGTGAGTGAGGGAGTTCAGGGCCCGGGGCCGGTTCAGGGTGAGGTACGCGGCGCGTCCCTCCACGGCCTCCAGCACGGGGGCGGCGTCGGAGCTCAACGGTGGTTCCTTCCGGTGAAGATCACGGCAGGACCATCTCTATCACCTGCGGCAGCGCCCATGGCGTGGTGTACGACGGGCCGAACACGGGGGTTCCCGCAATTGAAATTGCGAGGTACGTTTATGCAATCGCACTTGCAGATTGCTCGTTCTCCCAGAAAGCAACGCCCGTGCCCTCATCTCGCACCCCCAGCACCCCCGGCCAGGCCGACTGGCTGGGCGATGCCCTGCCCGACGTGCCGCTGTCCAAGGCCCAGGCCCGCGTCGTCGATGTCATCGTGCGCAATCCGCAGCTCGCTTCGTACGCCGAGATCGCGCAGATCGCCGAGCGGGCGGACGTGAACAGCTCCACCGTCGTCCGCGCCGCGCAGACGCTCGGCTACCAGGGCTGGCCCGACCTGCAGCGGGAGCTGCGGGCGCGCTACCTGGTGCAGATCTCGACCGAGGACACGCTCACCGAGCACGGCGAGCACCGCAGCCCGCTGCACGACGCCCTGACGCACGACCTGGAGAATCTGCGCCAGACCCTGGAGAGCAATTCCGCGGCGGAGGCCGAGGCCGCCATCTCGGCGCTCGCCGAGGCCCGCTCGATCCTCGTCGTCGGCGTCGGCTCCTTCGCGGGACCCGCCACCGTGATGGCACACCTCGGCTCCACCATGGGCTACCCGATCACGCTGGAGAGCCGGGCTGGCGTGCATCTGGCGTCGGCCGTGAACAGTGTCGGGCCGGGCGATGTGCTCCTGGTCGTCAACATGTGGCGCTCCACGAAACAGGTCATCGCCGCCGCGGAGGCCGCCCACGAGGCCGGGGCCACCGTCGTCGCGATCACCGACATGCGCCGCGGTCGGCTCGCCACGTTCATCGCCGACCACCTCCTCATCGTGCCGTCGGAAGGCATCTCGTTCTTCCAGTCCGTCACCGCCGCCACCTCCGTCGTCTACGGGCTGCTCGCCGGCATGCAGGAGGCGCAGCCCGAGCGCAGCCGCGCCGCAATCCGCCGCACCCAGCAGCTCTGGCGCGACCTGGACATCTATCTCGACTGACCCACCCCGAGCGGCGGGGGCTCCGCATCCCTTCGCCGCCTCCCCTCCCGCAAGGAGCACACATGAGCAAGCACATCGCCGTCGTCGGCCTCGGGTCGATGGGCGGTGCCATGGCCACCGCCCTCGTCGGCGCCGGCTGGCAGGTGCGCGGCTTCGACCCCTCCCCCGCAGCTCGGGCCACCGCCCAACAGGCCGGTGTGGACACCGTCGACACACTCGAACAGCTCGCGGGCACCCCGTACGTGGTGCTGTCGCTGCCCTCGGCCCAGGTCGTCGAGGCGAGCCTGCCCGTCCTGCTGGCGCGGCCGGGCACGGTCGCCGTCGTCGACACCACGACCTCGCAGCCGGACACCTCGACCGCGTGTGCGGCGCTCGCGGCGGGTCATGGTGTGTCCTTCGTCGACGCGCCCGTCTCCGGCGGCCGTACCGGCGCCGTGGCCGGTCGCCTGACCGCGTTCGTCGGCGCCGAGCCGGACGCGCTCGACGCGGCACGGCCCGTGCTCGACGCCCTCACCGGCGGCCAGTTCAGTCACCTCGGCGGTCCCGGCTCGGGCAACGTGGTGAAGCTGCTCAACAACATGCTGGCCGCCGTCAACCTGGTGGCGGTCGGCGAGGCCCTGGCCGTCGCGGAGTCCTACGGCGTCGACCCGGCCGCCGCGTCCGCCGGCATCAGTGACGCGTCCGGGGCCAGCAAGGCGTCCGCCGCCATGTATCCGGACTGGGTGCTCAGCGGCACCTACGACTCCGGGTTCTCGCTCGGGCTGATGGCGCGCGACGCCGCCCTGGCCGTCGAGACCGCGCAGCAGCGCAGCGAGACACCTCAGTTGCTGGCCGCCGCGAGCGAGCGGTGGCAGGAGGCCCTGGCCGAACTGGGCCCGGCCGCCGACTTCTCCGAGATAGCCCGCACCGTCGCCCCGACCCTCACGCGTTAAGGACCGACGCACCATGAACACCACGACCTTCTCGATCGAGTCCGCCACCTCCGGCGCGGACACGGCCCGCGCGGCCCTGGACGCCCACTTCCCGCAGGGGCTCGGCTCGTTCGTCGACGGACATGTCGTCCCCGGCCGCGGCGAGGCCGTCCGCCTCACCTCCGCCGCCACCTCGCAGTGGGTCACCGACTACGCCGACGCCGGTAGGGAGGGCGCCGACACCATCCTGGCGAGCGCCGCCCGCGGGGCCGAGGTGTGGGCCGCCACCGACCCCTTCGAGCGCGCGGCGATCCTGCGCGAGGTCTCCCGTACCGTCGCCGAGCACGTCGAGGAACTCGCCGCGCTGGAGTCCGCCACCACGGGCAAGCCGATCCGTGACACCCGCGGCGAGGCCGCGAAGGTGGCCGAGATGTTCGGCTACTACGCGGGCTGGGCGGACAAGCTGCTCGGACACACCATCCCGGTGCCGGGCAACTGGCACACGTACACCGAGCGGGTCCCGTGGGGTGTCGTCGTCGCCATCACGCCGTGGAACGCGCCGCTGTTCACCGGCGGCTGGAACTCGGCGGCGCCGCTCGCCGCGGGCAACGCGGTCGTCGTCAAGCCCAGCGAGTTCACCCCGGCGTCCACCGTGCGCCTGGCGCAGCTGGCGCATCAGGCGGGCCTGCCGGACGGTGTGTTCAACGTCGCCACCGGGCTCGGCTCGACCGTGGGCGCCACCCTCACCACCGACGCGCGGGTGGGCAAGGTCTCCTTCATCGGGTCGGTGGGCACGGGGCGGCGGGTGGCCGTCGCCGCGGCGGGGGCCGGTATCCCGACGGTGCTGGAGCTCGGCGGCAAGAGCGCCAACATCGTGTTCGCCGACGCGGATCTGGACCGGGCGGCGGACGGGGCCATCTCCGCGATCTTCTCGGGGGCCGGGCAGTCGTGTGTCGCCGGTTCGCGACTGCTGGTGGAGCGGTCGGTGCACGCCGAGTTCGTGGCACGCGTCACGGAGCGGGCGGCCCGGCTGCGGGTCGGCGACCCGCTGGACCCGCGGACCGAGGTCGGCCCCATCATCACGGAGTCGCAGTTCGCGACGGTCACCTCGCTCGTCGCGGCGGGCATCGAGGGCGGAGCGCACCGGGCCACATCGGCGGACCTGCCCGGGCATGTCACCAACTCGCCTCTGGCGGACGGCCGTTGGGTACTGCCCACCGTCCTCGACGGGGTCAGTCCCGCCAATGTGCTGGAGACCACCGAGGTGTTCGGTCCGGTCGTCGGCGTCGACTCCTTCTTCACCGAGTCCGAGGCCATCGAGCGCGCCAATGCCACCACCTTCGGCCTGGCCGGAGCGGTGTGGACCCAGGACGTCGCGCGGGCCCACCATGTGGCTCGCGCGGTGCGGGCAGGTACCTTCTGGATCAACTCGTACAAGACGATCCACGTGGCCGTGCCCTTCGGTGGCTTCGGCGACTCCGGGCACGGCCGGTCCTCCGGCCCCGGCGTGCTGGACGAGTACACCCAGACCAAGGCCGTGTGGACACCCACGCGTGCCGCCGGTTCCCCGTTCCCGTCGCTCAGCTACTGAGGAGTCCTCGATGAGCCAGACACACACCGTCGCCGAAGGCGACCGACTCAAGAAGGACACCTCGGCCGGTGTCACCACATGGGAAGGCAAGGTGCTGTCGCTCGCCCGCGGCCTGCACGCCCACCCCGAGCTCTCCTTCGAGGAGACCGGGTCCGCGGCGGCGATCACCACGCTCCTCGCGGAGGGCGGCCTCACCGTCGAGCACGGCACCGGCGGCCTGCCCACCGCGTTCACGGCGACGGCGGGCAGCGGCGAGCTGGCGGTGGCGCTGTGTGTCGAGTACGACGCGCTGCCCGAGGTCGGCCACGCCTGCGGGCACAACCTCATCGCCGGTGCCTCGGTCGCCGCGGCCCTCGCCCTGGCCCCGTACGCCGACGAGCTGGGCATCACGCTCAAGGCCATCGGCACGCCGGCCGAGGAGCACGGCGGCGGCAAGACGCTGATGCTGGAGGCGGGCGCGTTCGACGGGGTCGGCCTGGCCCTGATGGTGCATCCGGTGCAGGACGGCGTCTCGTACAACCCGGCCGGGACCACCGCGCAGGCGGTCGGCCGCTACCGCGCGGTGTTCACCGGCCGCGCCGCGCACGCCGCGGCCGCGCCCCACCAGGGTGTGAACGCCGCCGACGGTGCCACCATCGCCCAGGTCGCCATCGGCCTGCTGCGCCAGCAGATCCCCGGGGACCATCGCGTGGCCCTGTTCGTGTCCGAGGCCGGTGTGGCCACGAACATCATTCCGGAGCGTGCGGTCGTCGACTTCGAGTGCCGGGCTTTCACCCTGCCCGAGTACGAGTCGCTCCTGACCCGCGTACGGCGCTGCTTCGAAGGCGCGGCCATGGCCAGCGGCACCGAGGTGACCATCGAGCCGACCGAGCCGCTGTACGAACCGCTCGTCCAGGACGACGCGTTGGCCGGGTACTGGACGGCCGCGATGGAGTCGTTCGGGCGTGACACCACGTCCGGCGGCCGGCTCGGCGGCGGGTCGACCGACATGGGCAATGTCAGCCAGGTCATCCCGAGTCTGCACCCCTGGCTGAGCATCCCCGGGGCCGAAGTACCCATCCACTCCCACGGATTCGCCGCCGTCGCCGACACCGACGCGGCGTACGAGGTGATGCTCGAAGCGGCCCGCGCGCTCGCGTGGACCGTCGTCGACGCGGCGGGCGACCCGGAGCAGCGTGCCCGGTTCGTCGAGGCCGCCTTCCACCGTGACACCAGAAGGGCCGGGTGACGACATGTCCACCCTCCTCAAGTCGGACGACCGCGGCACGCGGACCCGTCAGACGCTGCCGATCGCCGGGCTCGCGCTTGTGATCGCGCTGGTCGTGCAGTTCATCGGTGAGCTCGACATCGACCTGGGCATCGGCTCCATCATCATCTTCCCCATGGTGTGGGGCCTGTTGCTGGGCCTGCTGGTGTCGATCCAGAGGTTCCGGCCGCTCGGCATCGATCTGCAGAAGGTGGCGGCCGCGCTCGTCGGCGTCGCCGTGATGATCCTGGTGGCCCGGCTGGCGTTCAACATCGGCCCCAGCCTGCCGACGCTCGCCGACGCCGGTCCCGCGCTGCTGCTCCAGGAAATCGGGCATCTGCTCGGCACGGTCGCCATCGCGCTGCCGCTCGCCGTGCTGCTGCGCATGGGCAAGGCCACAGTGGGCGCCACGTTCTCGCTGGACCGGGAGCCGTCGTTCGCGATGGTCTCGGAGAAGTACGGTCCCGACTCGGACCAGTACCGCGGTGTGCTCGCCATGTATGTGTTCGGCACGATGTTCGGAGCGGTCTTCATCACGCTCCTGACCTCGCTGGTGTCGAACTGGAACATCTTCGATCCGCTGGCCCTGGCGATGGGCGCCGGTGTCGGCTCGGGCTCGATGATGGCCGCGTCCTCCGCGAGCATCGTGGCCGCGTATCCCGGCGACGAGCAGGCGATCCTGGGCATGGCCGCGGTCTCCAACCTGATCACGACGATCCTCGGTGTGTACGTCGGGATCTATCTGGCGCTGCCGCTCGCCGACCGCTTCTACCGGTTCCTGACGCGCCGTGGGCGTACGGAGGCGACGGAGAGCGCGCCCACCGAAGCAGGCGGGACGGAACAGAGCGCGGCGGAGAACCGCGCCTTCCGTGAGCAGGTCGCGGCTGCCGGGGGCGAGATCAAGCTCCCGCTGTGGCTGTCGCTCGGTGTGCTGACGATCCTCGGTCTCGGCACCGCCTCGGTCGCGGCGGGGCACGTCGGCCTGGACATCGTCGGCGGTTACGCCGTGCTGCTCGCCCTGGTCCTTGTCGGGCTCGTGCTCGCCAAGGTCAGCCGAAAGATCTCGGCGATCGTGTGGATCACCACAGTCGGCGCGTACGTGTCCAGCCCGTGGTTCTTCGCCTCGGACACGCTGAACCGCCTGGTGTCGTCGGTGGACTTCCTGTCCATCGCGACCATCATGCTGACGCTGGCGGGGCTCTCCCTCGGCAAGGATCTGCCGCTGCTGCGCCGCATCGGATGGAAGATCGTCCCGGTCGGGCTCGTCGCCATCACAGCGTCGTTCCTGCTCTCGGTCGCCATCGCCGAGTTCACGCTCGGGGCGTGGGGCTGACGCCCCTCACGCCACCCGTACTTCCTGCTCGCGGACAGGCCGCTCGTGCTCGGCGCGGGCGGCCTCCAGCAGCCGCCGCCAGGAGGTGACGGTCGGCCGGCGGCGCAGCAGCGCGCGGCGTTCGCGCTCGGTCATGCCGCCCCACACCCCGTGCTGGATGCGCTGATCCAGCGCGTGGGCCAGGCACTCGGTCTTGATCACGCATCCGGCACAGATGCGTTTGGCGCTGCTCTGCGCGGCTCCCTCGACGAACAGTTCGTCGGGATCCGTCGTGCGGCATGCTGCCCGTTCCCACCCAGAAACCTGCTCGTGACGCACTGCTTCCGCCCCCATTCCCGTATCGCCTCTCAGCGTAGCCGAGTCGTCACTTTAGGCCATACGTGCAGCTCGCGCACCTCACCGCATCTGAACACATGGTCAATTGCGGATTCGAAACGAACAAAAAACGTGTGCTTACAGGCAGTTGGGCGGCCTGAACGGCGGCCAGATCCGGTAACACCGTCCGGCCTGACCGCTCGGGTCAGACCTGCGTCGTCGCCCCCACCGGCTCGCGGCGCACGACGTCCACCAGGGAGCGGTCGGTGATCTTGAGTGCGGGCGACACGGCGAGCGTCAGGGTCGACACGCTCATGAACGGGTTGAGGTGGCGCCAGCCCCAGTTCTCCAGCGCGCCCCGCACCGCGGCCGCCTGGTCGGCGACGTCACCGGCCGGGCGGGCGGACAGCACGCCGCCCACGGGCAGTGGCATACGCGCCGCGATCGACTCCCCCTCGGGTCCGGCCACCACGGCGACGCCTCCCCCGTCCGCGACGACGGTCGCCGCGGCGGCGGCCATCGCGGCTCGGGAGGTCCCGATGGTCAGGAGGTTGTGGCTGTCGTGGGCGTACGTCGAGGCCACGGCGCCGTCGGTCAGTTCGCGGCCGAGCAGCGGCGCGAAGACCGCACCCTCGTGCCCGTAGCGGTTACGGACGCGGACGAGGGTGGCGCGGCCCTCCCACCGCACCTCGCCGTCCCGGACCGGGAGTTGGATCTCCGCCGCTTCGGTGTAGGTGTCCCGCTCGTTGACCCGCATGGCGCGGAACGTGTGCACGCCGTCGGGCAGGTCGATCCTCCAGCGGAACGTGTCGGCGTCCTGGGCTTCGACGTCGATGCGGCTGCCGAGGGGCGCGCCGGCCGCTGCCCCGGTGCCCGCCTCCGAGCGAGGGGGTGCGCCGTCCCGGCCCACGATCCGGCCGCCTGAGAGCACCAACGCCGGTTCGAACGAGGCGAGTTCGCCGCGCAGCAGCACCAGGTCGGCGCGCTTGCCCGGCGAGACGACGCCGCGGTCGTGCAGGCGCAGGCGCTGGGCCGGCGTCCACGTCAGGGCCTTGAGGACGACATGCGGCGGGAAACCGGCGGCCACGGCCACCCGTGCGATGTGGTCGAGGTGGCCCTTGTCGACGATGTGGTCGGCGGCGAGGTCGTCGGTCACCAGGCACAGCGGCGGGAGCTGAGGCAGCGCGAGGAGGGCCTCGGCCACCTCTTCGTTGAGGCACTTCTCCTGAAGCATCATCGTCATGCCCATACGGGCCTTCTCCAGGACCACCTCGGTGCGGTTCTTGGTGTGGTCGGAGTCGACGCCGGTGGCGAGGTAGGCGCTGAGTTCGGCGCCGGTCAGGTTCGGGCAGTGGCCGTCGAGGACGACGTCCTGCGCGCGGGCCGCGGCGGTGATCTCGTGCATCCGCCGGTCCCCCGCGACCACGGCCCGGTAGTCCATGACCTCGCCGAGCGCGATCACTCCGGGCCAGCGCAGCATCTCCGCGATGTCGTCGGCGGACAGCGCCGCCCCGGCGTGCTCCAGGCCCTCAAGGGCGGGTACGCACGACGGAACACCCCACAGCTGGGTCTGGGCGGTCTCCCGGCCCGCGTCGATCATCCAGCGCATGGCGTCCCGCCCGGCGACGTTGACGATCTCGTGCGGGTCGGCGAGCACCGTCGTCGTGCCGCGCGCGAGCGTCACCGCGGCGAACTCCTGCGGTGTCAGGAACGCGCTCTCGATGTGCATGTGCGCGTCGACGAAGCCGGGGACGACCAGCATGCCGGTCGCGTCGACCTCCTCGCGGGCGTCGGCCGGGGTGCCCGGGGGCAGCACCGCGCTGATCGTCTCGCCGCGCACGAGCACGTCGGCGGCGAACTCCTCGCCGGTGAAGGTGGACACCACGCGCCCGCCGCTGATCCGGAGGTCGTGCTGCTCACTCATGGGGTCGTGCTCCTTCAGGAAGGGGGGCGTCACTCGGGGGCGGGGCGGGGCGGTGTGCCGGCGCCGTCAGGGGACGAGTGTGTAGAAGTAGTAGCCCAGCGGGACCATGACGATCCACAGCGGCCAGGGCACTTCGCGGACGCGTCCGGCGACGGTCTTCACCAGGACGTGGGCCGCGAGGCCGACCGCGATGCCGGTGCCGAAGTTGCCGAAGAACAGCGTGGTCGCGACGGTCAGGGCCGCCGGGATCGCGTTGGTCGGGTCCTTGAAGTCGACGTTCTTGAGGGCACCGAGCATGTTAAGGCCGATGTAGATCAGCACAGGCGCGGTGGCCGCCGAGGGGATCAGTGTCGCGAACGGCGTGACGAGCAGCAGCAGTCCGAACCCGCAGGCCGCCCACACGGAGGAGAGGCCGGTCTTGCCACCGGCGTCGGCCGCGGCGGACGACTCCAGATAGGCCGTCATCGAGGGGGCGCCGACGGCCGAACCGCCCATCACGGAGACCGAGTCGACGAGGAAGGGGCGGCGCGAGCCGGGGATGTTGCCGTCCTTGTCGAGCAGCCCGGCGCGCCCCGAGACGGCAAGAAGGGTGCCGGTCATGGAGAAGAACTCGGAGACGAAGAAGGCGAAGATGTACGGGAAGTACTCCGGCTTGAGCGCGCCGAGGATGTCGATGTGGAAGAGCAGGGGCCCGGGCGAGTCGGGGGCGGAGAAGAGGCTGTCGGGGACGTCCGTGACACCGAGCGGGATGCCGACGATCGTGACGGCGGCGATGGTGATGAGGAACGCGCCCGGCACCTTGCGCGCCGCCAGCGCGGTGAGCAGCAGCAGTCCGCCCAGGGCGAGCAGCCCGGCGGGCTTGGACAGGTCGCCGACGGCGAGGGCCGCCTTGTCGGCGTTGCCGACGACGAGGTCGGCGTCGCGGAAGCCGATGAGGGCGATGTAGAGGCCGAGGCCGCCGCTGATGGCGTACTTGAGGTTCATCGGCATCAGGCGCGTGACGAGGTCGCGGATGCCGAGCAGGGTGAGGACCAGGAAGGCGACGCCGGACCAGAACACCATGCCGAGCGCCGTGTCCCAGGGGACGTGGTCCTGGCCGACGATGGTGAAGGCGATCAGGGCCACGCCGCCGAGGCCGGGCGCGACGACGAACGGCAGGTTGGCGATGAGGCCCATGGCCAGGGTCGCGAGCGCGATCGCGATGATGACGGCGGTCGTCGCGGCGCCGTGCGGCACGCCCGCGCCCGCCAGTTGGCCGGGGACCACGACCACGGCGTAGGCGGCGGCCATGAACATCGAGGCGCCGGCGACGAGTTCCGTGCGGGGACTGCTGCCCCGGCCGCGGACGCGGAAGAGCCGCTCGACGAGCGAGGCCGACTCCGGCTCGGGGGTGGCGTCGGCCTGCTCGCCGGAGGGCGGAGCGGTGGTGGACATGGGGACCTCGGCGGGATGAGGGGTGGGCAGGGCGGTCTGCGGCGGCTTTGGCGCGAGGAAGGGCACGGGGGCGTGCGGGCACCCGATTGGGTACGGTCTCTGCAACCGGTTGCAGAGACCGGTTGCAGGTATCATGACATGGCATAAAGGGAAAGTGAACAGCGGCCCGGACGAAAGCTTTGGACACCGGGCCGGGCACCTCGGCCGGGACGACCGGTCGGGACGGCGAGCAGGGGGCAGCAGTGGCGACGCTCATGGACGTGGCGCAGGCGGCGGGGGTGTCGAAGGCCACCGCCTCGCGGGCGTTGCAGCGCCCCGACATGGTCGCGGAGGGCACCCGACTCCGGGTGCGGGAGGCCGCGGACCGGCTCGGGTTCCAGCCCAACTCCGCGGCCCGTGCCCTGACCAAGGGCCGCACGGGACTGGTCGGCCTGATCGTGCCGACGCTCTCCAACCCCTTCTTCGCTCCCCTGGTCATCGGCGCGCAGCAGGCCGCGGAGGACACCGAGAGCCATCTGCTCATCGCCGTGTCCGAGTACGACGCGGAGCGTGAGGCAGCCCTCGCCGACCGGCTGTCCGAACAGGCCGACGGGCTGATCATGGTGACGCCGGTGGGCACGGACGCCGCGCTGCGCGAGCGCTTCAAGCGGCGACCGCTGGTGCTCGTGGACCGCCAGGTGGGACGCCTGCCGGCCGTCGTGGCCGACACGGCGGCGGGCCTGGCCGAACTCCTCGGCCACCTCATGGACCTCGGCCACCGCGAGATCGCCTACGTGTCCGGGCCCGCGGGTTCCTGGGCGGACGAGCAGCGGCGGGCCTCGCTCACCGCGCAGGCCTCGGACGCGGGCGCCCGCATCCATGTGCTGGGCCCGCTGCCGCCCACGTTCGACGCGGGCATCGAGGCGTCGCGGTCCCTGCCCGGCGCCGCCACGGCCGTGCTCGCGTACAACAGCTATCTCGCGCTGGGCCTGCTGCACGGTCTGGGTACGACGGGGCGGCGCGTGCCCGAGGACATCAGCCTGGCGGCGGCCGACGACCTGAGCACGCTCGGCGCGACGACTCCGCCGGTGACCGCGCTCGATGTGCCGCTGCGGGAGGTCGGCACGCTCGCCGTCACCCGGCTGCACGAGCTCATCGACGGGCATCGGCGCACGGTGACGTCCCGGGTGCCCGCGGCGCCGGTGCTCCGTGCGTCGACGGCGCCGCCGCAGGCGGTCTGACGGGGGTGCGTGTCACCGTCAGTGACTCAGCGCCGGTGCCACGTCCAGCTCCAGTGTGTCGCCGACCTTGATGCTGCCCGGTGTCAGCACGTCCGCGTACACACCGAACAGGACGCCGCGGCCCAGGGTGCTCTCGCCGAGGCCCCGGTAGCCCTTGATCAGAGACAACGCGCGCATTCCCCCGGAGCCGTCGGCCGGGTCGCGGTTCACGGCGCCGCACCGCTTCACCGGGCCCTCGACGCGCAGCTCCGCCCCGCCGACGCGCACGGTCCGGCCCTCCCAGGTGTCCTCGGCGTGCGGTTCGGCGCCGGTGAAGCCGAGCGTCATGCGGAAGCGTCGCGCGTCGACCGCGTCGAGGCCGGACCTGCGGGCCAGTTCGTCCACGGAGGCGTCGCCGAGGAGGGTGACGGGACGCAGGTCCACGCCGCCGTTGTCGGCGTCGGGGCGGACCAGGCGAACCGGTTGACCCACGCGGTCCGAGAAGAGTTCGGCCCACGGACCCTCGACCAGGCGACCGGGCACCGCGTGGTGCCGGAAGAAGTCGACCTCCAGCGCGTCGCCGAGGCGCACCTCACCGGTGGCCTCCGAGCCGTCCGGGCCGGTCACGGTCAGGACCCTGGACTCCGCCGTGTAGTGGGCGGTGTACCCGGCCCAGGCTCCCGTACGGGTCATGGACAGCAGGTTGCCCTCCGCGTCCACCATGAGGAAGGCACGGTCGCCCGCGACCCCCGTTCTCGTCAGCTCCACCTCGTGGCGCGGCACGACCCCGAGTCCCTTGATGGCGGTGGTCGTCAGCGAGGTGACCTGGAGTCCTTGAACGGGTGTCATGGGCCTGTGCTCCCCTACTTGGCGTACGTCTCCGAGTACAGATCGGCCACGTAATACTTTCCCGGGTCGGTGTTGTCGTCCAGTTGCTTGTTACGGACGAAGAAGTCACCGAGCTTCTTCAGCCAGGTGTCCACCTCGCCGCTCCTGGTCTTGGCGACCAGGTCCTTGGTGGAGAGCGTCTGGACGTGGGAGGCGTCGGCCTTGGCCTGGGCCTGGGTGACCTGGAGCATCTTGGCGGTGAGGGCGACGGTCTCCTCGGGGTGTTGCTGACGCCAGTCATTGGCCTGCTGGAGGACCTTGATGACCTTCTTGTTCTTGGCCTCGGGCACCTTGTTGCCGGCGACGAAGGCGGTGGGGAAGGAGTCCTCGGTGTCCTTGGTGCTCGCTATCTCGTGCAGGCCCGGGACCTTCTTCTTGATGGTGTCGATGGCGGGGTAGAAGAAGCCGGCGCCGTCGATCTTTCCGGAGGAGAAGGCGGAGACGATGGTCGACGGGTCCATGTTGACCTTGGTGATGTCCTTCGTCGTCATCCCGGCCTTCGCGAGGGCGATGTTGAGGATCATGTCCCCGGACGTGCCCTCGGGGACGCCGACCCGCTTGCCCTTGAGGTCTTTCATGGACTTCATGCCGGGCTGACCGATGACCCGGTCCGCGTACGTGAGGGTGTCGATCGCGATCACCTTGGACTTGCCCGAGGCGGGCAGCCACATGGCGCCGGGGCCGATGTAGCCGTAGTCGAGGCTGTCGGCGCTGAGCGCCTGGATCTGCACCGGGCCGTTGTTGAACGCCTTCACCTTCGCGGTGAGGTCGGCCTTCTTCCACAGGTTCTGCCGCTCGGCGATGGCGAGCAGGCTGGCGCCGTTGTAGTCGGCGATGTAACCGAAGCGGACCGTGTTGTCGTCGTCCGAGCCGCCGCCGGAGCAGGCGGTGACGGACAGCGTGAGCATCAGGGCGGCGGGCAGCGCCGTGCGGGTGGTGCGCCTGAACCTGCTTCTGGGCATGCTGGAGGTCCTCTCGGGGTGGTGCGCGGGAAGGTGTGAGCGGAGGTCAGGCGGCGTTGGGCGGCGCGTCCTGGTGGTAGACCGAGGTCCACACCTCGTTGCGGATGCGCCGGAACTCGGGCGAGAGCCGGATCTGTTCGGTGCGCGGGTAGGGCAGGTCGACGTCGACGACGCGGTGGATGCGGCCGGGCCGCGCGGCCATCACCACGACCCGGCTGGCGAGGTAGACGGCCTCGTCCACGTCGTGGGTGATGAACAGGACGGTGCGCTTCTCCTGGCTCCAGGTCGCGAGGAGCTGGTCCTGCAACTGCACCCGGGTCAGGGCGTCGAGCGCGCCGAACGGCTCGTCCATCAGCAGGACTTGGGGGTCCACCGCGTAGGCGCGGGCGATGGCGCAGCGCTGCTTCATTCCGCCGGACAGCGTCTTGGGCAGGGCGTCGGCGAACTCGTCGAGGCCGACGAGGGCGATGGCCGCCTCGGCGCGGCGGCGGCGCTCCGCACCGGGCACGGAGGCCAACTTGAGCCCGAATTCCACGTTCTGGCGGACCGTCAGCCACGGGAAGAGCGCGTACTGCTGGAAGATCACGCCCCGGTCGGGTCCCGGCCCCGACACGGGTGTGCCGTCGACCAGGACGGCGCCGGAGTCGGGCTCCTGGAGTCCGGCGGCCATGCTCATCAGAGTGGACTTGCCGCAGCCGGAGGGGCCGACGACCGTGACGAACTCCCGGTCGGCGATGTCGAGACGGATACCGTCCAGTGCGGTGAAGGTGGCTCCCTTGAGCGGGAACGTCTTCACCACGTCCCGGAAACTGATCTTGCTGTCCATCATCGTCCCGTCGTGTGCTTCCTGTGCTTCCTTGCCGTTCATCGACGCTCCTGCCAGCCGGTGAGCCGCCGTTCGGCCAGCAGCAACAGCCGGTCCATGACGAGCCCGAGCACACCGATGGAGATCAGGGACACGAAGATCGTGTCCATTTCGAACCAGGTGGACGCCTTCTGCATCCGGTAGCCCAAACCCTCCTGGGCGCCGATGAGTTCGGCGGCTACCACGGTCGCCCAGGAGGCGCCGAGGCCGATGCGCATGCCGACGAGGATGAACGGGGTGGAGGCGGGGACGACCACCTTGGCGAAGATGGTGCGGTCCGAGGCGCCCAGCACCCGGGCGGCGTTGATGAGTGTCTTGTCGACGTCGACGACTCCTTGGAAGGAGGAGACGACGCAGGCCATGAAGGACGCCAGGAAGATCACGGCGATCTTCGGCACCTCGCCGATGCCGAGCAGCACCACGGCCAGCGGAATCAGCGCGAGCGGCGGGATGGTGCGGAAGAACTGGATGTACGGCTCGACCAGGGCGCGCACCGTCGGGTACCAGCCCATGAGGAAGCCGACGGGCACGGCGGCGAGCACGCCGAGGGCGTAGCCGAACAGGACACGGCGCAGGCTGGCGAGGGTGTCGTCGGCCAGGGTGCCGTCGGAGATCATGCTGCCGGCCTTCTCGGCCACGGCCGCGGGCGTGGGCAGGTTCTCGACCCAGCCGAGGGCGGCCACGACGGCCCATACGGCGATTCCCGCCACGACGGCGACGACGTTGAGGATCAGGGGTCGGCCGCGCCCGCGGCGCGGTGGCTGCCGCCGGGTCTCGGTGGTGGTCTTCTGAGCGGGGGTGATCACAGCCATGGTTGCCTCGCTGCCGGCTTCACGCGTGCTCCTCGGGGACGGGCGGCGGGTAGTGGGTGAGCAGGGGGGATTCGTGCAGGACGAGGGCGATGCCGCCGAGCGCGCTGCCGGCCTCGCCGAGCGTCGCGCGGCGCAGGTCCACGTGGGGGTGGGCCATCGGCATCAGGCGTCGGCGCAGGGCGCGTTCGACCGGGTCGAGGAGGGCGGCGCCCGCCTCGACGAGTTCGCCGCCGACGACGATGACGCCCGCGCCGACGACGTGACAGACCGCGGCGAGCACGGTACCGACGTCGCTTCCGACGTGCTCCAGGACCGCCAGGGCCGTCGGCTCGGCGGCGGTGACCGCTTCGAGGAACCCGGCGAGATCCTGGGCCCTGCCGCCGGACTCGCGGTAGCGGCACAGGACGGCGTCGAGCGAGGCGCGGGTCTCGAGACATCCGGTGCCGCCGCACTCGCAGGTGCGGCCCATCGGGTCCACGGTGATGTGTCCGAACTCGCCCGACAGCCCGTACCGGCCGCGGTGCAGTGCGCCGCCCACGACGAGGCCGCCGCCGACGCCGTGCGACAGGCGCAGGTAGAGGACGTCGCTGCTGTCGGCCGCCGCGCCCCAGACGGCTTCGGCGAGGGCGGCGAGCCGGGTGTTGTTGTCCAGCAGGACCGGCACCTCGAACCGCTTGCGCAGCAGGTCGGGCAGCCCGTCGAGGCCCTGGGCGTGGGCGTGTTCGCTGCCGGGGTCGGCGATCGGCCCGACGACGCCCACCCCGATGGCGGTGAGCGCGTCGAGGTGTACGCCGCGGGAGCGGCCCTGCCCACCGGCCTCGCCCGGATCGGCAGCGGGCGGGCCGGTGGCCAGGGCGTCGAGGAGCCGTTCCGCGAGGTCGACGCGTTCGGGCCAGGAGAGGTCGGGGGCGTGTGCCTCGCTCGCCGACCCGACCACCTCATGGGCGAAGTTGACGGCCGCCACGTGCACGGCGCGGCGCGCGAAGTCGATGCCGACCGCTTCACCGGCGGCCGGGTTGAGGCTGAGCTTCTCCACCGGGCGGCCACGCTTGCGCGTCTCGATCTGCGCGGGGGCGGCGACCACGGCGCCGCTGCCGAGCAGGTCGGCGACGATGTCGTGGAGCGTGGTGCGGGAGAGCCCGCTGCGGGTGCCCAACTCGGCGCGGCTCAGGGGGCCTTGTTTGCGCAGCAACTCGAGAACGGACTGCTCGTGGCCGCGTCGGAGCCGCGTCAGCGGGCCGTCGTGTTCGTGCATGCCGCACAGCATGTGAGGGCCGACGATTTTCGTCAATGAGTCGGACCGAAATACTCACGCCGCCCCTTTGCGCAACAGCCCGTGACCGCACTGAACTTGACCTGCGGTGATGTGGAGGCGCCCCGCACACGGCCGGGCCGCGGCATGCCCGGGGAACGCCATACGACTGCAACATTCCCCGCCGACCAGCACCCTCTCGACTGCCGGTCCGCCACTCCCGCACTCATTTATGTAGGCGCTCTTGACTTAAATTGCGGGCACGCTGAAGCATGCTGCGCACACCCCAGACCGATCAGCCGAGGAGCCCGCCTGATGACCCGGGAAGAGACGAACGCAGCGCACATCGGCCGCCGCGGAGTGCTGGCCGGCATCGCCGGAACCATGGGGGCGGCGGCACTCCCCTCGACGCCCGCGCTCGCGGAACCCGCCCGCCCCGCCATGAGAAGGCCGTATCCGCCCAACTGGCCCGCCCTCGCGCCGTACGGGCTCGCGGACACCCGCGAGGACCTCTGGCCGCGCGCGGACAACTCCTTCGTCCTGCCGCTGGAACTGCGGCCGCGCGACGAGGAGTTGGGCCGCGTATGGATGCGCGACACATACGTGAACTGCTTCGTCGTCGACGGCCGTCCGCTGTACGTGGCCACCGGCACCACCCGTGTGCCCGGCCTCTCGGCGGCCGGACCCTGGAACGACGGCATCTTCGTATGGACCGCCCCGTCGCTGTACGGGCCGTGGCGCCTCGCCGACACCACCGGGATCCGGCCCGGCACCGAGCGCGGCAAGGTGTGGTCGCCGGAGTTCGTGGACGAGAACCGGCCCGGGCGCACGGTCGTCGCGTCGTGGCAGGAGTACTGGCACGACGAGCAGTTCGGCAAGCGGGCCAACGCCTGGGCACCGGAGCTGCACCGCTTCCGCGGCAAGTGGTACATCGTCGCGTGCATGGGCGACCACTCCCAACTGGTGGGCTCCTTCATGCTGGTGAGCGACGGCGGGGTGGAGGGCCCCTATCGGCTCGTCGACGGCAACCTCGACAAGCCGTTCGGCGACGTGGTGCCCGGCGGGCCCGCCTTCATCAAGCCCGGCGCGTACCACCACATCGACGGGGGCCTGTTCACCGAGGGCGACGACGCGTGGTTGGTGCTGCACAACCACGTGTACGCGAAGTTCCGCGACGACATGGAGGACATCGTCCCGACGACGAACCTCCCGGCGTTCCGGCAGACCCCGTACTCGCCCGAGCCGTACCTGGAGGGCGCGTACGTCTTCAAGTACGGCGGCAAGTACTTCCTGGTCCACGCCGCGTGGGACCGCGCGTCGACGGCGGCCGACGGCAGCACGCGCCACGCCTACGACCCGCCGGGCGACGGCCGCACGCAGTACCAGTACGACGCGGTCGTGGCCGTCGCCGACCGCTTCGAGGGCCCGTACTCCAAGCGCTGGACCGCGGGCGTCGGCGCCGGGCACAACAACTTTTTCGAGGACCACCACGGCGGCCTGTGGGCGACGTTCTTTCGCAATCCCGCCTTCGGCTACTGGGCCGACCCGGCTCGTTCCGGCGACGCTGCGGTGCCCGGTGTCGTCCGCCTGGAGTGGACGGGGCCGCAGGGCAACCGCCTGTACGTGAAGCGGACCTAGATTGGACTCGATCCAAACTGGGACGTACCCTAAGAGAAACCGAGGTACATATCAGCGCAGTCAGTGACGCCTGCCACCTCCGGTAACACATCACCACGGAGGCCCCCAGATGACTTGCTACGACTGCATCCAGGAAAACCGTCCCGACTCGACCGGAATCGGCATCTGCACCCGCTGCGGCCTGGCCACCTGCCACGACCACGCGCGCGTGCTCGCCACGCACGTCCAGCGGGCCAACGGCATGAGCCGCTCGACCAGCCACCTCTCCGGACGGCGCGTCGTCTGCCGCACCTGCCTGGCCGCCGAGGCCGCGTAATGCCTGGCCAGGACGTGGGCGAGCTCCTCAGGCGCAGGGGTCTGCGCGGCACCGCGCAGCGGCGCGCCGTGCTGAGCGCGCTCCAGGGTCGGCCGCACGCGTCCGCGGCCGACCTGGAGGAGCGGATCAAGGCAGCGGCCGGGCCCGAGGGCTTCACCCGGGGCCTGTCGCACCAAGGGCTCTACAACGTCCTGGAGGACCTCACCCGGGTCCACCTCGTGCGCTGCATCGAGCCGGCGGGCTCCCCCGCCCGCTTCGAGCTGCGCGTGGGCGACAACCACCATCATCTGGTCTGCCGCTCCTGCGGCCGGATCGAGGACGTGGACTGCGCCGTCGGCGCGGCCCCCTGCCTCGACCCGGCCGAGGACAGCGGCTTCACGGTGGACGAGGCGGAGGTCACTTGGTGGGGCCGGTGCGCCGACTGCCGCCGCGCCTCCGAGCGGCCCGCCTGAGATACGACAGGCGCCGCGCGGGCCTTGTGCACGCGCCCCATCCGGCGCCGCGATCTTTGTGGCTCCTGCCAGTCGGCCCCGGCGGTGCTCCGCGAGAAGGTTGCTCGCAGACATGACCGAGCCCGTACGGGGAGGCAGCGTGAGCACGAGCGCGGAGCAGCAGTACGACCGGATCGGCGAGGCGTTCGAGGGCTTCAAGGCCCTCAACCTGGCCCGCTATGTGGAGGTGCCGAGCTTTCTCGACCTCGTCGGCGATGTGGGCGGCAGGTCCGTCGTCGACCTCGCGTGCGGGACCGGCTTCTACAGCCGACTGTTCAAGCGGCGCGGCGCCACCGACGTGTGCGGCGTCGACGTCTCCGGGGAGATGGTCGACGTCGCCCGCCGAATCGAGAGCGCCGACCCGCTCGGTGTGCGCTACGCCGTCGGGGACGTTGCCACGACCGAAGTGCCCGGCGAGCGCGGCTACGACATCGCCACCGCCGTCAACCTGCTCAACTACTCCGAGACGGTCGACACGATGGCGGCCATGTGCCGCACCATCCATGCCGCCGTCCGCCCCGGCGGCACCTTCTACGCCCTCAACCAGAGCCCCGACTACGACTTCGACGGCCCGAGCCCACGCCCGTACGGCTTCCACTGCGAGCTCGAGGGCAGCAGTGTCGAGGTGGGTCCGCGGGTGCGTGTCACCGCGTTCCTCGACCCCGAGCCCGTCTCCTTCGTCGCCAGTCTGCCGCGCCGCGAGGTCTACGCCGAGGCGCTGACCCGGGCCGGATTCACCGACGTCGCCTGGTCGCCGCTGGCCGTCTCGGCCGAGGGCCGCGCGGCCTTCCCCGCCGGGTTCTGGGACGACTACGAGGCCAATCCGCCCTTCGAGCTGCTCACCGCCCGTCGCCCCTGACCTCGGACGACCCGTCGGGGGTCTCGGGCGCGCGCCGGCCCGAGGACTCCGTCGGGTCCTCACCCGCGGCGAGGTGTTCCAAGAGCTCGGCGAGCTCGTTGCAAGCGTGCTGCACCGAGTGCCGGGTCGCGCGCTGCTCCGTGACCAGCGCGGACAGCAGCAGCGCCGTCAGCGCCGCGGCGCCGTTGAAGGCCTGGAGCTTGGTCATCACCTCGATGTTGGTCAGGTCGAAGAACGAGCCCCGGTCCACGTGCGCCGCGTACGTGGTGAGCACGGACGCGAACAGCGCGCACAGCATGCTTCCGGCCAGCTCGAAGCGCAGCGCCGCCCAGATCAGCAGCGGAAAGACCAGGAAGAGCATGCTCGGCGAGCTGAACACGGCGAACGGCACGAACAGCAGCACCGCGATCCCCAGGCACCCGGCCTCCACCCAGCGATGGACGGGTATGCGTCCCACTGACGGCCGCCGGGGCAGGAGCGTGCCCCGGGCCAGCACCAGCAGCATCGGGGTCACGAGCAGCACACCCATGGCGTCGCCCACCCACCAGGCCAGCCACACGGGCAGGAAGTCCCCCGGGGCCAGCGATCCCGTCCACACCTGTGGCGCGACGCCGGCCGTCGAGCTGATCAGCATGGCGCCGAGGCCGATGAAGACCAGGCTGGTCCCGTCGCGCAGCCGTGACACGTCCGGCCGGAAGCCGACCCCCCGAAGCAGCAGCAGGGCGCACAGCGGCGCCGCGGTGTTGCCCGCGACCGTGACGATCGCGGTCAGGTCGGGGGTGGTGAGGGAGGTGATCACGAGGAAGGAGCCGAGGGCGATGCCGGGCCAGACCCATACGCCGAACACCAGCAGGGCGGCGACCGCGAGCCCGGTCGGCGGCCAGATGGGGGTGACCACCACGCCCTCGACGCCGACCTGCCCGAGCAGGCCGAGGCGCCCTGCCGCGTAGTAGCAGGCAGCCACGGCGAGTGCCTTCAGGGCCATCTCCATGGCCGGTCGGAACCGCCGAGAAACCACCACAGCAGCCATCAGACACCGCCCGGGTCGACTCGGCCACGCGAAGCCCTCCGCTCGTGTGGAGTACGCGCACCCATCAGCCGGTCGGCGGGCGCCGTCCCACGGAGCCGACGTCGTGGCCGACGACGAGGACGGCGGCGTCGTCCTCGTGCCCCACCGAGTCCGCCAGCTTCATCACTCCCCCGGCGAGTGTGTTGACGCCGAGACCGGCCGCCGCGGTCACCTCGGCGAGCCGCCGCACCTGGCCGAGACCTTCGTCGAGGTCGAGCGAGGGGCCCTCGACCACGCCGTCGGTGGGCAGGACGAAGACACCGCCGGTGGTGAGGCGGTGGCACGCGACGGGGAACGTGGCCCCCTCCAGCACGCCGAGCGGGGGCCCGCCCTCCGTGTCGTCGATGCCGGACCGGCCGTCGGCGGTGGCCCAGATGTGCGGGATGTGACCGGCCCGGGCGGTCTCCAGGGTGCCGCTGGCCGGGTCGAGCCGCAGGAAGGTGCAGGTGGCGAAGAGATCGGTGTCCAGGGAGACCAGGAGGTCGTTGGTGCGGGCGAGCAGTTCTCCCGGGTCTCCGGTGACGGAGGCCAGCGCGCGCAGCACGACCCGGACCTGCCCCATGTACGCGGCGGCCTGGATGTTGTGGCCCTGTACGTCGCCGATGGACAGGCCGATACACCCGTCCGCCATGGTGAACGCGTCGTACCAGTCGCCGCCGACGTTGAGGCCGTGGTTGGCGGGCATGTAGCCCACGGCGAGGCGGACGCCCTCGGGGCGGGGCAGGTCGCGGGGCAACATGCCCCGCTGCAGCGCCACCGCCAGTTCGACCCGGGAGCGCTGCAACTGCGCGAGCTCCCGCGCGCGGGCGGTGAGCGCTCCGAGTTTGGTCAGCAGTGCCTGACCGTCCTCGAGGGACTCGCTGCGGAACATCGTTCGCCCCGTTCCAGGAGATTTTCCCCCACTGTGCCCGTGCGGCGCGACGGTCGCACGTCAACGACCCGCGTGCGCGGTACGGGGCCGGGCGAGGACCGCCGCGGCGAGCGCGGCCAGCAGCAGGCCGACCAGCGGCCAGCGCACCGCCGTGGTGAAGCCGTGCAGCAGCGAGGTGCGGTGCGGGGCCGCGAATCCCGCGGCAGCGCCCGCCGCCACGGTGTTGAAGACGGCGGAGCCGATCGAGCCGCCGACCTGTTGGGCCGAGTTGAGGGCGGCCGAGGCGATTCCGGAGTCCTCGGGCGGCAGGTTCGAGGTGGCGGTGGTCATCAGGGCCAGGAACGTGGCGCCCATGCCCATGCCGAACAGGGCGAGACCGGGAAGGATGCCGCTCGCGTAGTCGGCGTGCACCGTCAGGCGGCTGAGCCACCACAGGCCCGACGCGGCGACGCACAGGCCGCTGACCATCATCACGCGGGCGCCGAGCCGGGGCAGCAACCGGGTGCCGAGCTGCGTCGCGGTCAGCGTGGTGACGACGCTCAGCGGCAGGAAGCCGAGGCCGGTGCGGGCCGCCGACCAGCCGAGGACGGTCTGCAGGTGGAAGGTGAGGAAGAGCGAGAGGGACAGTTGCGCCGCCATCAGGCAGGCACCCGCCACGAGGGCCGCCACCCTGGCCCGGTCGCGCAGCAGCCGCGGCGGGAGCAGGGGGGTGCGGGCCTTGCGGAGCCAGAACGCGAAGAGGAGGAGCAGCACCAGGCCCGTCGACAGCGCCGCAACCACGGGCCGGCCGGTCCAGCCGCTGTTCTCCGCCGCGCTGAACCCGTAGACGAGCAGGGTCAGTCCGCCGCAGGCGAGCAGCGCCCCGGGAATGTCGAGGCGGCCGCGAGTGCGGGGCGCCGTGTCGGGCGGCATGAGCACGCTGCCGGCGAGGGCCGCCCCGGCGAAGAGGACATTGACGTAGAGACACCAGCGCCAGCCGGCGGTCTCGGTCAGCACGCCGCCGAGGGTGACACCGAGGGCGCCGCCCGCGCCGCCGAGCGCGCCGAAGATCGCGATGGCACGGCGGCGTTCGCGCAGGTCGGGGAAGGTCGTCGTGATGAGGGCGAGGGCGCTCGCGGCGAGCAGCGCGGCGAACACTCCTTGCAGGGCGCGCGCCGCGAACAGCGTTCCCGATCCCGGGGCCGCGCCACCGGCGGCGGAGGCGACGGCGAAGCCGGCCAGGCCGGTCAGGAAGACCCGCTTGCGGCCGACGAGGTCGGCGATCCGGCCCGCCAGCAGGAGCAGCCCGCCGAAGGCGAGGGTGTAGGAGGTGATGGCCCAGGGGCGGGCCGCGTCGCTCATGCCGAGGTCGCGCTGCATGGAGGGGAGCGCGACGTTCACGATGGTCGCGTCCAGCAGGATCATCAGCTGGGCGAGGCCGAGCACCGCCAGGCCCCACCAGCGGCGGGGCGGGGCGGGCGGGGCCGGTGCGGCGGTGGCCGCGGCGGCGGCGCAGTCCTGTGTCATGTTGTGTGGTGGTCCGTGGGATCCGGTTCCAAAGAGGGGCGGGGTGATCTTCGCACCCCGTCGGGGCGTCAGGCGCTGGTGGGGGCGCCGGGGACGCGGCGGTCGCCGCCGTTGCGCCGCTGCCACTCGCGGTAGACGTCGACGGCATCGGAGTGCGGCTCGTAGGTCATCGGCAGCCGGCGCTCGTCCCAGTTCTTGGCGAACTCGCCGTAGAAGGTGTCGAGCTCGAAGTACTTGCGGTCGTCGACGTAGTGCGGGGCGTAGGCGTCGCGGGTCGTGACGAAGACGACCTCGGCGGGGCTGCAGTAGTAGAGCGCGGCGAGGCACATCGGGCACGGGTGGGCGAGGACGTAGATCGTGGCGTCGGTGAGGTGCTCGGTGCCCAGCTTGATGCAGGCCTCGCGGATGGCGAGGATCTCGGCGTGGGCGGTGGGGTCGTTGGTCTGCGCGACCTGGTTGGGGCTCTCCACGATGATCTCGCCGTCCTGGACGATGACGGTGGCGAAGGGACGCCCTCCGTCGGCGACGTTGGCGCGGGCGATGTCGATGGTGCGCTGTGCGAAGTCCTTGACGTCCATGGCGAGCTCCTTGTTGTGCCGTTCCTGATCGGACGCTCCCGGAGGAGCGGGCCGATGGATTCACCGTGCATCAACTGGAGCTATAGCGTCAAAGACTCGTTGGGCATGAGTTCTATTGGTGTTCTCTATACCTGCTCGTACGCTGGGAGCATGTCCGTCGAACTGCGTCAGGTGCGCTACTTCATGGCCGTGGTCGAGCACGCGGGGTTCACCCGCGCCGCCGAGGCGCTGCGGATCTCCCAGCCGACCCTGTCCCAGCAGGTCAGACAGTTGGAGCGGAGCCTGGGCGTGCAGCTGCTCGACCGCGGCGGGCGCACCGTGCGGCCGACCGACGCGGGGCGCGCCTATCTGGATCACGCGCGGCGCGCGCTGCGGGACCTGGCCGCCGGGGAGCGGGCCATCCATGACGTGCGCGACCTGTCGCGCGGGCATCTGCGCCTGGGGGTGACGCCGACGTTCACCGCGTATCTGGTCGGGCCGCTGATCGCCGCGCTGCGCGAGAGTCATCCGGGCATCACGGTCTCCGTGCGGGAGTTGACGCAGGACCTGCTGGAGGCGGAACTGCTCGCCGACGCGTGCGATCTGGGGATTGCGTTTCAAGGCGGTGAGCTACCGGGGATCGCGGTGGAGCCGCTGTTCACGGAGAACCTGAGCCTGGTCACGGGCGACGGGGCCGGCTCCGCCCGTGCGGCGGACGGGCCGTGGACGGCGGCCGACCTCGACCATCTGCATCTCGCGCTGCTCAGCCAGGACTTCGCCACGCGCGGGCGGATCGACGCGTATTTCGCCGAGCACCGGGTGCGGCCGTTGATCGCGGTGGAGGCCAACTCCCTGCAGACGCTGATCGACATCGTGCAGCGCACGGGTCTCGCCACCGTGCTCCCGGACCCGGTCACCCACGGCCATCCGCATCTGACGCCGGTCCCGGTCGCCCCTCCCCTGCCCACGCGAACGGCCGCGCTCCTGCGCCGCGAGGACGGCTACCGGAGCGCGGCGGCGGACGCCTTCGCCCAGCTCGTGCGCGCGCATGTCGAGGCCCATCCGCTCCGGCCGCCCGAATCTCAAACCCGTGTGACGCAGGACACACATTAGACGTGCATGATCACGGGTATGAGCCCGGGCGCTGCCTGGACAGATCCAGGGAGAACGACAAGAAACACCACACCCTGGGAGGTATCGATGTCCTCGAAGCGACGCCGTAAGAAGAAGGCCCGCCGCAAGAACGGCGCCAACCACGGCAGCCGTCCCCAGTCCTGAGGGACTGACGGCAGCGATACGGAGCGGGGCGGCAGAGCACATCTGCCGCCCCGCTTCCGTTTCCCGGCGTGCATCCGGCCGTGCCCGCCGGGACTGAACGCGCCCACCGGGGCGCACGTATCTCTGTGCGACGCACTGCTCGCTACGCGCCTCGAGGCGCGGAGGAGGACCGTGGAGATGCTGGAATCCGGCCAACCATCCCTGCACGCACTGCCGGACGGTGAGGCGGAACTCGCCGTGGTGCTGCGGCTGACGTGGGAGGACGTCGCCGCGATCGGACAGGAGGCGAGCAGGCTCGCCGCGCGGGCGCAGCGGTCCGTGACGCTGGACGAGGCGGTTAGCCACCGGCTGCGCTCCCGTCCGCCCGCCGCCTCCCACGCCAAGCCGCCCCAGGCGAGTGCCGCGGCGCTGCCGGCCCTGGCCCCGAACGGGCACGCTCCGGCCGAGCAGGCCCGCCAGGCCATCGACAAGATCAACGGCAGGTCGGGCCCGGAATCGGGGTGAGAGCCTGTGAACAAACCCCCGTCGTCCGCCCGAAGGGCGGGCGCTGCGGCGTCCGGTGCGTGCGATCGCAAGGCGCCGGAGCGTCCTAGGGCGCGTATCGGGTCGTGATCAATGAGTGGTTCGGGTGAGGTCTTTGATCCAGATCATCGAGGCACGCAGATGAAGTCCGGCGAGGTAGCTTTCGGGGGTTTTGTCGTAGCGGGTGGCGATGCCCCGCCATCCCTTGAGCTTATTGATCAGGCGCTCGACGGTGTTCCTTTCCTTGTAGAGATCGGCGTCGTGGCCGACGGGCCGTCCTCCCTTTCGGCCCTTCTTCTTCCGGTTGGCTGCCTGGTCGCGTTTCTCCGGGATGACGACCTTGATGCCGCGTCGGTGCAGGTGGGCGCGGTTGCCGCGGGACGAGTAAGCCTTGTCCCCGGCGACTGCGTCCGGCCGGGTGTGAGGACGGCCGACAGGCCCGCCGATTCGCACTTTGCTCAGTACGGGGATGAACTGCGGGCTGTCGGCGGCCTGGCCCGCGGTCAGGACGAACGCCAGTGGGCGGCACTTGCGGTCGGCGGCGAGGTGGATCTTGCTGGTCTGCCCGCCCCGGGAGCGTCCCAGGAGTGCGGCCTTCAGCCCGAGTTTGCGCCGGCGTCGCAGGCGCCGCCGTTCCTCGCGTACGGGATCATCGTCGGTGTCCTGCACGTTTCGTTCCCCGCTGCCGCCCCCTTTGGTCTGAGCTTCTCTTCGGTGGCGGCCTTCTCCAGGGCGTCGAGTACGCCGGGAGCGAGGTGCATCCCGGCGGCGTCGTGGTGGGCCCGGGTCGTGGTGGAGTCAACACTGATTAGGGACAGGTCGACCTCGCCTCGCTTCGCGGCCTCAGCTATCAGCCCGTCCAGCAGGGTTTCGAAGACACCGGTGTCGCGCCACTGCCGGAACCGGTTGTGGACGGTCGGCCAGGCGCCGAACTCGGCCGGGATCTCCCGCCACTGCGCTCCAGTGGCGAACCGCCACACGACCCCTTCGAACTGCTGCCGCAGCCGCATCGGGTACGGGCCGTACTCGCCGATCGGCAGGTACGGCTCGATGAACTCCCACTCTGCTTCGGTCAGTTGCGTTCGCGTCATGCAAGACGATCTACCGGTTCGAGGATCCACACGGAGGGGAAGCCCGCAGATTGATCACGACCGCTACGCGCCCCTGGTGCTGGGCCTGGACGAAACGAAGTACCTGGTCGGCGGCGAGGGCTTTCTCTTCTTTCGTCGGCAGGCTGACTGTGCCGAATGATGGGCTTTCGGCGGGTCCTGCCAAGTGGGTCTGGAGGCGGCGGAAGCTGTCGATCTGGCGGGTGAGGGCGTCGATGTCGACGAGGTCTCCCTCGAGTTCTGCGAGGAGGTAGAGGGGGCCGGTGACGAGCGCGACAGCGGGGATACGTTGGTCGTGGAGTGGCTCGCCTTCACCCAGGTGGACGAGTGCTCCCGGCTTCAGGGGGGTGGAGGAGCCGACGGTGACACCACTCCACGTCGCGCGGGTCAGTTCTGCCAGTTCGCTTGTCGTCGCGTACAGGATTTCCGGCTCGAGAGTGCCGTCGGGTTCGTAGTGCCCGGAAGCGGGATTGATCCCGAAGTGCTTGGCGCCGAGGTGTTCGATGGCCAGTCCGGCGACGGCCGTGAGGCCCTCGGTGTCGGGGGACCAGAGCTCGGGGTGGGCGTTGAGCCACGCGGTCGTGGCCTGGCCGTGCTGGGTGACGGCGGGGATGCGGAGGTGTCCGGCGGTGCAGACGAAGACGATGGTCCTGTTGTGAGGGGTTGTCGCTGCGTCGCGTGCGAGGGCGAGGAGTCCGAGGTGACCGTTTTCTTCGACGGCGTTGCCGCCGTCGCTGTGCGTGACAACGAGGACTGCTTCGTCGGCGTTCGGCCCGGATCCGGCAGACACCGCCCACAGGGTGTCCATGGAGGCGTCCGGGGTCTTGGTCGCGTCCAGGGTCAGGGTGGCGGTGTCACCGCGCTCGGCGGCGCTGAGAACGATGTCGCGTTCGGATTCCGGTACCCAGAGGGCCGGGATGCCCTGGTAGTCGCGGGTGAAGGGCAGGTACTGCCCGCGTGCCGCGTCGTCCGCGAGGCCGCTCCAGACGGCGATGACTCCTACGACGCCGGCCTCGCGGGCCTTCGTCAGGTCGGTTCCGGCGAACTCGGATCCGATGACGGGGTTGGCGACGGTCTCGAAGGGGAGTTCCTCCGACCAGGTGTCGAACAAGAGCTTCGACGGCACGTCGAGGTTGTGCACGTCGATGACGGCGATCTTCCCGGCGGCCGCTGTCCAGTCCTTGGGTAGACCGGTGACGAGTGTCAGTGGCGCTGTGGCTCCCTGGGGTCCGGTCTCGCCGGAGTAGGGCCAGGGAGAGGAGACGGTGATGTCTTTCTGGCCGATCGTGAGGGTGCTGCCGCCGTCCGCGACATCCCATCGCTCGAAGGAATGGGTATCACGTTCAACGGTGTATCCGAGTGCGGAGAGTTCGCTCGCCACGTCCTCGATCAGGGTGCGATGGGCGTCATTGCCGGAGTATCTCGGTCCCAGCTCGCGCAGTCGTTGGATCTGGTGTCCGTAGTCGGTCATAGTTCTCCTTTCTCGCTGAAGCTCTCACGTGCGCGCTGACCGGGCCACACGAGATCAGCAGGTCGGCCCGTAACGCACTGGCCGGTGGGCAGGCCGTGGATCACACGACGGACGGCGAACCACTGAGGGTCCGCCGACAGCGTCTGCAGCCACAACGCACATGCTGATCACGACCCGATACGCGCCCCAGTAGCGGAGCTACTCGGGCGGTTCGGCAACGCAGCGAGCGTGCGTGCCGGACGCCGCAGCGCAGACGGGGGTTTGTTCACAGGCTCTCAGGCCGTCAGTGCGGGGCGGGCGCGAACTCGTTTCCGCACGGGCCGCCGCCGGTGCTCTCCTGCGCCTCCACCACCTGCCCGTCCATCGTCCGCAATCCGTAGTAGCCGGCGATGCGTTCGGTGGAGCGGCCGACGTAGTGACAGATGAAGGAGCGGCGGAAGCGGTCCGTGGTGCGGTTGGGTCCTGAGCCGTGGACCAACGTGCCGTTGAAGAACAGGACGTCCCCGGGCTCCATGTCGACGGGCTCGGGAACGAGTCCCGGGGGCGGCGGCACGTACTCGCGCGCGAAGGACAGGCTCGCGTCCGCCTCTTCGGGACAGAACAGATCCATCAGGTGTGTGCCCGGGACGACTTCGAGTCCGCCGTTGTCCCGGTCGATGCGGTCGAGGGCGACCCAGGCGGCGATGCAGGTGCCGGGTTCGACCCGTAGGTAGAAGTTGTCCTGGTGCAGGGCCTGGCCGCGGGCGCCGGGCGGCTTGAAGTAGAACATGCTCTGCGCCGCGAGCGGTTCCTCGCCGAAGAGTCCTTCCAGGATGCCCGCGAGGCGCGGGTCGAGGAGGCGGCGGCGCGCAAGGCCGTTGAAGCGGTGCGGCTGCATCACGCGGGGGTACGCGAGGAGCGGGTCGAGGACGCCGTCGGCCGGTTGCGGCTTGGGCTCGAAGTGTCCGGGTACGGCGCCCGAGGCCTGCAACTCCATGAATTCCTCGGCCAGTTCACGGGTCTCGGCGGGATCGAGGAGGGCGCGGGCGATCGCGTAGCCCCTGGAGCGGAACCGTTCTTGAAAGGCCGCGGTGTCTCGGACGTCGAACTCGTCTGTCTGCACGGGATGTTCCTCTCGGCCGTCGGACGTGTCTTGAGCGGGCGCGCACCGTGTGCTGGACTGCTGCCCACTCGTGGTCCGCACGCCGGCGGACCGATCCGAACCTACGGCCGAGGCGGCGGACACCGAATGACGGGCACCAGCGCGCACATGCCTGAAACTGCTGCGGACACACCGTCCCCGCCGGCGCGGCTGCTGGTCGCCTCGCGGTTCTCGCAGCCCGCCGACTACCGGGTGACCCGTGCCGCGGGCGCCGCCAACTGGCTGCTCATGTGGACCTCGGAGGGGCGTGGCCAGATACGCGGAAGCGGCTCCTGGATCGCACAGCGGCCGGGTGATCTCGCCGTGCTCCCCGCGCACCGCCCGCACGCCTACCGCACCGACCCCGCCGGACGTTCCTGGGGCGGCTGGTGGGTGCACTTCCAGCCGCGCGCGGCCTGGCCCGCCTGGTTGCGCGAGCACACGCGGGACGGCGGCGTGTACTGCGTGGCAGGGGTGCCCGGCCCGGCGCGCGGCCGGGTCGACGCGGCGTTCCGGAGGCTGCACGCCGACGCGCGCTGGGCCGACGGTGAGGCGCCGCCCGCCCAGGACCCGACGGGCATCGCGATCGCCTCCGCCGGGCCCGGCCGGGAGCTGGCGCTCGGCGCGATCGAGGAGGTGCTGCTGCTGGCCACGGGATCCACCGCCGCCGCGGGCCGGGCCGCCACGGCGCTGCGCGATCCGCGTGTGGTGCGAGCCGACGCGATCGTCGCCGCGGATCCGGGCGGCCCGCACACGGTCCGCTCGCTGGCGGGCCACGTCGCCCTGTCGCCCTCACGGTTCGCGCACCTCTACACCGAGCAGACCGGCCGTACGCCGATGCAGGCGGTGCGGGCCGCGCGGCTCGGCCACGCCCAACAGCTCCTGGACGCCACCGACCTGGACATCGGCCAGGTCGCACGGGCCGCGGGCTTCGCGAGCCCCTTCCACTTCAGCCGGGCCTTCCGGGAGCGCTTCGGGGTGCCGCCGACCGGCTACCGGACGGACGCCGCGCAGCCGCCGCCGGAATGACCGGGCGCGCCGTCCGTCACACCGACGCCCCCGCCCGCAGCCCTTCGAGCACCGCTTCCTCCACCGACCGGGGGCTCACGCAGTCGCCGATCGCCACGGCACCCGGGAGGTCCGTGAGGTCGGTGACGGGTGTGTGTCCCTGCGCCAGGACGACCGCCGCGATGTCGTCGAGGACCACGGGCTCCTCCGTCAGGGTGTGCTGGAGGTAGGCCGTGTCGTTGTCGGCACCGTAGAGCCGGACGTTGGGGACGACCTCGATCTTCGCGCGCACGGCCGCCGTGAGCATGGCCGCGCGCACGTACTGCTGCAGGTGCTCCCCTGCGGCGAAGCCCGTGACGCCCAGGGTGACGCGGCGGCCCTGCTGGGCCAGGAGGAGCGCGACGCCCAGGCCGACCCAGTCGCCGCGCCAGTCGGCGACGAGGACGCGGCCGCGCGGCGTGCGGGCGCCCTGGATGACCTGCCAGGCATCGAGGACGACCGGGTCGTCCAGGCACTCCAGTCGAGGCCGCAGCGGCTGGGCGCCGGTCGCCAGGATCACCGCGTCGGGCGCGGCGTCGGCGAGCAGCGCGTGGTCGACGCGGGCGTCGGTGACGATGCGGACCCCGGCACGCCGCGCCTCGCCCTCCAGATTGGTGGCCGCTCCCCCGAACTCGGCGCGGCCCGGCAGCTCCTGGGCGAGCAGGACCTGGCCGCCGGGGCGTCGGCCGGCCTCGTACAGGGTCACGTCGTGTCCGCGTCCCGCCGCGACCGCCGCGGCCTTCAGACCGGCCGGGCCGCCGCCGACGACCACGACGCGCTTGCGCCGTGTGATCAACGGCAGGGTGCCGAAGCGCACCTCGCGTCCGGTCTCGGGGTGCTGGATGCAGGAGATGGGGTGGCCCGACTGGAAGTGGCCGATGCAGGCCTGGTTGCAGCCGATGCAGGCGCGGATCTCCTCGGTGTCGCCGCGTTCGGCCTTTCCGGGCATGCGGGGGTCGCAGATCAGGGCGCGAGTCATGGCGCAGGCGTCGGCCTGGCCCTTGGCGATGATGGTGTCCGCTTCCTGCGGCTGGTTGATGCGACCCGCGACCATGACGGGGACGCCCACCACGTCGCGTACGCGCGCGGCCATCGGCGCGGTGTAGCCGGCCGGGTGGGCCATCGGCGGCGCGATGTGCTGGGCCGCGGACAGGGTGGCCGAGCTTCCGGCGCACACCGACACGTAGTCGACGAGTCCTTCCGCGTCGAGCCGGGCGGCGACGTCGCACACCAGCTCTGGGCTCAGCCCGTCGTGAGCGAGTTCGTCGCCGGAGATGCGCAGGCCGACCACGAAGTCGTCGGTGGCGTGCTTGCGTGCGGCCGCGAGGGATTCGCGCAGGAAGCGCAGCCGGGCGTCGGCGCTGCCGCCGTAGCCGTCGGTGCGCTGGTTGACCTGCGGGTTGAGGAACTGCGCGGGCAAGTAGCCGTGGCTCGCGACCACTTCGACGCCGTCGAGGCCCGCGGCGCGCAGCCGTCGAGCCGCCTCTCCGTAGCCCTCGATCACCTCACTGACCTCCTCGCCGGTCATCGCGCGCGGCATCACGTGGAAGCGCTCGCTGGGCACGGCCGAGGGCGCCCAGGCGACCGGGGCGCTGCCGTCGGGTGATTCGAGAATCTCGCGGCCCGGGTGGAAGATCTGACCGAAGACGGTGGCGCCATGCCGGTGGGCGGCCTCGGCGAGGCGGGCGTATCCCTCGACGCAGGAGTCGTCGTCGGCCATGAGGACGTGCGAGGTGTAGTGGGCGCTCGCGTGCACGCCGCCGACCTGGACGACGATCAGACCCACGCCACCCTCGGCGCGCGCCGCGTGGTAGGCGACGAGCTCGTCGGTGACTTTGCCGTCGCGCACCAGGACGGTGTCGTGGCCGGACGACACGACACGGTTCTTGACGCTCACGCCCGCGATCCGCAGCGGGCTGAACAGGTGCGGGAACTGCGATTCCACGTGACTTCTCCGTCCCGGCGCGCCGCGGCGCCCTGAGGTTCAACACCCTTACTGGGCAGGCGGGTTCAGGCCCTGCTCTTGGGCGCCCGGACTCCGAACACCGTGCGGGCGGTGCCGAGCAGCACATCGGCGTACTGCTGCGGCGTCATACCCCCGCGCGAGGCCACCGCCATGTCGCAGCCGTCGACCAGGACCACGACCGAGGCGATCGCCGTGTCCACGGGAATGGGCGGCACGAACTCTCCCTGCGCAACGCCGTCTTCGGCGATGCCGGTGAGGAGGGCGCGCCACTCCTCGTGCACGGCCCGTACGCCGTCGCGCAGCCGGGGGTGACGGGCGGCGCTCGCGCAGAACTCCGTCCATGTGGCGCACCGGCGCTCCAACTCCGCGTCCCCCGTGAGGGCTTGGACGAGCAGCTCGAAGCGGTGCCAAGGATCCGGCTCGTCGGCCGCCGAGGCCCGCCAGCGCGAGATCAGCTGCTCGATGGACCACTCGAAGGCCTCACGGAACAGCTCGTCGCGGGTATCGAAGTGATGCTGCAACGCGCCGATGGAGACCCCGGCGGCCCGCGCAACATCCCGCAACCGGGCGGCGTCCAGGCCCCGTTCGGCAAGCACGAGCGCCGCCGCGCGCAGCACATCCTCACGGTCGACCACTGGCCCTCCCCGGCTTTGGCGAATGTCTCTGTGCCCTCCATCTTGCCAGAGAATAATAACGCATTATTGTGAGCTGCCGCACAGTCCTCACCTCCCCAAATTCCCTCAGAGGTGGTCCTCTTGGACGGGCACAACGCCGGACACACGGCCGGGCACAGCGGTCCCGAGCCGCTGCGCAAGACGCTCACCTGGCGCGACGGTTTCGCCATCGCCCTCGTCATCCCCAACGGCCTGCTCCTCACCGTCGGTTACGCGATCGGGGCCATCGGCGCCTGGACGGCGATCGCCATCTGGGTGGGCGGCGCACTCGTCGGCCTGTTGCAGAACATGCTGTTCTCCGAGACCGCGGCGATGTTCCCCGGCATGTCCGGAGGCGTCAGCCGGTACGCGATCGAGGGCTGGAAACGCTATTTCGCCCCACTGGGCGCCGTGGCCTCCTTCGGGTACTGGATCGGCTGGTCGTTCAGCATCGCCGTGAACGGCGCGGCCATCGGCACCCTCGTCACGACGCAGTGGCTGCCCGGCCTGCCGTCGTTCCCGCTGTTCGGCCACGAGATCGGCGGCACCGAGATGATCGCGGTCCTCGCCATCGCCGCCGGCTGGGCGTGCAACTACTTCGGGGCGCGGCTGACCGCCGCCACCAGCAAGGTGGTCAGCGCGGTGGTGCTGTGCGGGCTTGTCGTGGTGGTCGTGGCGCCGCTCGTGCGCTCGACGAGCTGGGACGTCGACCGGCTCACCTGGTTCCACGGCGGGTCCTGGATGACCATCGTCGTCTGGTACTACGTGACGTGCTGGACGACGTACGGAACGGAGATCTGCGCGTCCTTCGCGCCGGAGTACCGCGATACGGTGCGCGACACCGCCAAGGCGCTGCGCGCCACGTCGCTCGTATCCCTGGGACTGTTCCTCGTCGTGCCGCTCGCGATGACGGGGTCGGTCGGCGAGAAGCCCATCGCGGCCGACCCGGTGGGGGCCTTCGCGCTCGCCTTCGAGAAGGCGCTGGGCGGCATGGCCCCGCTCGGCGTCGGCATCCTCGTCGTCTCGATGTTCCTCGGCATGGTCTCCACCACGGCGGACGGCGGCCGCGCGCTGTACGGGCTCGCCCGCGAGGGCATGACGCTGCGCCAGCTGGACCGGCTCAACCGCTGGGGTGTGCCCGGGCGGGCGCTCACGCTGGACGCCGTGGTCAACGCGGCGATCGTGCTGCTGCTGGGCGAGCCCCTGAGCATCCTGCTGGCCAGCAACTTCGGCTATCTGACAGCCGTCACGCTCGCCGTCGCGGCGTTTCTGCTGCTGCGCCGGGACCGTCCGAACTGGACGCGGCCGATCCGGCGGCGGCGCGCCTGGATCCCGGTGGCGTGGGGACTGCTCGCCCTGAACGTCGTCGTGGTCGCCATCGGTGTGACACATCCCTCGCTCGCGGGATACGGCGGCATCGGCGACACACTGGTGGGTGTCGCGATCCTCCTCATCTCAGTGTGTCTGTACGGGTATCGCTGCCTGGTGCAGGACCGGCGGCCCATCGCCTGGCGCATCGAGACGCCCGACATGCCGGTGTCGCGCGCAGACGCACCGATTCGCACCGAGTGACCCGACACATCACCCATGCGGGATGCGGTAACTCCCCGTAACGCGGGGCTGGTTGTGCGCGGCCACACACCGGGCAGGCACACACCGAACACAGCGCCTACGATGTGCCGCCGTGCCCCGCACCCGATTGTGAAGGACCCGCATGGCGCCCCCGTCCCGAGGCCCCGCCGGAAAGCGGCGCAAGCCGCGCACCTCGCCGGCCGAGTGGCTGTCCGCGCGCGCCTCCGCCGCGGGGGAGCGCACGCGGGCCGCCCTGACCGGCCGCCGCGCCGGTGCGTTCGTGGCGGGCGGGGCCGTCCTGGTCTCGGCCACGGTGGGCGGCACCTTGCTGGCCACCGGAGGCGACGAGGAAGCGGCTGTGACCGCGCGCTACCAGGGCACGACCACCTCGCAGAGCGCCTTCTCCGGACGCTACGTGCTCCACAACGGCGGCGGATCAGCAGCCCCCGACTGGAAGCTGTCGTTCACGCTGCCGAAGGGCGCCACCCTCTCGTCACTGTCGCCCGCGCACTACGCACTGCGGGGCCGGCACGTGACGGTCGAGCCCCGCCCGGGCGATGCCCCGCTCGCGGCCGGCAAGTCGCTCACCCTCACCCTCAAGGCCCGCTCGACGTCCGGCGCGCGCCCCACGGACTGCTCCGTCGACGGCGCCCCCTGCACGATCGGCGCGATACCCGAACCGAGCCCCGCCAAGAGCACCTCGCCGTCGCCGCACCCCTCGCACTCCCCGCCGAAGAAGCACACGCCGAAGCCGACCCACTCGACCTCCCCGCCCCAGCCTGTGTCGTTCGCCCCGTACGTCGACACCTCCCTCTCCCCCGCCTTCGACCTGCCCCGGTCCGCCCGCGACACGGGCGTGAAGACCTACACCCTCGCCTTCGTGAAGCCCAAGGGCGACTGCACACCCCAGTGGGGCAGGTCGACGCTCGACGACAACCCGGTCGCCGCCAGGATCGGCGCGCTGCGCTCCGCGGGCGGCGACGTACGTGTCTCCTTCGGCGGCCAGAGCGGCAACGAACTCGCCCGCACCTGCACATCGACCTCCCGCCTCACCTCCGCCTACGAGGAGGTGATCGACCACTACAAGCTGACCAAGGTCGACTTCGACATCGAGGGCGACGCGCTGAGCGACCGCGCGAGCGTGGACCGCCGCAACCGGGCCGTCGCGGCGCTGCAACGCCAACACCCGGGCCTGGACGTGTCGTTCACCCTCCCGACCCTCCCCCGCGGCATCACGGCGGACGGCCTGTCCCTCCTGCGCAACGCCAAGAAGCACGGCGTGGACATCGGCGCCGTCAACGCCATGGCCATGAACTTCGGCTCCTCCCCCGCGCCGCACCCGCGCGGCCGGATGGGCGCGTACGCCATCGACGCGGCCGAGGCCACGCACGCCCAGCTCAAGGACATCGTCGGCGGCTCCGACCGCGCGGTCTGGAACCGCGTCGCACTCACCCCGATGATCGGTGTCAACGACATCGACGAAGAGGTGTTCACCCTCTCCGACGCCGCCGAACTCGGCGCGTTCGCCAAGTCCAAGGGCATGGCCTGGCTCTCCCTGTGGTCCGCGACCCGCGACCACGCCTGCCCCGACGGACCGGGCGGCCCGGCGGCGGCGACGTGCAGCGGGGTGGGGCAGTCGACGGGCGCGTTCATGAAGGCGTTCGCGTCACACATTCGTTGACGTGCGACGACGCACCAACCAGCGCTGAGATTTAGCGGTTGTTTGCCTCTTGACTCAACTCTGGCCGTGGTCTTCATAATTGGCGTCACGAAATACGGGATGGTGTCCTACATTTTATGACGACCAACGAAGCGAACAACACGACAAAGCCCATGACCTCCGCCCTCAAGCTGCTGCGTCTCCTCGACGTGGTGGGAGAGACCACCGACCCGGTGCGGGTGGCGGAGCTGGCCCGAGCCGTCGGCGCCACACGCTCCGAGGTGCACCGCCAACTGGTCACGCTCGTGGCCGCGGGCTGGATGGAGCAGCTGCCCGACGGCGCCTACCAACTCACCGTACAAGCCGCCCACTTGGGTAACGCCGCGCTTCAGCACGCCGGGTTCGGTGAACGTGTCTCTCGCGTCCTCGCCGACCTCGCCGAGCGCATCGGCCAGTCGGTGTGTCTCGCGGTCCTCGACGACGACGCGACCCGCGTGGTCAAGCGAGCGGAGCCCGGCACGACGGCCCATGTCACGCTCGCGCTCGGCCGGCGGATGTCGCTGCGGGGCGGCGCGACGGGGCGGGCGCTGATCGCCCACGCCGACGAGGCCACATTGGCGGCGCTGCGCGAGCGTGGCGTCCCGCTCCCTGACGACGAGGAGCTCGTCGAGATCCGGACGGCGGGTTACGCGCTGATCCCCGAGTACGCCGACGAGGGCCTGGCCGCCATCGCCTTCCCGCTCATCGGCCGCACCGGCCGACCGACGGTGACGCTCTGCGCCGTCGGCCCCCAGACCCGCTTCGACCCGCTGTCCGCCAAGGACGTGCTCGCCGACGCCGCCGCCGATCTGGCCCGGCTCACCGCCGGCCTCGGCGAGGGCCACACCTCCTGGACGGCCTGACCACCGCAGCTGCGCTCGCGCAGTCCCCTCTCCGAAGGGAGTCACATGACCACCCGGAGCGAACTCCGGCCCTCCGAGGACCACCCCGAACCCGCCGCGGCCTTCATGCGTCCCGAGCGGCTCGCCACCCTCGCCCCGAGCAGGCTCAGCGCCAGCCGCTCGCTCATGCACCTGATGACGCGGGAGCGGTGGACGGTCGACCTCGTGCGCTTCGACATCGATGAGCGCGCCCGGGGCGAGGCGGTGTACCGCGTGCGCACGCCCAGTGCCGTCTTCGACTTCATGGTGTTCTCCTTCGAGCCGAAGCTCGAGGGGCGCACCGGACGGATCATCGGCACCGACTGGGACATGATGGGCGCGCTCGTCGAGGGCGAGGCCACCGACGAGGACCTGCGCGCCACGCGCGAGGAGATGCCGAAGCTGTACGCGGGGCGGGCCACGCCCGGCAGTCTCGTGTGGTGCCGCTCCAACCGCAGCCTGCGTCTGTTCGACCATGTCATCGAGCACCTCGCGGCCGGCCGCCAGCCGCGCGTCGCCGAGTTGTGGCCGGTCGGCTACCTGATGCGCAACACGGGCCTGGACGGAAACGGCACCTTCGGCACCCGCTCGTTCGGGGCGCTGGAGGAGGACCACCCGCTGCGCCTGCCGTACCACGCGCAGATGCTCGCCGCGTATCTCATGCGCGAGTTCTCCGTGGACCTGGTCGAGCACCTCGCCCGCTGCCGCGCGCCGCAGGCCGCACGGCTCGACCCGGAGCTGCGGCGCTTTCTGGGCCTCGGCAACGGCTCCGCGCTCGGCCTCGTGTTCTTCGCGAACAACCATCCGGTGCTGCTCGACCGCTGGCTCACCCTGCGCCGCACGGCAGTGGCAGAGGCCCGCCGCATCCCGGTGGTACCGGGCTCGGCGGAGGCGGACCGGGCCGCCGAACTCCTGGCGCGCGCGGTCGACTTCCACGACCAGGACCCGCTCACCTACCACGACTTCACGGCGTCGTGCGTGGTGGCCGACGGGCTGCGCGTCATCGTCGAGCGGCTGGCGGGCGCCGGGCCCGACGCCGTCTTCGGCGATCTCCTCACCGGGCTTCCCGACGACCGGGTGTGCCAGGAGTCCGTCGAGGTGTTCGACGCCGTCCTGCTGGAGCTGCGCCCGGAACACACCGATGCCCTGCTGCGCCACCAGCCCACGGACGAGACACTGCGCCACCGCCCGCAGGAGACCGTCACGCAACTGCGGGACCTGCTCACCCGCGAGTACGCCTGGGCCCTCGACCACGACCTGGACGACCCCGACCAGCGGTACTTCCGCTGGTACAAGTCACGGGACGCCGAGGAACCGCGCCGCGGTCCGGTCGAGGAGGTACCCGGCGGCTTCGAGTGGGCCCTGGACCTGCCCGGCGACATCCAGCGGCTCGCCGCAGCCCTCGACAAGGTGCCCGGTGACACCCTCGTCGGGGAATTCCTCGCCGAACATCCAGAGGAGCGCTGGGCGGTGACCCGGGCGCAGGGCCTCGCGGGGCGCCACCACCACTCGCCACACATGAACATGCTGGCGAAGGACTTCGTCCCCGTGCACATCGTGCGGCTGATGAACGCCGCGTTCCACGGCCTGGACAAGACCGTGGACGCCTTCGGCCGCAGCGTGCTCGGTCTCCTCTTCCACGGCGCGCCGACTCGCACGGATCTCGCCGAGGGACACGCCTTCGACTGGATCTACCCCCGCCGCCCCGAGGAGCGTGACTGATCGTGACCTCAACCTCCAACACCCGTACGGCCACTTCATCCGTCAACATCTCACTGCGCGAGTGCCGTCTGGTGACCGGACGTGTGCTGCGGGCGCTTGGCGTGCCGCGCGGCGCGGTTCCCGCCGCCCGCGACACGACGGTCGTCGCCGAGTCCCTGGAACTCGACGCGCTGCGCCGACTGTACGAGGACGCCGACATGCTGCGCACAACGGCGGGACTGCGCAGCCGACGCCGCGCGAAAGGACCCGACACCCTCGTCGACGCCCGCGGCCGCCACGCGCTCGTCGCCTCGCCCGATCTCCTCGACCTGGCCGTGGCGCTGACCCACCGCCATGTGCAGGCCCGCATCACCGTGACGGATGTGGTCCGGCCGGAGCTGCTCGACGCTCTGCCCGTGCAGGCGGCCGACTTCGGTGTGGCGCTCACCGTCGGCGGCGGCTCTCCCGGCGAGCGGACTCTGGACTGCGTCCCGTTGCAGGATCCACCGCCCGCCACGATGCCCCCCGTGGACCACGTACTTCGCCACGGTCTCGACGTGTCCGCCGACCTGTGGTGGAGCCTGTTCCACCTCGGCAACGAGGCACTGACCCCGGACTCGGACCTGTCGCGGCAGCACACCGGACGTTCGGTGTTCGACGAGAGCGGCCGGATCGTCGGCGAGGTCGGCGAGGACTGGGCCGACCAGCCCGCCGGCGCCGGCGCGACCCCCATACCCAGCGACGGAAGGTGACGGCGTGCTCTACATCGACGGCCTCGAGTGCAGCCTGTACGACCGCGAGGTCTTCCAGGAGCTCAGGACGGGTCAACTCGCCTGCGTGACACCCACATTGGCGTTCTGGGAGAACGCCACGGAGACGATGGACGAGATCGGCCGCTGGCGCGACCTGGAACGCGAGAACGCCGACCTGATCCGCATCGCCCGCACCGCCGACGACATCGAACAGGCCCACCGCGACGGCCGCACCGCCATCCTCCTCGGCACCCAGAACTCCTCGCCGATCGAGGACCGCATCCGCTTCCTGGAACTCTTCCACGACATGGGCCTGCGGGTCATGCAGCTCACGTACAACAACCAGAACGCCATCGGCGGTTCCTGCTACGAGCCCGAGGACAGCGGCCTGTCCCGGTTCGGGCGGGAGGTCGTCCAGGAGATGAACCGGCTCGGCATGGTCGTGGACCTCTCCCACGTCGGCGAGCGCACCGGGCTCGACGCCGTCCGGGTCTCCGGACGCCCGGTCGCCGTCACCCACGCGAACCCGCGCTCCCTGTACGACCACCCGCGCAACAAAGGCGACGAACTGCTCAAGGCACTCGCGGCCGGCGGCGGCATGCTCGGCCTCGCCACGTACCGCAACATCAGCGGGCCGTGGGCGAACAGCCGCGAGGAATGGTGCGACATGGTGCGCCGCACCGTCGACCTGATCGGCATCGACCACGTCGGCATCGGCACCGACCTGAGCCGCAAGAGCGGCGAGCCGGAACTCCAGTGGATGCGCAAGGGCCGCTGGACACGCACCGAGCAGCGCGGCGCCGCCCTGTCCGGCACGCCCGGCAAGGCGCCCGCGATCACCTGGATGGAGTCCACCGCCGACTTCCCGGCCCTGGCCCAGTGCCTCTCCGAGCACGCCGGGTTCGACAAGAACGAGGTCGCCAAGATCATGGGTGGCAACTGGCTCCGCTTCTACCGCCAGGTCCTCAAGCCGGCCTGACACCCCACCTGTTGTTCCCCCGCGCCGGGGCGTGGCCCCGCCCTGCCCCGGCGCCCGCACCACCCTGCTCGATCCGCAAGACCGCACCACCCGCACCACCCGCACCACCGCAAGGAGACAGCCCCCACTCCTCCCCAATCCCGTGCCGCGCTCGTCCGGCGCGGTCCCGAAGGGCGGTCACCGTGACCCCACAGACCTCCACCCCACCCCACCAGCTGACCGGCGCCGCCCGTGAAGTGGCGGCCCGGCTCGACCGGCTGCCGTTCACCCGCGTCCAGCGCGGCATCCTCCTCAAGGGCGGCCTGAGCACCACCTTCGACGGCATGGACAACGGGATCGTCTCGTTCCTGCTGCCCATCGTGGCCGGTGTCTTCGCGCTCTCCGGCCTGGAACAAGGGCTGCTCGGCAGCTCCTCCCTCATCGGCGCCGTGATCGGGGCGCTGCTCGTCGGCTTCATCGGCGACCGCACCGGCCGGCGCAATCTCCTCGTCTGGTCGATGACCTGCTACAGCGCGGCGATGATCCTCGGCGCGTTCTCCCCCGACGCCTTCGTGCTCGTCGCCACCCGCATCGTCGGCGGCGTCGCCATCGGCATCAACGCCAACATCGTGATGCCGTACCTGGCGGAGTTCTCGCCACCGTCCCGGCGCGGGCACTTCGTCGGCTCGCTCGCCGGGTTCTTCGCCTTCGGCTACGTACTCGCCGCACTGATCGGCTACTTCATCATCCAGGCCTTCGACGGTGGCTGGCGCATCGCACAGATCGTGGTCGGTCTCCCGATCATCCTGGCTGTGTTCTGGCGGCGCAGTCTGCCCGAGTCACCGCGTTATCTGGTCTCGCGCGGGCGGGTGGACGAGGCGCTGGCCGAGGTCGAGCGTCTGGAGGACAAGGTCCGCGAGGCCACCGGCGCGCCGCTGCCCGAGCCCGCGCCCATGGGGCACGCGGCGGCTACGGGCCCCGCGAACGGCCAACCGACCGGACTGGCCCGGTTCCTGGCGCTGTGGCGGCCTCCGCTGGTGCGGCAGACCGGACTCGTCTGGGTGCTCTGGTTCTGTTTCAGCTTCGTCTACTACGGCTTCCTCGTCTTCCTGCCGACGCTCCTCGTCGATCGGGGCTTCTCCATCAGCGAGAGCTTCGGCTACTCCATCCTCATCGAGGTCGCCCAGGTCCTCGGCTACTACCCGGCGGCCGTACTGTCCGAGCGCCTCGACCGGAAGTGGAGCATCGTCATCTTCCTGCTGGCCGGCGCGCTGGCCGCGCTCGGCGCCGCGACGACCCACAGCGACGCCGTAGTGATCGTCTGCAGTGTGGCCCTCGCGTTCTTCCTCAATGGTGCCTACGCGCCTCTGTACACGTACACGCCCGAGGTCTACCCGACATGGATCCGCGGCACGGGCGTCGGCGCGTCCGCTGTCTTCAGCCGCGTGGGCGCGGCCCTGGCACCGATCATCCTCGGCGCCGCCTACACCTCGCTCACGTTCGTCGGCGTCTTCCTGCTGCTGTGCGCCGTGATCGTGGTCGCGGTGGTGGCCGTCGCCGCGTTCGGCACCTCGACGCGAGACCGGAGCCTGGAGGACATCACGGCCTGACGGAACGGTCAGCGCCGGTGCGCCGCGATCAGCCTCCGATACCAGTGATAGCTCTCCTTCGGCGTCCGCTCCTGCGTGTCGTAGTCGACCCGCACGATCCCGAAGCGCTTCGCGTAGCCGAGGGCCCACTCGAAATTGTCGAGCAGGGACCAGACGTAGTAGCCGCGCACGTCGACGCCCGCGTCCATCGCGGCCCGCAGTGCCGTCAGGTGGTCGTGCAGGTAGGCGACGCGGTCGGTGTCGTGCACGGTGCCGTCGGTGGTCGGGGTGTCGTGTTCGGCTGTGCCGTTCTCGGTGATGTGGATCGGCGGAAGGGCGTCGCCGTAGCGGGCCTTCAGGGCGGTCAGCAGGTCGGTGAAGGTCTCGGGGACGACCGGCCAGCCCATCGCCGTGCGGCGGACGTCGGGGTAGGGGCGCTCCTCGTAGCGGTTGTCCGTGGCGACGCGGCGCGCCGGGTCCGGCTCGCGGTGCGGGGCGTCGGCGACGACGATCGGGCGGTAGTAGTTGACGCCGAGGAAGTCGAGGGGCTGGGCGATGAGTTCGAGGTCGCCCTCTCGGCGGAAGTCCTGGGCGGCGATGAGTTCGCCCCAGGTGTCCTCCTCCGTCGTCGGGTAGCGGCCGGCGAGGATCGGTTCCGTCCACACGAGGTTGTGCTGGGTGTCGGCGCGGGTGACGGCCGCGCGGTCGGCGGCCGTGTCCGTGGCCGGGACGTTGCGGTCGAGGTTGAGGGTGATGCCCGCGTCGCGCACGCCCGCCGCCCGCAACGCCTTCATCGCCAGGCCGTGGCCGACGAGCAGGTGGTGGGCGGCGGCAAGGGCGCCGGTGCCCTCCTGCGCTCCCGGTGCGTGGCGGCCCACCGAGTAGCCGAGGAAGGCGCTGCACCAGGGCTCGTTGAGGGTGATCCAGCGCGGGACACGGTCGGCGAGGCGCTCGGCGACGATGCCGGCGTACTCGCCGAAGCGTTCGGCCGTCTCGCGGACCCGCCAGCCGGCCTTGTCCTCCAGTGCCTGCGGGAGGTCCCAGTGGTACAGCGTGGCGGCGGGTTCGATGCCCGCCTCCAACAACTGGTCGACCAGCCGCGCGTAGAAGTCGAGGCCCTTCTGGTTGACCGGGCCCTCGCCCGTCGGCTGGATGCGCGGCCAGGCGATCGAGAAACGGTACGAGTCGACGCCGAGGTCGCGCAGCAGTGCCACGTCCTCGGGGTAGCGGTGGTAGTGGTCACAGGCCACATCTCCGGTGTCGCCCTCGTGCGTACGGCCGGGTGTGTGGCTGTAGGTGTCCCAGATGGAGGGGCCGCGGCCGTCCTCCTTCGCGGCGCCCTCGATCTGGTACGAGGCGGTGGCCGCGCCGAGCACGAAGCCTTCCGGGAATACGGGCAGTTCGGTCATGAGCAGCCTCACTTGATGGAGCCGCCGGTGATTCCGGCGGCGATGTACTTCTGGGCGAGGACGAGCAGCACGGCGGCCGGGATCGCCGACAGGACGGACGCGGCCATGACCGAACCCCAGTCGCCGACGTGTGCGCCGATGTACTGGTAGATGCCGAGGGTGACCGGCTTGACGTCGTCCGTCGTGTTCAGCGTGAGCGCGAACATGAAGTCGCTCCACGCGTAGAGGAAGGAGAACAGGCCCGCCGTGATCAGGGAGTTGCGGCTCATCGGCAGGACGACCTGGACGAAGGTACGCAGCTTGCCCGCGCCGTCGGCCTCGGCCGCCTCGATGACCTCCTTCGGGATCGCCACCATGAAGGAGCGCATGAGGACGATGGCGAAGGGGATGCCGAGCGAGGCGTCGGCGAGCATGAGGCCGAAGTAGGAGTTGACCAGGCCCAGATCGACGTACGCGCTGTAGAGGGCGTTGGCGATGACGATGCCCGGCACCATCTGCGTGATGAGGGTGCCGAAGACGATGGTGCGGCTGCCGCGCAGCCGGAACTGGGCGAGCCCGTACGCCGCGGGCGCGGCGATGGCCAGGCAGATGACGACGGCGCCGAGCGCGACGGCGAGCGAGGTGAGCAGATGGCCGCCCTGCTCGGTGATCGCGGAGGTGAAGCCGGACAGGTCCAACGAGCCGGGTACCGGTGAGACTTCGAGCAGCCCCGACTCCGGCTGGAGGGCCGTGTTGATCATCCAGTACAGCGGGAACAGCATGACGCCGAGGATGACGATCCCGGCGACGGTTGCGCCCCAGCGGCGCCCGGACGCGGTGGTGGCGTTCGCCATGCCGGTCACTTCCCCTCGGAGCGGTTGGCCCGCAGGTAGAACACCGCGAAGACGGCGGAGATGAGGATGAGGACGTTGCCGACGACGGCGCCCGCGCCGAAGTCGAGCTGAACGAAGGAGTTCTGGTACGTGAGGGTGCCGAGCGTCTGGGTGGCGTCGGCGGGGCCGCCGTCGGTGAGGGCGAGGATCAGGTCGAGGATCTTGACCGTCGACATGAAGCCCAGGACGAGCACGACCGTGATGACGGGCTTGAGGAGCGGCAGGGTGATCGAGCGGAAGGTGCGCCAGGCGGACGCGCCGTCCAGGGAGGACGCCTCGTACAACTCCTTGGGGATCTCCTGGAGTCCGCCGTAGAGGATCACCATGTTGAACGGGATGCCGATCCAGATGTTCACCATGATCACGGAGAACAGGGCCATGCCGGGGCTGGTCAGCCAAGGGGTGGCGCCGCCGAGGCCGATGGTCTCGGCGAAGGAGTTCAGCACGCCGGTGTCCTGGTCGAGAATGCGGCGCCACACGATGCCGGAGACGACCATGGGGACGAGCCACGGCAGCAGGATCAGCGAGCGCAGGAACCCGTTCAGCGGGAACCGCTTGGTGAAGAAGACGGCGAGCGCGAGTCCGATGCCGAACTGGCCGAGCAGCGAGCCGATCGTGAAGACGATGGTGTGCCACAGCGCCTTGCCGAAGAGGTCGTCGTGGAAGACCTTGCTCCAGTTGTCGGCGCCGTTGAAGGGGGACTTGCCGTCGAAGAACGTGGACGGCGAGAAGTCCTGGAAGCTCATCACGATGTTACGGACGAGCGGGTAGCCGAAGAACAGCAGCATGAAGACGACGGCGGGGGCGATGAACCCCCACTGGCTCAGTCTGCGGCGGCTTCTGGCGCGCGCCGGGTCGGTTGTCTTCTGAACTGCCTTGCGCTGGACGGCGGGTGCGGTGGCCGTGGTGGTCGACATGGCGTGAGTCCCCCTCAGTTCCCGCTCGTGGCGCGGCTCTGCGCCTTCTTCAGCGCGGCCTCGCTGGACTGTCCGGTCAGCGCCGACTGGAAGGCGCTCTGCAGGGCGAGGGACACGGACGACCAGCGCGCTCCGACCTTCGCGGTGCGCGAGCGGGCGGTGGCCACCTGGTCGGCGAGCGCGTCGAGTTCGGGCACTTCCTCGCGCCAGGTCGCGGCGGCCTTCTCGTTGGCCGGGACCATCCAGCTGTTGCGGGCGTACGTGATCTGCTCGCGCGCGGAGGACATACAGCGGATGATCTTCGCCGCGGTCTTCTGGCGCCCGGTGTCCTCGGTCTTCGGCACGGTGAGGACGGCGCCGCCGAGGGGGCCGACGGACTTCATGCCGCTCTTGGGGACCGGGATCCGCGCGATGCCCCAGTGCAGGTTCTTCTTGGTGTTCAGTGTCTCCACCTGCCACGGGCCGTTGATCATCATCGCGGCGTTGCCGGCCATGAACTGGTCGTTGACGTCGGCCTGCGTCCAGTTGACGGTCGACCTGGACAGCGAGCCGTCCTTGATGAGGCCCTTCCAGTAGTCGAGGGCGCCCGCGACCCTGGGTGAGGCGAGATTCGTCTCGTCGCCGCCGTTGGACCACATGAACGGCGCGAACTGGAAGACACCGTCCTCCGCGCCGCCTGCGCTCAGCGCGATGCCGTACTGGCCGCCCTGGGTGAGCTTCTCGGCGCTCTCCCGCATCTCCTGCCAGGTGGTGGGCACGTCGAGCCCGGCCTTCTTGAGGATGTCCTTGTTGTAGAAGAGGGCGAGGGTGTTCACCGTGCGCGCGGCCCCGTAGTACGTCCCCTTGTAGGAGCCGAAGTCGACGATGCCCTGCGGGACGTCCTTCGTGGACAGGCCCAGCGAGCGCAGGTCGACCAGGCCGCCCGCCTGCGCGAACGTCGGCATCTCGGAGGCGTCGAACTGGATGACGTCCGGGAGCGACTTCGACGACGCCATGCGCAGCGACTTCTGCATGACCTGCGCGGCGGGCACGCTCTGCTGCTCGATCGTGAGGCCCAGCTTCGTACCGCAACGCTTCAGCGTGGTGGCGTCCCAGCCGTGGTACGAGGCGTCGGTCGAGGAGTTGAGGACGGTGAACACACCGGGGTCGCGGCCCGCGCCGCAGCCGGTGAGCGCCGCGCCGGCGACGAGGGCGGAGCAGGCGGTGAGTGCCGCGGTGGTGCTTCGGCCGCGGCGTCCGCGCCGGGGGCGCGGCCCGTCCGGTGGAAGTGCTGCTGTCACGGTGGATACCCAAGCCTTGAAGGGGTGGCCGGCCCCGACGGAACTCCCGTGTCCCGGCGAGGTGTTCGCTTCGCGCGGTACGGCTCCGGCCCGCGCCGCACACGCAGAGCGCGTTTTTGTTTTCTGCCATGACTAATACGTCATCAAGCGCTTCGACACCAGACCTTGCGTACGACTTCATCGCTCGTGCACGGCCCGCTACGCCCCGTTGTTCACGTGTCGACGCGTGAATCGAAGCGCTTCGACGATTCCTGGTCCCGGCCTCTTGATCTTTCGATGCCCTTGAGCTCAAATGCGGTGTACCGACACCTCCTTGCCCCCGCACCTTGCCCACCCAGAGGAAGATGATGAAGTTCACCGACGGCTTCTGGCTGATGCGCGACGGGGTCGAGGCCTCGTACGCCACCGAGGTCCGCGACCTCCGCGTCGACGCCGACCGCTTCACCGCGTTCGCCGCGGTCAAGCGGATCGAGCGGCGCGGGGACACGCTCAACTCCCCCTTGCTGACCGTCGACTGCTTCACCCCCGCCGAGGGCGTCATCGGCGTCCGCGTCACTCACCACGCGGGAAAGCGCCACCCGGGGCCCGACTTCCGGCTGCCGGGCGAGAACACCGGCACGGGCACGGTGCGCCGCGACGACACCCGCGTCGAGCTGTCCAGCGGCGCCCTGACCGTGTGCCTCGACGAGGCCGCGCCCTGGCAGTTGTCCTTCCGCGACGCCGACGGGCGTGAAGTCACCTCGTCGGGCCGCAAGGGCGCCGCCTTCTTCCGGACCGGCGACGGCGCGCACCACATGGCCGCCCAGCTGTCACTCGGCGTCGGCGAGCAGGTCTACGGCCTCGGCGAGCGCTTCACCCCGTTCGTCAGGAACGGCCAGGTCGTCGACATGTGGCAGGCCGACGGCGGCACGAGCAGCGAACAGGCGTACAAGAACGTCCCGTTCAGCCTGCACGTCTCCCCCGCGGGCGCCTACGGCGTGTTCGTCGCGCACCCCGGCCGGGTCAGCTACGAGATCGGCTCGGAGTCGGTCGGCCAGATGCAGTTCAGCGTCGAGGACCAGTCGCTGGAGTACTACGTCGTCGCGGGCCCCACCCCGAAGGACGTGCTGCGCCGCTACACCGCGCTCACCGGCCGCCCCGCGCTGCCGCCCGCGTGGTCGTTCGGCCTGTGGCTGACGACGTCGTTCACGACGCAGTACGACGAGGAGACGGTGACGTCGTTCGTCGACGGCATGGCGGAGCGCGACATCCCGCTGAGCGTCTTCCACTTCGACTGCTTCTGGATGCGCGAGTACCGGTGGTCGGACTTCGAGTGGGACCCCGCGGTCTTCCCCGATCCGGTGGGCATGCTGGCCCGCCTCAAGGAGCGCGGGCTGCGCATCTCGGTGTGGATCAACCCGTACATCGCCCAGAAGTCGGCCCTGTTCGAAGAGGCCGCGGCACACGGCTACTTGGTGAAGCGGGCAGACGGCGACATCTGGCAGTGGGACCTGTGGCAGGCGGGCATGGCGCTCGTCGACTTCACGAACCCGCGGGCGTGCGCCTGGTTCGCCGCCAAGCTCAAGGTGCTGCTCGACCAGGGCGTCGACTGCTTCAAGACGGACTTCGGCGAGCGCATCCCCACCGATGTCGTGTGGCACGACGGCTCCGACCCCGAGCGCATGCACAACTACTACACGCACCTGTACAACCAGGTCGTCTTCGGCCTCCTGGAGAAGGAACGCGGCCGCGGCGAGTCCGTGCTGTTCGCCCGCTCGGCCACCGCGGGCGGGCAGCAGTTCCCGGTGCACTGGGGCGGCGACTGTTTCTCGTCGTTCGGTGCGATGGCGGAGTCGCTGCGCGGCGGTCTGTCGCTGTCCCTGTCCGGCTTCGGCTTCTGGTCGCACGACATCGGCGGCTTCGAGGGCACCCCGGACGCGGCGGTCTTCAAACGCTGGCTGGCCTTCGGGCTCCTCTCCTCGCACAGCCGCCTGCACGGCTCGTCCTCGTACCGGGTGCCGTGGGAGTTCGGCGACGAGGCGGTCGACGTGGCGGGCCGGTTCACCCGCCTCAAGCACCGCCTGATGCCCTACCTGTACGGGGCCGCTGTCGAGGCGCACACGACGGGCGTGCCGCTGATGCGCCCGATGCTGCTCGACTTCCCCGACGACCCCACGGCGCGCGCACTCGACCGTCAGTACATGCTCGGCCCGGACCTCCTGGTGGCGCCGGTGTTCTGCGAGGACGGCGACGTCGAGTTCTACGTCCCCGAGGGCACATGGACCCATCTCCTGACCGGCGAGCGGGTCGAGGGCCCGGCCTGGCGCCGCGAACGGCACGGCTTCGACAGCCTGCCGCTGTACGTACGTCCGGGCGCGGTGCTGCCGATGGGCGCGGACACGTCGCGCCCGGACGGCGACTGGCTCACCGGACTCACGCTGCTCACCACCCCGGACGCGACGGATGTGACGGTGACGGTGCCCGATCCGCACGGAGGTGTCGCCACCACGTACCGGGTGGTGCGCGACGCGGCGACGGGACGGGCGACGGTCGAGGCGGGCGACGGAGAGGTGACGCTTCGGGAACTCTGAGCGAAGCGGCGGTCAGGACGCGGGGGGCGCTCCCGGAACGGCCAGCCGGTCGAGCAGGTCGCGGTGCTCGGGGTCCCGGTGCAGACCGTCCGCGGCGAGGTTCTCCTCCAGGTGCTCGATCCTGGCGGTGCCGGGGATCGGGAGGACGGCCGGTGAGTGGCCGAGCAGCCAGGCGAGCGCGACCTGCGTTGACGTGGCGTCAAGCGCCTTCGCGACGGCGGCGATGTCCGTCTCCGCTCCGGACTTCCCCCACGCGACGGGTCGCCAGGGCAGGAACGCGATCCCGGCCGCCTCGCAGGCGACGAGGACCGGCTCGTGTTCGCGGTCGAGCAGGTTGTAGCGGTTCTGGACACTCGCGATGTCGACGATCCGCCGGGCCTGTTCGAGTTCGTCGACGGTGACCTCGGACAGCCCGATCCGGCCGATCTTTCCCTCGCTGCGCAGGTCCCGCAGCGTGCCGAGCTGGTCGGCGAGCGGTGTCGCCGGATCGATCCGGTGCAGCTGGAGCAGCTCGATCCGTTCGACACGCAGCTGGCGCAGCGCCTGTTCGACCTGCTCGCGCAGCACGGCCGGGCGCCCGTCGAGCCGCCACTCCTCCCCGGGACTCGACCGCGCGATGCCGACCTTCGTCGTGACGAGGAGGTCTTCCGGGTACGGGTACAGGGCCTCGGCGAGGAGTTCCTCATTGGCTCCGCCGCCGTACTTGTGCGCGGTGTCAATCAGCGTCACGCCCAGTTCGACGGCCCGCCGGGCGACCGCGACGGAGTTCTCCCGGGCGGGCTCCGGCTCGGTCGGCAGGTGCATGGCCCCGAACCCGAGCCGCCGTACGCCCAGGTCCCCGCCGATGCGAAACGTGCTCGATGTCATCCGCCCCTCCACCCCTCGGTCAACACGGCACCGTTAACAGGGCAGTTGACCGTGCACGGTGTGGTGCGGGCGGGCCGCCGGGGGCTCAGTGCAGGGCCAGGAACGGCGCCGACGCCAGGAGGAAGGCCACCATCGCGTACTTCAGGCGGCGGGCCGGCAGGGCGTGTGCGATGCGCCAGCCGATGAGCACGCCGACCAGCTCCGGCACGCCCACGAGGGCCGCGAGCCGCCAGTCGACGGCCCCGTGCGCCACGTACGCCACCGTGCCCACGCTCGCGATCACGATCGACTGGGCCTGGGCGGCGGCCAGCGACGACAGCACCGGAAGGCCGGCCACCACGAGCAGCGGCACGCTCAGCATGGGACCACCGAGCCCGAACAGGCCCGCCACGATCGCGACGACGACACCGATCAACGCGGTGCGGCCCAGCGGGATGTGCGCGCGCTCCGCGCCGTCCCCGGCGCGCCGGTCGCGCACCCACACGAGGATGCCGGTGACGACGACGGCGCAGGCCAGCAGGATCCCGAAGCCGCGCCCCGCGACCAGGGTGTTGCACAGCACGCCCAGCGGTGCCCCCACGAGGGCGGCGCCGGCGAGCACGGCGGCGCAGCGCCGGGTGCCGGGGTCGCGGAGCTGTCCCGAGCGGGCGTACGCCGCCGTGCCGAGCAGGCCCGTGGCGACGTGGGTGACGATGGCGGTGCCGGCCACGCCCGAGGGCGTGAGGCCGGAGAACAGGAACAGGCCGATGGTGGGCAGCACGCCGCCGGGTCCGATGGCGGTGATCCCGATGCCGCCGAGCAGCCCGGCCACCGCCAGGAGGACGAGGTGTGTGGTGTCCAGGGTCATGTGCGCTCCCGCCCGCCCTGCCGGTCTCTTCGTCGTCGGCTCCGCACGTTCGGCTCCTTCAGTCCCTCGGCAGGACGGCCCGCAGGGCGAACCGGTCGGCGCGCACCCGCAGTGACTCGGCGTCGACCGGGCGTCCGTCCGCGAGCCTGGTCAGCCGGTCGATGGTGAAGAGCGCGGCGCCCTCCGCCACGTCCAGCAGGCACGCGGTGTCCGGGTCGGCGGTGACGGCGTGCACAGTCACCTCGGCGCTGCCGAGCCGTGTGCCGCTGGTCTCCTCGATGAGCGCGAACAGATCGCGTCCCGCCAGGTGGCGGTCGAGCAGCGGGCGGCCGATGTCGGGGGCGAGCCAGGTCGAGTCCAGGGAGAGCGGGTCCGCGTCGAGCGATCTCAGGCGCTCGATGTAGACCGCCTCGGAGCGCTCCGGGAGGTCGAGCCGTCGTGTGATCGCGGGTGGCGCGTGCGGCACGACACGCGCCTCGCGCACCTCGTTGGTGACCGTGCCGTACGCGGTCAACTCCTCGGCAAGGCCCACCAGTCGGGAGAGCCCGTGCCCGGCCTTGTGGCCGGTCACGAGGGTGCCGATGCCGCGCCGCCGCGTCACGACCCCCTCGTCCCGCAGCATGTTCAGTGCCTCGCGCACGGCGTTGCGGGTGGCTCCGAGCGAGCGGCCGAGGCTCCGCTCGTCCGGCAGCACACCCTCGTACGCCCCGTCGACGATTCCCTGGCGCAGCACGTCGGCGACGCGGCGTGCCCGGTCGGCCCGCGGTCCGTCACGGTCTTCCATGCCCGTCCCTTCCGTGTGGTGCATGTGACGGCAGACCGTACGCCCTCGCGTGTTTCGCGGGTGTTACGCCACCCCATCCGACCTGCACAAACTCCTGACCTGCGGCGGAGCGGAGCCGGGCGGCGGCAACGCCGGTTCGCCGGGGTCACCGCATCGACACACCCGCCGCTCCACCCACCCCTTCACCCGACACCACCACGACGTATCAACTGCCGTATGGAATACCCTGGTTGACCAGTGATCCCCGGCGAACCATCGACCCTTCGGAGCGACTCGTGCCCCAGGACCGTCCGCTGATCGACAGTGACGCACCGCATTCGGCCCGCATCTGGAACTACTGGCTCGGCGGCAAGGACTGTTACGAGGTCGACCGCCAGGTCGGTGACGCCATTCAGCAGGTCAACGCGGAGATCGTGCACGTGGCTCGCGCCCAGCGCGCCTTCCTCGCCCGGACCGTTTCCCACCTCGTGCGGGACGTGGGCATCGACCAGTTCCTCGACATCGGCACCGGGCTGCCCACCATCGACAACACCCACGACGTGGCGCAGCGCCACGACCCCACGGCTCGCATCGTCTACGTCGACCACGACCCGGTCGTGCTGCGGCACGCGGAGGCCCTGCTGACCAGCACCGCACAGGGAGCCACCGCCTACATCGAGGCCGACCTGACCGACCCCGCCGACATCCTCCGACAGGCCGCGGACACGCTGGACTTCAGCCGCCCCGTGGCCCTGATGCTGCTCGGGGTCGTCGCCCATGTCACCGACGACCACGCCTACACGATCGTCGAGGAGCTCAAGAGCGCGCTGCCCGGCGGCAGTCACCTGGTGCTGTGCGACAGCACCGAGGTGTACCACCCCGAGGCCACCCGTGCGATGGTCGAGCAGTGGAACAGCACCAGTGACAACCCGCGGACCAATCGCACCCCCGAGCAGATCGGCCGTTTCTTCACGGGACTTGAGCTCGTCGAACCGGGTCTGACCTCGGTTTCCCAGTGGCGTGCCGAGGCCGGCGAGGGTGAACTCCCGGAGCCCGTCAGCAGCTTCGGTGGCATCGGACGCAAGCCCTAGCGGGCGTCAACGCGCCAACTCCCCTACCGTAAAAGGTGACCGATCTGTGCTGACGTGCCACGCGATGGGCACCCGTGTGAGTACCATCCGGCCCTACAGCACACACGTACACACACCGACAGATCACTCCTTGCCACGAAAGCGAGCCACCATGTCGGACACCACTCCTCAGACCGAGCTCAAGGCCCGTTACGCCGACCGGATCCGGGACGACATCGCGCACAACGAGAGCGAGTTGAAGCGGATCAGCGAGGAAATCACCGCACTGCAGGCCGAGTTGGGCACCCTCGAAGAGAATCGCACGCTCCTGGAGAGCATGCTCAAGTCCATCGGCAGCGGCGACCTGCCGCCCCTGCCGGTGCCCGCCCCCGAAAAGGCGGCAGGCAAGTCGGCGGGCAAGGTGCCGCGCCAGAAGTCGCGGGACACGACGGCCGCGAAGCCCGCACCGGCCAGGAAGACCCGCGAGAGCGCCGCGGCCCCCGCCAAGGCGGCCAAGCCCGCGAAGCCCGCCAAGGCCGCGGCGGCCACCAAGCCCAGCGCGCCCGCCGCCGAGAAGTCCGCGCCGCAGGGCTCGACGCTCGTCGAGCTGATCGTGGCCCAGCTGGACTCCGAGTCCAGCCCGCGCTCGGCCGCCGAGATCACGTCGACGCTGCAGAAAGCGCACCCCAAGCGGGAGTTCAGCACCAAGGTCGTCCGCAACACGCTGGAGGCCCTGGTCGCCAAGGCCCGCGCCGAGCGCACCCGGCAGCAGCGTTCGGTGTTCTACGTCGCCTCGCCCGGCACCGACGCGCCGGCCAAGGACGCCGCCGACACCAAGACCGGGGCGGACGCCAAGGCCGGAGCGGACAAGGCGGTGGAGAGCAAGGCCGGGGCGAAGGGCGGCGCCGCGTGACACCCCGTCCGGCGCCTGCGCGATGAGTCTCGTTCGCCGTGGCAGTCTCACAGTTGTCGATCACGCAGGAGGAGCCCCGTGAAACAGCAACTGCTGAAGGTCCAGAATTTCAACGTGTCCGCGGACGGGTTCGGCGCCGGTCAGGGCCAGAGCCTGGAGCGGCCGTTCGGCCACGCCGACCCCGGGCAGATGTTCGCCTGGGCCGGGGCCACGGCGAGCTGGCCCAATCGCACGGATCCGGGAGGCTCCCGCGGCATCGACGACTATCTGACGCGGGACTTCTCGAACAACATCGGCGCCGAGATCATGGGGCGCGGAAAGTTCGGGCCCCAGCACGGGCCCTGGCAGAACCACGAGTGGCGCGGGTGGTGGGGCGAGGAGCCGCCGTTCCACACCCCGGTGTTCGTCATGACCCACCACACGCGCCCGTCGATCACCCTCTCGGACACCACGTTCCATTTCGTCGACGCCGATCCCGGCACCGTCCTCAAGCAGGCCAGGGTGGCCGCCGAGGGCAAGGACATCCGGCTCGGCGGCGGGGCCACCACCGTGCGCGAATTCCTCGAGGCCGACCTCGTCGACACGCTGCACGTGGCGGTCGCGGACGGTGTCACGCTCGGCTCAGGATCCAAGCTCTGGGACTCCCCCGACGAGCTGTTGGACCGCTTCCACCTCGATGTCGTGCCGAGCCCTTCGGGCGCGGTGCGACACCACCTGTTCTGGCGGAAGTGACGCCCGGCGCGCGGGGAGCCACGTACGCGCTCAGTGGCCCCGCGCGTGGAAGGGTTCCGGCTCGATCAGGACGCAGCGTGTGCCCGTGTAGATGGTGGGCATGCAGCGGTTGCAGTGGATGCACAGCGAGTGCGTGGGCCGGTCCGCGGCGCGGTCCTCGACGAAGCGGTTGATCAGGTCGGGCTCGCGCAGTAGGGCGCGGCCCATCCCCACGAACTCGAAGCCCTCGGCCACGGCCTGTTCGGCGGTCTCGCGGTCCGCGATGCCGCCGAGCAGGATCAGCGGCAGTTTCAGCGCGGCCCGGAACTGGCGCGCCGAGGGCAGCAGGAACGCCTCCTCGTAGGGGTAGGCACGGATGAACTTCTTGCCGACGCGCTCGATCCCGAACCGCTGGGGCTGGGGGAAGGTCGCCGCGAACTGGCGCACGGGCGCGCCGCCGCGGAACAGGTACATGGGATTGAGCAGGGAGCTGCCCGCGGTCAGTTCGAGGGCGTCGACGCTGCCGTCGGCCTCCAGCCAGGCGGCGGTGCGCAGGCTCTCGTCGAGCCAGATGCCGCCGGACACGCCGTCGTCCATGTTGAGCTTGGCGGTGATCGCGATCTCGTCGCCGACCTCGTCGCGGACGGCGCGTGCCACGCCGCGGGCGACCTTGGCCCGGTTGGCGAGGGTGCCGCCGTACTCGTCCTTGCGCTTGTTGAGCTTCGGGCTGAGGAAGGAGCTCGCGAAGTAGTTGTGGCCGAGGTGGATCTCCACCGCGTCGAATCCGGCCTCGACGGCGGTGCGGGCCGCGCGGGCGTGGGCGCGGGTGACACGCGCGATGTCCTCGCGGGTCGCCGGGCGGGCGAAGCGGAAGGACTGCAGGTTCAGGAAGCGGCTGGGTGCGAGCGCGGGCAGGCCGTTGGAGACGGGGTCGGCGACGGGCCCCGCGTGCCCGATCTGCGCGGAGATCGCGGCGCCCTCCGCGTGCACGGCGTCGGTGAGTCGACGCAGTCCCGGCACGGCCTCCGGCCGCATGTGGATCTGGTCGCGTTCGGTACGTCCCTCGGGGGCGACGGCGCAGTACGCGACGGTCGTCATGCCGACGCCGCCGGCCGAGGGGCGGCGGTGGTACTCGATGAGTTCGTCGCTGACCAGGGCGTCGCGAGTGACACCTTCGAAGGTGGCCGCCTTGATCACGCGGTTGCGGAGGGTGAGGGGTCCGAGGCGCGCGGGGGCGAGCAGATCGGGCGCGGGCCCGGTGGTGTCGCGGGTGGAGTCGGCTGTGCTCATGGCTGTGCAACTCCTCAACTGTCGGTTCAGGGGCGGGCGTCGAGGCCCGCCGCGACGAAGGCGATGACCGTGTCCGCCGGCGGACGCGGCGTGCCGCCCAGCTCGGCGGTGGCCAACTGCGGCTCCCCGTAGAGCTGGAGCAGCAGGTCGAACGTCATGCGCAGCCGGTGCCCGGCCTCCGTGCGGGAGAGGTCCGGCCGTGCGGCGCGCAGCAGCTCGCGCCACGGACCGTGCCCGAACCACCGCTCGTCGAAGGGGAGTTCACGGCGGCGCAGGACGACGCGGGCGAGCAGGTGCAGCAGCATGCGGCCGTGCGGGGTCCGGGTCAGCTCGTCGAGCGGCCGCACCAGTACCTCGACGAACTCCTCGACACGCGGCGCCGTCCCGTCGGCCGTCCTGCGCTCCACGTCGGCGAGCGGCGCCGCCCACAGCGGTCCGAGCCGGCTCTGCAGCAGCGCGGCGACCAGGTCTTCCTTGGTGCCGAAGTGGTAATGGACGGCGGCCGGGTTCATGCCCGCCGCGGCGTTGACCGCGCGCACCGACACCTGCTCGTACCCCTTGGCGAGGAAGAGCCGTTCGGCGGCGTCGAGCAGTGCCGCCCGCGTGGTGTCGGTGGGCATGCGCGCAGGAAAGCACGGCACGGCACACTTTTCAATCAGTGATGGAAAACTCTCCCGGTCGAACAGAACCATACAAACTGTTAGATATCGCTCTGATCGGGAACGCGATGTCCATGGACATCGGATACACCTTGATGACCGAGCAGGCGGGACCGCGCGAGCTGGTGGGCCATGCGGTCGGGGCCGAGGAGGCCGGGTTCGACTTCTCGGTGACCAGCGACCACTCCTTCCCCTGGCTGCACTCCCAGGGGCACTCCCCGTACGCCTGGAGCGTGCTCGGCGCCGTCGCGCAGGCGACGTCGCGGCTGCCGCTCATGACATACGTGACCTGCCCGACCTTCCGCTACCACCCGGCGGTGGTCGCGCAGAAGGCGGCGACCGTGCAGCTCCTGTCGCAGGGCCGCTTCCGCCTCGGGCTCGGTTCGGGGGAGAACCTGAACGAACACGTGGTGGGCCGCGGCTGGCCCGGGGTGGCCGTGCGGCACGAGATGTTCGAGGAGGCCGTGACGATCATCCGCGCCCTGTTCGAGGGCGGGCAGGTCACCCATCACGGCCGGCACTACGACGTCGACAAGGCCCGCCTGTGGGATCTGCCCGAGACGGTCCCACCGATCGGCATCGCTGTGTCGGGCGAGCGGTCCTGCGAGCTGGCGGGCCGCCTCGGCGATCTGCTCATCGCCACCGAGCCCAAGGCGGACCTCCTGGCCGCCTTCGACCGGCACGGCGGCGAGGGCAAGCCACGCATCGGCCAGCTGCCCGTCTCCTACGACCCCGACCGAGGCGCCGCGGTCGCCCGCGCGCACGACCAGTTCCGCTGGTTCGCCGGCGGCTGGAAGGTCAACTCCGAGCTGCCGCACCCCGATTCGTTCGAGGGTGCGACCCAGTTCGTGCGGCCGGACGACGTCGCCGCGTCGATCCCCTGCGGCGACGACGTGGAGGAGTTCGTGAAGGCGGCGCGTCCCTTCGCCGACGCCGGATTCACCTCTCTCGCGCTGGTCCAGATCGGCGGCGACCAGCAGGACGGCTACCTTCGGTGGTCCACCGAGAAGCTGCTGCCCGCCCTGCGCGAGGCCTTCGGGTGAGCCGGCGATGACCGAGCGCACGCCCGCCCCGCCCGCCGAGGGCTCGGCGCTCGTCGTGATCGACATGATCAACACCTACGACCACGACGACGCCGAGCTGCTGCTGCCCGCGTCCCGCGCCATCGTCCCGGCCGTGGTGGAACTGCTGGAGCGGGCGCGCGCGGCCAAGGTTCCGGTGATCTACGTCAACGACAACTTCGGCGAATGGCGCTCGCACCACGGCGAGTTGGTGGACTCGGCGCTCGCCGGACCGCACTCCGATCTGGTCGAGCCGCTGCGGCCCGACGAGGACTCCCTCTTCGTCGTCAAGGCCCGCCACTCGATCTTCTACGAGACCCCGCTCGCGTATCTGCTGTGGGAGCTGGGCGTCGGACACATCGTGCTGTGCGGCCAGGTCACCGAGCAGTGCGTGCTCAACTCGGCGCTCGACGCGCACATCCGCCATCTGCGGACCACGGTGCCGCACGACGCGGTGGCCGCCATCCATCCGCAGCTCGCGAGCGCGGCCCTGGACATGATGCGGCGCAACATGGGTGCGCACATCGTGCCGGCCTCGAAGGTGACGTTCACGGACCAGGGCCCCGCAACGGATCGGCCGAGGGGTCGGGCCGTACACCATAGACAGGGCCCGACCTGCTGTGATCTCATCCGTTGCGGCGGATCGGACACCCTCGACGCTGCTCGGCGGGCGATCCCTGTGTGTGGCACGTGACCCGACCGCTCGCGTCGGCTCGTGACCCTGTGGGCCGGCTTCCGCACGCCTCCCGCTCAGGTCCGAAAGACGACACACCTCCCATGCAGAAGACCAAGGCCGCGCTCTGGGAGTTCCTCCAGAGCCTCGGCAAGACGTTCATGCTCCCCGTGGCGCTGCTCGCGTTCTGCGGCATCATGCTCGGCATCGGCTCGTCGCTCTCCAGCGACGCCGTCACCGGCAACCTGACCTTCCTCCAGGGCCAGGGCTTCCACCTGGTCTTCACGTGGATGGCCAACACCGGCCAGGTCGCCTTCCAGTTCCTGCCCGTGATGTTCGCGATGGCCATCCCCCTCGGGCTCGCCCGCGAGGACAAGGGCGTAGCCGCCTTCTCCGGCTTCGTCGGCTACGCCGCGATGAACCTCGCGGTGAACTTCTTCCTGACCGCCAAGGGCGTCGACCTCGACGACGCGAAGGCCATCGCCCACTACGGCATCGCCGATGTCATCGGCATCCAGTCCATCGATACGGGACTCCTCGGCGCGGTCGCCGTTGGCATCGTTGTCACCCTGCTTCACCAGCGGTTTCGTACGCAGCGGATGCCCGACGCACTGGCCTTCTTCGGTGGCCTGCGCTTCGTTCCGATCGTCTCGGCGCTCACGCTCAGTGTGCTCGGTCTGCTCATCCCGCTGGTGTGGCCGACGTTCAACGGCTGGATCACCGATCTGGGCCGTGCGATCGGTCACGCCGGGGTCTTCGGGCCGTTCTTCTTCGGCATGGGCGAGGTGCTGCTGCGCCCGGTGGGCCTGCACCACATCCTCGTCGCCATGTTCCGCTTCACGGACGTCGGCGGTTCCGGCGCGGTGTGCGGGGACCAGGTCTCCGGAGCGCTGAACATGTTCTACGCGCAGCTCAACTGCTCCAAGCCGCCCACGGCCGCCGTCACCGACGCCACCCACTTCCTCTCGCAGGGCAAGATGGCGGCCTACCTCGGCGGTCTGCCGGGCGCCGCGCTGGCGATGTACCACTGCGCCCGCAAGAGCATGCGCCCCGAGATCAAGGCGCTGCTGGTCTCCGGCGTCGTGGCCTGTGTCGTCGGCGGCATCACCGAGCCGCTGGAGTTCCTGTTCCTGTTCATCGCGCCGTGGCTGTACGTCCTCCACGCCGTCCTCGTCGGCCTCGGCTTCCTCGCCGCCGCCGTCCTCGGGGTGTTCATCGGCAACACGGACGGCAATGTCATCGACTGGCTCGTCTTCGGCGTCCTGCAAGGCACGACCACCAAGTGGTACCTGGTGCCGGTGATCGCGGCGGTGTGGTTCGCCGTGTACTACTTCCTGTTCCGCTGGGCCATCGTGCGCTTCGACCTCAAGACGCCGGGCCGCGAGGAGGAGACGGCGGAGGAGGAGCCCGCCGAGGAGGCGGACGGGTCCGGTGCGCCGCGTGAGCTGGTCGCCGGGAAGTACGACGCCGTGGCGATCCTCGCCGCGATCGGGGGCGCGGACAACATCACCTCGCTCGACAACTGCATCACCCGACTGCGGCTGACCGTCGAGGACGCGGAACGCGTCGACGAGCCGCGGCTGAAGAAGCTGGGCGCCGTCGGCGTCGTGAAGCTCGACGCGCACACCGTGCAGGTGGTCATCGGCCCGCAGGTGCAGTCCGTGAAGGACGCCATCGCCACGATGGTCCCGGTGGGCTGAGCCGTGCGACACACCTCCCCCGACTCCCCTGCCTTCCCCGGGTACGACTTCGACACCGTCGTCGACCGGCACGGCACCTGGTGCACACAGTGGGACTACGTCGAGGACCGTTTCGGCGTGCCGGACCTGCTGCCGTTCACGATCTCCGACATGGACTTCGAGACGGCCCCCGAGGTCCTGGCGGCGCTGCGCGCCCGCCTCGATCACGGCGTCCTCGGCTACTCCCGCTGGCGCCACGAGGACTTCCTGTCCGCGATCGTGGACTGGTACGGCGCCCGGCACGGCGCCCCCGTGGATCCGGCGTCGATCGTCTACGGCCCGTCCGTCATCTACCAGGTCGGGCAGCTGCTGCGGCTGTGGTCGCGGCCCGGCGACGGCGTCGTGACGCACTCACCGACCTACGACGCCTTCCCCAAGACGGTCACCGCCCACGAACGGCGGCTGCTCACCTGTCCGTTGGACGACTGGGCCGAGCTGGAGCGGCTGCTGGCGCTGCCCGACACCTCGGTGCTGCTGCTGTGCTCGCCGCAGAACCCCACCGGTCACGTATGGACGGCCGCCGAGCTGGAGCGCATGGCTCAGCTGTGCGCGCGCCACGGTGTGGCGGTGATCAGCGACGAGATCCACTCGGATCTCGTCCACCCGCCTGCCGCGCACCGCCCGTGGACGCTGCACGCGGCCCCCGGTACCCGCTGGGCCGTCGTCACGTCCGCGTCGAAGTCCTTCAACATCCCCGCACTGACCGGCAGTTACGGGATCATCGGGGACCCCGACTCCCGGGACGGGTACCTGCACCGCCTCAAGGAGGCCGACGGTCTGTCGTCCCCCGCGGTGCTCTCGGTGGTCGGCCACATCGCGGCCTACCGGGAGGGCGGCGCGTGGCTGGACGCGCTCGGCACGTACCTGCGCGGCAACCTGTCCTACGTGGCGGAACGCCTGGCGCAGGCGTTCCCCGAGCTCGGCTGGACGCCACCCGAGGCCGGGTATCTCGCCTGGATCGACCTGCGCCCCCTCGACATCGACGAGGAGGCGCTCCAGCGCGAGCTGGTCGAGCGGCAGCGGGTGGCGATCATGCCGGGCACGGCGTACGGCGCGAGCGGGCATGTGCGGCTCAATGTGGGCAGCCCGCGCTCCAAGGTGGAGCGCGGGATGAGCGCCCTCATCGACGGCGTCCGCGCGATCCGCTGAGAGCCCGTGTGCCCAGGCTCCGGGAATCGGCTCAGCGCACGAGTGCGTAGACGAGCCAGCCGAGGAGGAACAGCGCCACGATCCCGGTCAGGATCGCGGTGCCCCTCCCCGGTTCACCGCGGAGTTCCTGTTCGAGTTCCTTCTCCTTGATGAAGGCTTTCGTGTCTTCCTCGGTGCGTGTGCGCACCCACTGTCCGCCCGGTGGACCGAACATCCCCGTACCTCCCCGTTGTCAACTGATCGGGCGCCTAACCGAATCACGCCGGATCAAACGCGGCGGCGGATCACGCCCCGGGGCCCCGCAGTTCGGCCAGGACCGCGGCGTTCAGCGGGCGCGGCGGGGCGTCCGTGCCGGTGCCGACGAGAACGACCGTGCAGGCGCAGGCGTGTGTGAGCGCGGTGGTGAAGCTGCCGTCGGCGAACTGGGCGAGCGGGCCGCGCGGCGAGTGCCCGACGGCCACGACGCGGGCGCCGGCCTCCGCCGCGTGCCGGGCCAGCACACGCCCGGCGGCGGCGTGGTCGCCGACGCTGTTCAGGATCTGCCCGGTGGCGGCCACCCCTTGGCCCGCGAGCCGGTCGAGGTGGTCCTGCACGGCGGCGCGGGCCTGGGCCAGGTCCTCGGCGTCGGCGGCCTGGTCGTCGACCACGGCGGTCTGCCGGACGTGCACGACCTCCAGCGGGCTCGAGGTGTCCCGGGCGAGGCGGGCGGCCGCGTCGACGATGGCGGGCGCCCTCTCGTGGTCCCCGACGGCGACGACGACGCGCGGGTCGGCGCCGCGGGCCACGGCTCCCACGGGCGTGAGCGACGGCAGCACCGGCTCGCCCCCGTCCAGGTCCGCCTCGGCCCGGCGCAGCAGCTTGTGGCCGCTGGCGAGGACCGGGATGGCCAGGAGGAAGGTGAGCGCGGCCAGGTAGAAGGGCACGCTCAGGTCCATGGCGTCGGCCAGCTTGCCGGCCACGTACGGGGCGAGGCCGCCGCCGATGAACCGGAGGAAGCCGTACGCGGACGAGGCGACGGGCCGCTCCACCGGTGAGACCAGCATGACGGCCTGCGTGGTGAGCGTGTTGTTGATGCCGATGAAGGCGCCGCTGACGATGACGGCGACGATCACAACGGTGGGCGTCGAGACCCCGGCGGCGATGACGGCCATGACGACGCCGAGGCAGAACAGGTTCGCGTACAGGACGGCCGCGGTGCCGTGGCGCGCCTGGAGGCGCGGCGCGAAGTACACGCTGAACAGGGCGACCAGGAGTCCCCAGCCGGTGAAGACGAGGCCGAGTTCGTGGGCGTCGAGCTCCATGGGGTACGGCGCGTACCCGAGCATCGTGAAGAAGCCCCAGTTGTAGAGCAGCGCCATGATGCCCATGGTCAGCAGTCCGCGGTGGCGAAGCGCCTTGAGCGGGGCGATCGGCGACGTGATCTTTTTCGGCCTGGGCAGATCGGGCACGAACGCGATGGTGGCGACCAGCGCGATGGCCATCAGGACGGCGACGCCGAAGAACGGGCCGCGCCAGCTGATCGCCCCCAACTCGCCGCCGAGCAGCGGTCCGACGGCTATACCGAGGCCGAGCGCGGTCTCGTAGAGGATGATCGCGCCACCGAATCCGCCGCTCGCCGACGCGACGATGACGGCCAGGGACGTGGCGATGAACAGGGCGTTGCCGAGGCCCCAGCCGGCGCGGAAGCCCACGATGCCGTTGATGGAGCCGGTGGCCCCGGCGAGCGCGGAGAAGACCACGATGACGCTCAGGCCGATGACGAGGGTGCGCTTGGCGCCGAACCGGCTGGAGAACCAGCCGACGACGAGCATCGCGACCGCGGTGACGATGAGATAGCTGCTGAACAGCAGGGACACCTGGCTGGGCGTGGCATGGAGGCTGTCGGCCAGGGCGGGCAGGATCGGGTCCACGAGACCGATGCCCATGAACGAGATGACGCAGGCGAACGCGACGGCCCAGACGGCTTTGGGCTGCTTGAAGGGGCTCGCGGTCTTCGCGGTGGGTGCACTCATGTGTGCTTCTCTTTCGCGACGTATGGACGAGTGGGACGACGCGGGTGCGCACGGTGCTGTCAGGGGCGCCGGTGCCGCTCCTGGATCACGCGCGCGAGGGCCGGCAGGGCGAGCCGCACGGCGGCCTGCTCGGCCTCCGTCAACTCCCCCACCAGGTCGTTCAGGGCCTGGTCCCGTTCGGCCCTGCGCTGCCGGAAGACCTCCATGCCGCTGTCGGTGACGTCGACGAGGACGCTCCGCCCGTCGCTGTGGTCGGCGGTGCGGCGTACGAGGCCCGCGCGTTCCAGGCGGCTCACGAGTTGCGACATGTTCGGCTGTGAGGCGCCTTCGGCGCGGGCGAGGTCGGTGAGGCGCTGGGGGCCTTCGCGGCCGAGCCGGGCGAGGGCGGCGGAGGCCGCGGTGCTCAGACCGCCGGTGACGGCGCTTCTGCGCACGTGGCGGACCAGCTCCTCCACGGAGACGATGAGGCTCTCCCGCGGGGCAGCTGCGGAAGGGCCGCCGGGATCCATAACCCGCTTATACATGTAGGCATCATGCATTTGCGTGTACGCGGAATCAAGAAGTCGCCAGGCTTTACTTTCGCCCCGGACATGTCAAGCTCTGGGGACGCAGAACGGGCACCGCTCCCCCACAGGGAGCGGTGCCCGCAATCCGGTTGCTCAGGCGCCGGCCCGCTTCGGCAGCGTCCAGTTCGGGCGCGGGAAGTGGCAGGTGTAGCCCTCGGGGTAGCGCTCCAGGTAGTCCTGGTGCTCCGGCTCCGCCTCCCAGAAGTCGCCCACCGGCTCCACCTCGGTCACGACCTTGCCGGGCCACAGGCCGCTCGCCTCGACGTCCGCGATGGTGTCGACGGCGACCTGGCGCTGCGCGTCGTCCGCGAAATAGATCGCGGACCGGTAGCTGCGCCCCAGGTCGTTGCCCTGGCGGTCCTTCGTGGTCGGGTCGTGAACCTGGAAGAAGAACTCCAGCAGGTCCCGATAGGTGACCACCGAGGGGTCGTAGACGATCTCGATGGCCTCGGCGTGGTCGCCGTGGTTGCGGTACGTGGCGTTCGGGGTGTCACCGCCGGAGTAGCCCACCCGCGTCGACAGCACGCCCGGCCGCTTGCGGATCAAGTCCTGCATTCCCCAGAAGCAGCCCCCCGCCAGGACGGCCTTCTCGGTTACCTCCGACATACGTCACTCCCTGCGCTACCTGATGACACGACGAGCAGATCCAACAGGTCCAACAGACCGCGACCCACAGATCTTCCAGCTTAGGCCGAACCCCTAAAGCAAAGCTATCGCCCCCCATAAGGCAGCCTTATGTGCCCATAGACCGGACCCGCCTACTTTCTAAGGCTTGCCTTACTTTAGGCTTCCCCTCAAGCACTCGTGGCCCGACCAGCACGTACGGACCACGGGAACCACTCGAAGGGAACCTGAACCATGCCTCGCCCCCTGAGGGTCGCCATCGTCGGAGCCGGCCCCGCCGGCATCTACGCCGCCGACGCCCTGCTCAAGTCCGAAGCGGCCTCCGAGCCGGGGGTGTCCATCGACCTCTTCGAGCGCATGCCGGCCCCGTTCGGCCTGATCCGCTACGGCGTCGCGCCCGACCACCCGCGCATCAAGGGCATCGTCAAGGCCCTGCACCAGGTCCTCGACAAGCCGCAGATCCGCCTGTTCGGCAACGTCGACTACCCGCGCGACATCGACCTCGACGACCTGCGCGCCTTCTACGACGCGATCGTCTTCTCCACCGGCGCCACGGCCGACCGGGCGCTCGACATCCCGGGCATCGAGCTCGAGGGCTCCTACGGCGCCGCGGACTTCGTGTCCTGGTACGACGGCCACCCCGACGTCCCGCGCACGTGGCCGCTGGAGGCCGAGAAGGTCGCCGTCCTCGGCGTCGGCAACGTGGCGCTCGACGTCGCGCGCGTGCTCGCGAAGACGGCGGACGAGCTGCTGCCCACCGAGATCCCGGCCAACGTGTACGAGGGCCTGAAGGCCAACAAGGCCCTGGAGGTCCACGTCTTCGGCCGTCGTGGCCCCGCGCAGGCGAAGTTCAGCCCCATGGAGCTGCGCGAGCTCGACCACTCTCCGTCCATCGAGGTCATCGTCAACCCCGAGGACATCGACTACGACGAGGGCTCGATCGCCGCCCGCCGCAGCGAGAAGCAGACCGACATGGTCGCCAAGACGCTGGAGAACTGGGCGATCCGCGACGAGGGCGACCGCCCGCACAAGCTTTTCCTGCACTTCTTCGAGTCCCCGACCGAGATCCTCGGCGAGGACGGCCGCGTCGTCGGCCTGCGCACCGAGCGCACGGAGCTGGACGGCACCGGCAACGTCAAGGGCACCGGCAACTTCACCGACTGGGACCTCGGCGCCGTCTACCGCGCGGTCGGCTACCTCTCCGACGAACTGCCCAAGCTGCCCTGGGACATCAAGTCCGGCACCGTTCCGGACGAGGGCGGCCGGGTCATCCAGGAGAACGGCGAGCACCTGCAGTCGACGTACGTGACCGGCTGGATCCGGCGCGGCCCGGTGGGCCTGATCGGGCACACCAAGGGCGACGCCAACGAGGCCGTCGCGAACCTGCTCGCCGACCACGCGGAGGGCCGCCTGCAGACGCCGGTCTCCCCCGGCCCGGAGTCCGTCGAGGAGTTCCTCGGTGAGCGCGGCATCCGGTACACGACCTGGGACGGCTGGTACAAGCTGGACGCCGCCGAGAAGGCGCTCGGCGAGCCCCACGGCCGCGAGCGCGTGAAGATCGTGGAGCGCGACGAGATGCTCGACGCCAGCGAGGCGTGACACCACGGGTGAGGGCCCGGCCGAGTTCCGGCCGGGCCCTCACCCGTACCCGCGGGTTCGAGGTACGACGGGCGACGGGATAAAGTGGCGTTCAGGTAGATGTAAAACCCACTCACCTTGTCCGCCGCGGAGGCGCCGTGCCTCAGATCACCGTCGACTACTCGCCCCGACTCTCCGACACTCTCGACCGGCGCGCCCTCGCCACGCGACTGCACGCCCTGGTCGTCGAGGGCTCCGGCTCGCGCGGCACCTGCAAGACGTTCTTCCGCGCCGCCACGGAGACGTACGTGATCGGCAGCGAACACGACGACGTGCCGGTCGTGCACGTGGAGGTGGCCCTGCTCCCGGGGCGCAGCGAGCGGACCATGACGCGCCTTTCGCAGCGGATCCTGGCGCTGCTCCTGGAGCAGGTGGGCGCGGGCTCCGGCGCCGACGTGGTGTGCTCGGTGGAGGTGCGTCCCCTCGCGGCGTACAGCCTGTACCCGACGCGCCGCGAGTTCAGCGCGCGGACGGGTCCCCGCCCCGATCGGAACGGGTGCAGGCCGGCCGCCTAGGGCTTGTCGTTTGGATCAGGCCGGATCAGGGAGCGGGGCCTGGTGCGTGCGATCGCAAGGCGGAGGAGGGAGGCGACGCGGAGCGT
>NZ_JBITCS010000028.1:0-106761 GCF_044453445.1 Streptomyces sp. NPDC051684 | reverse complement strand
CGACGCTCCGCGTCGCCTCCCTCCTCCGCCTTGCGATCGCACGCACCAGGCCCCGCTCCCTGATCCGGCCTGATCCAAACGACAAGCCCTAGACGCCCCAGGATGTCGAAGCTGATCCGGGACAGGGCGAGCCCACGGTCCGGCCGGTCGACAAGGTGTCGGTCGAGCGCGTGCACGACCAGTCCCGCGAGGGGGCTGACGTGCATCTCGTCGGGGTTCCAGGCCCCGCTCGCGTGGGTGGTGGGCTTGTAGCGGTGCTCGTCGATGCGCTCGAAGTAACCGGCCGTGCTCAACGGGGGTAGTCCTTCCGGGGGGTACGTGGTGTGTGTGGAGGGAGGGGGCAGGTGGTGATCCCGGTCACCGGCGCAGGCACATCACGTAACCGGAGCCGCCCGGCTCCCTTCGCAGGGTCTCCAGGGTCCATGGTGACGCGTCGATGAGGGCGGACAGTTCGTCCGGCGCCGCCAGCCAGTAGTCGAACCACGGTGACGCCGTCGCCTCGTCCCTGACGCGCAGACGGAGCTGGCCCCGGGCGCGCCCGTGCCGGAGGTTGCGGGCGTGGTAGGCCGCGTGGTCGCTCCCGCCGTCGCCGGGATCCGAGCCGGAGCCGATGAGGAGGGCGCCGGGGGAGGTCAGGTCGGCGAGGGCGGACAGGACGCGGGGCGCGCGGTCCGGGCCGCCCAGCAGACCGAAGTTGTTGCCCATCATGGCGATAGTGTCGAACCGGCCGAGACCGTCGGGGAGTTCGGGCACCTCACCCACCACCGCCTCGACGCCGCGCTCGCGGGTGACCTGGACGGCCCCGGGTGACGAGTCGAGGCCCACGACGCGATGCCCACGGGCCACCCACTCGACCGCGTGGCGCCCGCCGCCGCACCCCACGTCCAGAATCCGCCCGGTGGCCTGTGCCCACGCCCACCGCTCCAGCTCCGGCCACTGTTCCAGTGTGCTGAAGTACCGCGCGGCGTCGTTGGCCCGGATCAGCCCGTCGTCGCGCTCGATGACCTCGACGGCCGACCACGGAGCGGCGTCGGCCTGCCGGCAGCGGGCGAGAACGCGACCGAAGGCGTCGCCGGTGCGTGGCTCTTCCGGGGATGGTAGCTGCATAGGGCAACGATGCCACCAACGGTGGTACGGCGCATGCGATTTGGGGTCGACCGTCCGGCGTTGATGTGTTCGTTCGATCTGTGCCGCCCGTGTCGCCCGTGTCGCCCGTTTGTCCTGTGTCGGCCTCGGTCCTTGGGGTGTCTAGGTGGAGGCCCTCCGATTGACATGCAGCCGATTGGCTGCCTATCGTCGAATATGCAGCTGTTCGGCTGCATATCGAGTCAACCGAAAGAGGGCGCGACCCCGTGGACGCGATATTCAAGGCGCTCGCCGACCCCGGACGCCGACGGCTGCTCGACAGCCTCAACGACCGGGGCGGGCAGACGCTGGGCGAACTGTGCGGTGAGCTGGACATGGCCCGGCAGTCGGTCAGCAAGCACCTCGCCGTCCTCGAGGCCGCGGGGCTGGTCACGACCGTGCGCCGGGGCCGCGAGAAGCTGCACTACCTCGACGCCGCGCCCCTCAACGCGGTCGCCGACCGCTGGCTGAGCCGCTACGACCGGCATCGCGCCGCCGCCCTCGACGACCTCCGTACCGCACTGGAAGAGGATTCCCTCATGAGCAACGCCATCCCCGGCGGCACCGCCGCCACAGCGCCCTTCGTCCACACCAGCTACATCCGCACCACACCGGAGCGGCTGTGGGAGGCGCTCACCTCGCCCGCGTTCACCCGCCGCTTCTGGGGTGTCGCGTTCGAGACCGACTGGAAGCCCGGTTCGCCGATGGTGTGGGTGGAGCGCGGCAACCGCATCGAGGACCCCGACCAGCTCGTCCTGGAGGCCGACCCGCCGCGCCGTCTCGCGTACACCTGGCACACCTTCACCCCCGCGTGGGCGCAGGCCGTGGGTGTCGACGAGGAACTGCGGCAGCGTATCGCGGGCGAGGGTCGCTCGAAGGTGTCCTTCGATCTCGAGGCGATGGGGGAGACCGTGAAACTCACCGTCGTCCACGACGGCTTCGACCCCGACAGCACCGTCCGCGGCATGATCGGCGACGGCTGGCCGGCCCTGCTGTCCAGCCTCAAGACGTTCCTGGAGACCGGGGAGCCGCTGCCGGAGCCGCAGTCGCAGGGCTGAGTCACGCCCGCCGGGCCACCAGGGCGTCGACCACGTAGATCTCCTCCACCTCCCCGCCGGGGAACATCGCGCCGAGCCGCTCGCGCTCGTCCGCGAGAAACGCCCGTCGGGCGGTCTCATCGAGGACCAGGAACGCCGAGCGGCTGCCGATGTTGGCGAGATGCGTGTCGAGCGGGACGGTGCGGCTCGAGAGCAGTGGGCGGCGGGCGACCCGCAGCCCCGACAGGCCTGCGAGGCGGACGGCATCACTGTCCGAGGGTCGTACGGCGGACCTCGGCGCCACGCCGCAGTGCCGCGCGATGCGCTCGTGCTGGTCGCGGATCCACGGCACGTCGAAGGCCGTCGTGTTCCAGCAGATCGCCAGCGCGCCGTCCGGCCGCAGCACCCGCAGCGCCTCGGGGACGGAGCGGGCCGGATCGGTCCACTGCCAGGACTGGGCGTACGTGACGAGGTCGCGGGAGGCCGTGGCGAGCGGCAGCGCGTTGCCGTCGCCGCGCACGACGGGCACGTCCGGCAGCCGCTCGCGGCACTCCCGGGCCATCGCCTCGCCCGGTTCCACGGCGATCACCTCGGCACCCCGCTGCCGCAGCAGCGCGGTGGAGATGCCGGTGCCCGCGCCCACGTCCGCGACGCGGCTGCCTGTGAGGCCGGCGTCCATGAACTCCTCGATCAGGTCAAGGAGTTCGGCCGGGTAGGACGGCCGGCTCGCCGCGTACTCGCTCGCGGCCCGGTCGAAGGACGCGGCGCGGGAGGCGGTGTCGGGAGCGGCGCCGGACGTGCTGCGGGAACGGGTGCTCATGGATGCATTCTCGCGCCTCGGCCCGGGTGGGGGCGTTGACGCGACGTCTTTATTCATCGCATGATGAATAAAGCACGGTCCGGTGTCACCAGGCGCGCCGACCGGTCACCGCAGGCAGGAAGGAACGCCATGCCGCTCGTCCTCGACCTCCGTTCCGTGGACGCGACGATGCTCGCCACCGTCGGCGGCAAGGCGGCCAACCTCGGCGAACTGACCAGAGCCGGACTGCCCGTGCCGCACGGCTTCTGTGTCACCACCGACGCCTACCGGAGGATTCCGGCCACGGACGGCCTCGCGGGGCTGCGGCCCGACAAGGCGCGCCGGCTGCTCGTCGAGTCGGAGGTGCCCAGGGACCTGCGGGACGCGATCCTCGCCGCGTACGCGGAGCTGGGTGCGGAATCCGGCGGTGACGTGGCCGTCGCGGTGCGCTCCAGCGCCACCGCGGAGGACCTGCCGTACGCCAGCTTCGCGGGGCAGCAGGACGCGCGTCTGAACGTCGTCGGTGCCGACGCCGTGCTCGACGCGGTACGCCGCTGCTGGGCCTCGCTGTGGACCGACCGCGCCGTGAGCTACCGGGAGAGCAACGGCATCGACCACGGCCGCGTCCAACTCGCCGTCGTCGTCCAGCGGATGGTGGACTCGGCGGTGTCGGGCGTCATGTTCACCGCCGACCCCGTCACGGGCAGGCGCGATCAGGCCGTCATCGACGCGAGCCCCGGACTCGGCGAGGCCGTCGTCTCCGGGGCGGTCAACCCGGACCATTTCGTGGTCGACGGCCGCGAGATCGTGGAACGGCGCCTCGGCGACAAGAGGTTCCTCGTCTGCTCGCTGGCCGGTGGCGGCACGGAGAAGGTCGACATCGGCGAGAACACGGCGCCCTGCCTGACCGACAGCCAGGTCCTCCGGCTTGCCGCGCTCGGCGCCAAGGTGCAGGCGCACTACGGCAGTCCGCAGGACACCGAGTGGGCCATCGACGCCCGGGGCGAGGTCCATCTGACCCAGTCGAGGCCCATCACGACACTGTTCCCGCTGCCGGTGCGCGACGTCGAGCGAGGCGGCGGACGCGACGCTGGAGGAGCCGACTTCCGCGTCTACTTCTGCTTCAGCCTCGCTCAGGGCCTGGAACGGCCGATCACCCCGGCCGGGCGCGCCGCGATCCGGGAGATCGCCCGAGCCGCCGGCGAGATCATCATCGGCACCCCGCGCTCGCAGGGCTGCACCGAGGCGGCCGGACGCATCTTCGTCGACCTCACCGGCGTCCTGCGCAGCCGGACCGGGAGGGCCTTCTTCCCGCGCGTGCTCGACGTCATGGAGGCCCGCTCGGCGCGGATCCTGCGCGGCCTGTACGACGACCCGCGCCTGGCCCTGACGCAGACCTCACCGTGGCCCGCCGTCCGGCGCGTGGCCCGTCTCGCCCGCAGGTTCCACGCCCCGTCCACCGTGCTGCGGGCCCTCGTCGCCCCCGAGGCGGCGGTGCGGCGCGCCCGGCGGACGCAGGCGCGCGTGCTGGAGTCGGCGCGGCACAAGACCGTTGAGGAAGCGCTCCGCGACTGCGTGGTCCCCGTGCTGCCGACCGTCGCACCGACCGCCCTGGTCGGCTTCGCGATGCTGGCGCTGGCCGGCAGGCTCGTCCGCACCGAACCCGGCGAACTCCAGACCGTCCTGCGCAGCCTGCCGAACAACGTCACCACCGAGATGGACCTCGATCTGTGGGCGCTCGCGCGGACGATCCGCGCGGACCGGGAGGCGTCGGACGTGTTCCAGGGAGCCGATGTCCAGGAACTGGTGGCCCGCCATCGCGCCGGTGACCTGCCACCGGTCGCGCAGGACGGGCTCCGGTCCTTCCTGGAGCAGTGGGGTCACCGAGCCGTCGCCGAGATCGACCTCGGCCTCCCGCGCTGGTCCGACGACCCCACGTACGTCATCGGCATCCTCCGCAACTACCTGCGACTGGACGACGAACGGGCCCACCCGGACGTCGTGTTCGCGCGGGGCGCCGTCGAGGCGGAGTCGATGATCGAGCGGCTCGCCCGGCGGGCCAAGGGGCGCGGCCCGCTCGTCCGGTTCGCCCTGCGCCGCACCCGGCTGCTCGCGGGGCTGCGCGAGCACCCGAAGTACCTGGCGATCACGCTGTTCGGGGCGCTGCGCGAGCGCATCGCCGAGCGCGGGGCGGAACTGCACGCCCAGGGCCGCATCGATGCCGCGCAGGACGTCTTCTTCCTGGACTTCGAGGAGATGCGCACGGGGGAGTCCGCGACAACGCACCCAGGAGAGGGCGACCAGCGCGCAAAGGGTGATCTGCGCGCGAAGGGTGCTCTGTGTGCGAAGGGTGATCTGCGCGCGAAGGTCGCCGAGCGCAAGGAGGAGTACGCACGGGAGCTGCGGCGCCGGCACATCCCCCGCGTCCTCCTCTCCGACGGCACCGAACCGGAGGCCGCTCAGCGCGCGCAGGCCGTACCCCGCGCGCCCGGCGACCTGATCGGCACCGCGGCCTCCGCGGGCGAGATCACCGGGCACGCGCGCGTGGTGACCGATCCGGTCGGCGCGCACCTGGAGCCGGGCGAGATCCTCGTCGCCCCGTCCACCGACCCCGGCTGGACGCCGCTCTTCCTGACGGCCGGCGGGCTCGTGATGGAGATGGGCGGCGCCAACTCCCACGGCGCGGTCGTGGCCCGCGAGTACGGCATCCCGGCCGTGGTCGGCGTACCGGACGCGGTGGCGCGGATCGAGACCGGCGACGTCGTCACGGTGGACGGCGGCGCGGGGGTGGTGCGGGCGCGCCGGGAGGGCGCGTAGCGGCGGCGCGGCGCCTATCCTGTAGGTCACCGCACGCGCATCCGGGGGGAAGGGGCGGTAGATGAACTGGATTTGGGCGGTTCTCATCTTGTTCTGGACGGGAGCGTTCGCGTGGGCGGCGGACACCGCACGCGGCGCGTTGCGCAACCGGCACGAGCGAAGGCTGGAGCGGCTCGAGGCCGCCAAGCAGGCGCGCCTCGCGGTGGAGGCGGCGCACAAGCCGCCGGAGCCGGTCTGCGGCTGCACCCACCACCTCGCCAAGCACGACAAGACGGGCCGCTGCCACGAGCGCGTCGAGGTCCCCACGGCCTGGGACGAGAACAAGAAGCCGGTCCGCTACGAGGTGGGTCAGTGCAACTGCCAGCAGTACGTGGGGCCGCAGCCGCTGTCCCAGGTGTACGCGGAGGAGCTGACCGACCGGATCTAGCAGCCAGGTCGGATCCAGCATCCAGGCCGGATCTAGCATCCAGGCATGGCATCCGAGACGACTTCAGGTTCAGGCCCGGCAACCGAAAGCGCTTCGCTCTTCGACACCGTCGTCGACCGCACGCGCTCGAACTCCATGAAGTGGACCTTCGCCGACTCCCTCCTGGCCCCTGACGAGGCCGCGGCGCACCCCCTGCCCATGTGGGTCGCCGACACCGACTTCAAGGCCCCGCAAGCGGTTCTCGACGCGCTGCACGACGCCGTCGACCACGGTGTGCTCGGCTATCCCGGCGGCGCGACCGAGGCTTACCTCGACGCCGTGCTCAACTGGCAGGCCAGGCGCTTCGGTTGGGAGATCTCGCGCGACTGGGTGGTGCCGACGGCCGGCGTCATCACGTCCCTCAAGACCGTCGTCCAGGCCTTCTCCTCGCCGGGCGACTCCGTCCTGATCCAGCCGCCCGTCTACGTCCACTTCCACGAGGACGTACGCCTCAACGGCCGGCACCTCGCGCACGCACCGCTGGAACGCACCGACGACGGCTACCGGTTCAACGCCCGCACCTTCGAGGACGCCATCCGCCCCGACACCAAGCTGTTCATCCTCAGCCACCCCCACAACCCCACCGGCAACGTGTGGTCCGAGGACGAGCTGCGCGCCATGGGCGAGATCTGCGCCCGGCGCGGTGTCCTGGTCGTCTCCGACGAGATCCATCAGGACCTGGTCCTCAACCCGGACAGGACCCACGTCCCGTTCGCCTCCCTCGGCCCGGAGTTCGCCCGTACGAGCATCACGTGCACGGCGCCGAGCAAGACGTTCAACCTTCCCGGAATGCAGTGCGCGAACATCCTGATCCCGGATCGCCGACTGCGCGAGGACTTCGCCCGTCAGTACGAGCGCAATGTGTTCCCGCTGGTCAACGTGTTGGGGATGGTCGCTGCCGAGGCGGCGTACACGCACGGGGAGCCGTGGCTCGAGGAGCTGCTCGGCTATCTGCGCGGCAACCACGAACACTTCGCGAAGGCGGTCCACGCCGCCACCTCGAAGCTGCGCGTGCTGCCCGCGGACGCCCTCTACCTGGCGTGGATGGACTGCCGGGGTCTCGGGATGGACGCGGCGGCGCTGGACGGGTTCATGCTCACCGAGGCGCGACTGTGGCTGGACCGCGGGCAGAAGTTCGGGGCCGAGGGCCACGGCTACATGAGAGTGAACCTGGGCTGTCCGCGCGCCACGGTCGACGAGGCGGTCCGCAGGCTCGGTGACGCGGTGGCGGGGCTCGCCTGACGGCCCGAAACCTTGGTGACTCACCGTTCAACTCCTGGTCATGGGCTGCCTGTTGAGGATCTATGGCGTACGGTCGCGAATCGCACCTGTGACGGACCGAATTTGCCAGGAGCAAGGAGCAGACGGTGACGGACATCTTCAACTCGTGGTGGGACAAGGCGGAGTGCAGGACCACGGACCCCGAGGAACTGTTCGTGGAGGGCGCGGCGCAGTCCCACGCCAAGCGGTTCTGCGACACGTGCGTGGTCAGGACCGAGTGCCTGGCGCACGCCCTGGACGAACGCATCGAGTACGGCGTCTGGGGCGGCGCCACGGAACGCGAACGGCGGGCCCTGCTGCGCAGGCGCCCCACCGTCACGTCCTGGCGCAACCTGCTGGAGGCGGCCCGTGCGGAGCACGCGCAGGACGGTGGGCGGACCGGCGCGGTCAGGGCCTCGTGACGGCCGGGACGCCGGGCGCGGTCAGCTGCGTCCGGGATCGAATGCGAGTACCTGCGTCAACCGGATGTTGTTGCCCGAGGGGTCCCGGAACGAGGTGTCGATGCCGTACGGCTGCGAGGTCGGCGGGTCGTTGAAGGCGACGCCCCGCGCGGACAGCTCGTCGTAGGCGGCCTTGCAGTCGTCGGTCTCCAGGAACAGCGTCCCTCCGGCCCCCTTGGCCACCAGCTCCGACAGCTGGACGCTGTCCTTCTCGTCGAGCATCGGCGGCCCGGGCACTGGCATGAGCACGAGCGCGGGACCCGTGCCACCGGGCGGCCCGACACACAGCCACCGGAAGGCCCAGGCCTCCATCGTCACGTCGGCCCGGACCTCCCAGCCCAGCTTCCGCGTGTAGAAATCGAGCGCCTCGTCCTGGTCGTGCACCCAGAACTGCGCATTGGCGATCTTGGTGGTGGTCGGCATGTCGATCCTCGCGCCTCACTCGTCGGACGTTCCGCTGCGGGGCACGATGTGCCCCGACACCGACGCTAGGCACCCGCTCAGGCGCTGTCTTCTCGATACGTGCGGTTCCGCTGACGTCCGTACGCCATCGCGACGCACCGGGGGATGTGCACATGCCGCGCCGCGGGCGGATGTGCGTCCCGGTACGCCTGCGGAGTCACCCCGTACATCCGCCGAAAACTCGTCGTGAACGACCCGATCCCGCGTAGCCCCACCGCGACCCCGACATCGGCCACGGTCCAGTCGGTCGCCAGCAACCAATCGGCGGCCCGCTCGAGCCGCCGGGTCAACAGATACTGATGCGGCGACTCCCCGAACGCGGCCTTGAACCGGCGACTGAAATGCGCGGCCGACAACCCGGCGGCCCCGGCCAGATCCCCCACCGTGAGCCCCTCGGCATACCGCGCATCCGCGAGATCACGGGCACGGAGCAGGTGACGGGAGACCGGGACGTGGGGCACGGGTCCATTGTGCGGCGTACGCCCTACCCTTCGTCGGCGGCCGGCCTGGGCGTCGTACGCCGCTTGCTCTGCATCCGATCGAGGTGGGTCACCACGGACGCGTGGAACTTGTGGACCGCTTCGTCGACGCTGCGGATGAATCCGGCTTCCGTGTTCCCTCGCTGCGTTCCCATGCCCTTGAACAGCGAGAGTCGGAATCCGGTGATCTTCACGCCTCCGCCGGGCAGCAGGTCACCGGGCTCGGGGCGCAGGCGTTCCAAGGTTCCCCGCGGCCCTCCGCCGTCCCCGTCGACCAGGGTCTCAATGTGCAGGTCCGCCGGTGCCTCGCCGAGTTCCCTGACGATCCGCTTGGCCCAGGACAGCGGATAGCCCTGTGCCGGGGGAGCGATGTCGATCGACGTGCGGATCTTGTACGTGCGCAGGTCGGCGGTGACGGCGAGGACTCCGGGCGTCTGGTCGATGCGCAACTCGGCGCTGAGTCTGCCGTCGCGGCACAGTTCGTCGGCCATGCGGGTGCGGCGGGCCACCGGATCGGTACCGCGCCGTGCTCGTTGCACGGGGAGAACCTTCCGCCCCAGTTCGCCGCCGAGGCCCAGCGACACCTGGCGTACGAGCCGCTCCCAGCTTTCGACGGCCTCGAGGGCCCGTGGGTCGCCCTGGCACAGGGTCTCGTCCTGGATCCCGTTGCGCACGGGCACCCAGGCTGGGCCCATGTTGTGGAAGCCGTGGCAGCCCGAGTTCTCGTGGCGCAGGTAGTGCAGAAGCTCCTCCAGGAGCCAGGCGTGTGCGGGATTGCCGAGCCCTTCGTGTCGCAGCAGCATCTGGGCCTGGTGGGCGACTTCGGCCCACGACAGATGCCAGAGGCCCACCGTGTTCTTGCGCCGCCGGTCGATCTTCACTTCGACCAACGGGCTGCCTTCGAGGGCCACGTCGTTGGACAGGGTGATGACGGCTTCGTAGCCCCTGCGGGCCGCGATGTCGGCGTAGGCCTGTACCTGCTCCGCCTTGAGGGGGTTGCCGTTGGTTTTGGTCTCGACGAGCGCCGTCCAGAGCTTCCCGGCCCGCTCCACCCGGATGACTCCGTCGGGCCGACGGGGCGCCTCGCCGTGCGGCAGGGACACCTCGGTGAAGGTCTCCATGCGTCCGGCGTGGGCGCCGAAGCCGGCGGTCAGCCGACGTCCGAACTCCGGCACCTGTGCCATGACGGCCAGCAGCACCGACGTGGCGCGGGTCTCCCGGTCCCTGTCGCTCTTCAGCGCGGACACCGGGAAGAGGCGGGCTCCTGCCCACGAGTCGTTTTCCGCGAGGGATTTCTTGGGCGTTCTGGGGAGGGTGACCTTCTTCTTCGAGGTACGCGGGCGTGCGGCTCGTTGTGCGGGGACCGCAGGGGCGGGAACCGCCTCGGGGGCGGGGGACGGTTCCGCATCGGGTTGAGGCGGATCGACGACCGGAGGCTGGACCAGCTCTGTCGTCTCCTCCTGGACGAGTGGTTCGGGCTCGGTGGCCTCGGCGGCCGCGTCGTCGTCGATGTCCACGCCGTGGTCCGACGCGAGAGCCGCGAAGCCCGTTTCGTAGCCTTGCCCCACGGCGCGGAACTTCCACTCGCCCGCGCGCCGGTAGATCTCGCCGAAGATCAGCGCGCTCACCGGGCCCACGTCGTCGATCGCGAAGCGCAGCAGCGACTCCCCCGCCCCGTCGCTCAATGTCAGTTGCAGGGCCTCGAGTTCGTCGAACCGGGCTGACTCGTAGCGGCTCGCCGCGATGAGCACCGTGGTGACATCGCCCGGAAGCGCGCTCAGGTCGAAACTGATCCGGTCCTCGCTGCCTTCTCCCATCGGTGCCTTGCCGAGCAACTGCACACTCCCGTCCGGCGCAGAGGAGTTGTTGTAGAAGTAGAAGTCCGCGTCGGTGCGGACCTTGCCGTTGTCGTCCAGCAGCAGCACGGAGACGTCGGCGTCCCCCTCGCCGGTCGGGCTGACCCAGCCCAGTCCGACGGTCACCGAGTCGACCTCCCCGTCGACCAGCCCGCCGAGCCCGACGTTCGCACCCTTCACCATCTCGTACATTCGGCCTCCCCACCGATCACCCCAGGCACGAGGAACCCCCCTCGCTCGCCGTCGACATGTGTGGACAAACGGTGAACCTGGCGTGCAAATAGTGGCCTTATTTGGAGGGCGGGGGCAAGTTGTGCGGCTGCCGACGAATGGAGGCCGGTGGAGGCCGGTCACAACGAAAGACGTCCACCCGATAGTTGAACACCGCGCGATTTATTGACATGGACGCGACCGAGGGGCACTCTCGCGGAGGTTTTCGTTCCCGTGCACCGTGGCTCGACCGATGGCAGGGCAGGGAGGCGTCGTGGCGACGCAGGACGCAGGGTCAGGGGCGGGGCGGTCCGTCGTGCGCGGGCACCGGAATCGGGCGGTCGTCGCCAGTACGGTCGGGACCGCCATCGAGTGGTACGACTTCTTTCTCTACGGGACGGCCGCGGCGCTCGTCTTCCCGCATCTGTTCTTTCCCGGCCAGTCCGAGTACACCGGCGTGCTCGCCTCCTTCGCCACCCAGTTCGTCGGGTTCGCCGCCCGGCCCCTCGGTGCCGCGATCTTCGGGCACTTCGGTGACCGAGTGGGCCGGAAGTCCACGCTTGTCATCACGCTGCTGCTGATGGGTGTGAGTACCGTCCTGATCGGGTGTCTGCCCACGTACTCGTCCATCGGGCTGGCCGCGCCCATCCTCCTCGTGGTGCTCCGCGTCTTCCAGGGCATCGGGGTGGGCGGCGAGTGGGGTGGGTCCGTGCTGCTGTCCATGGAGTGGGGGTCGAAGAAACGCCGTGGGCTGATGGCCAGTTGGCCGCAGATGGGGGTGCCGCTCGGGCTGCTGATCTCCACCGGCATGGTGAAGTGGCTGAGCTCCGCCTCCGGCGACGGGTTCGAGAGCTGGGGCTGGCGCGTGCCGTTCCTGGCGAGCGGGGTGCTCGTCGTCATCGGCCTGTATGTGCGTCTCAAGGTTCTGGAGAGCCCTGACTTCACCGCCGTGAAGAGGAAAGAGGCCGTCGTGCGGATGCCGTTGTGGGACGTGCTGCGGTATCAGTGGCGCGAGGTGATCGCCGCGGCGTTCGTCCGGCTCTCCGAGCAGGCCCCGTTCTACCTCTTCATCACCTTCGTCCTGACATACGGGACCTCCCATCTCGGCCTCGCCCGTGGCGATCTCCTGGACGACACGCTCGTCGCCGCCGCCATCGGCCTGGTCACCATCCCCGTCTTCGGGCATCTCTCCGACCGCTACGGGCGCCGGCTGGTGTACGGCATCGGCATCGTGTGCGTGGGCGCCTTCGCGTTCCCGTACTTCGCCCTGCTCGACACGAAGACCCCGGGGCTCGTGCTGCTCGCCATCGTGCTGTCCCTGGTCTTCCACGACATGCAGTACGGGCCCCAGGCCGCGCTCATCGCCGAGGGCTTCGGCGCCAACGTCCGCTACAGCGGCGCGGGGCTCGGTTACCAACTCGCCTCGGTCATCGCCGGCGGCCCCGCCCCGCTGATCGCCGCCGCCATCCTGGAGGACACCGGGTCCAGCACCGGCATCAGCCTCTACATCGTGGGCTGTTGTGTGCTGTCGATGGGGGCGTTGTTCCTCATTCCGAAGCGGGCGGAGGACGGGACCGCGGTGGGTGCGGGGTCGACGGCGGTGCCTCGGCAGGAGGCGGGGGAGGGCTCCCCGAGTTCCACCAAGTCCCCCTGACCTCCCTGGCGTCGGCAGGGCCCTTCGTCCCCTGCGCGGGCGGAGGCGTGTGACGCGGACCGGGATCAAGGTCCGCACCGTCGCGGGCCCGCCCGCTCGCCGGCGGACGAGCTGGCCCCGGGCTGCGGCCCACGCCCACCGTCCTCGGCGGCGCCGCCGTGCACGCCCCCAGTGCTACGTGACGTCCAGGCGCGCCGCCTCACGCTCCGTCGACTCCACCACGTTCGTCAGCAGCATCGCCCGCGTCATCGGACCGACCCCGCCGATCGTCGGTGCCATCCGGCCCGCCACCCCGGCGACGTCGGGATGGACGTCGCCGAGGACGCCCTCGATGGTGCGGGTGATGCCCACGGAGAGGACCGTGGCGCCGGGGCTGATCCAGTCGGGGCGGACCAGGTGGGCCGAGCCGGCGGCCGCGACCACCACGTCGGCCGCGCGGGCGTGCGCCGCGATGTCCCGCGTGCGCTCGTGGCACATGGTCACGGTGGCGTGCTCGCTGCTGCGGGTCAGCATCAGGCCGAGCGGGCGCCCGACCGTGATGCCGCAGCCGATGACGCAGAAGGTGGCTCCGGTGATGGGCACGTCGCTCAGGCGCAGCAGTTCGATGATGCCGCGCGGAGTGCAGGGCAGCGGGCCCGGGGTGCCGAGGACGAGGCGGCCCAGGTTGGTGGGGTGCAGGCCGTCGGCGTCCTTGGCCGGGTCGATGAGTTCGAGGACGGCGTGCGTGTCGAGGTGTGCGGGCAGCGGGAGTTGGACGATGAAGCCCGTGCAGGCCGGGTCGGCGTTGAGGGTGAGGACCGCCGCCTCGACGTCGGCCTGGGTGGCGTCCGCGGGCAGCTCGATGCGCTGGGACTCGATGCCGACCTCGGCGCAGTCCCGGTGCTTGCCCGCTACGTAGACGTGGCTGCCGGGGTGGCCCCCGACGAGGATCGTGCCAAGGCCCGGTGTCACGCCGCGCGCTCTCAACGCGGCGACACGGGCGGCCAGTTCGGTCTTGATGTCGGCGGCGGCTCTCGCGCCGTCGAGCTTGACGAGGGTGGTCACGGGGGAACTGCCCTTCTGCCGCGCTTGGTTGAACGGGCTCAGTCGACGGAGCCAGGTGAACGGGGCCAGTTGAACGGGCTCAGTCGACGGGGCCAGGTGAACGGGCTCAGTTGAAGATGACCGTGCGGTTTCCGTGCAGCAGGACGCGGCTCTGGCAGTGCCAGTTGACCGCGCGGGCCAGCGCCAGCCGTTCGGCGTCTCGGCCGACGAGCACGAGTTCCTGGGCGCTCTGGCGGTGGTCCACGCGGATCACCTCCTGCTCGATGATCGGCCCCTCGTCCAGATCGGCGGTGACGTAGTGGGCGGTCGCGCCGACCAGCTTGACGCCCCGCTGGTGTGCCTGGTGGTACGGCTTGGCACCGGCGAAGCTCGGCAGGAACGAGTGGTGGATGTTGATGGCCCGCCCCTCAAGGGCTTTGCACAGGTCGTCCGAGAGGATCTGCATGTACCGGGCGAGTACCACCAGGTCGATGGCGTGCTCGTCCACCAGGCGAAGGAGCCGCTCCTCGGCCGCCGCCTTGGTGTCACGGGTGACCGGCACGTGCACGAACTCCACACCCGCCTGCTCCACCTGCTCGCGCAGGTCGGCGTGGTTGGACACGACGAGCGCGATGTCACCGTCGAGGGTGCCGCTGCGCCATCGGTACAGCAGGTCGGCGAGGCAGTGGTCGAACTTCGACACCATGACGAGGACCCGGGGCTTGGTCGCGGCGTCGCGCAGCCGCCAGTCCATCGCGTACGCCTCGGCGGTGGCGGCGAAGCGCTCCTCCAGCTTCGCGTGGCCCGTCCCGGCGGGTGCGGTGAAACTCGTCCGCAGGAAGACGGTGCCGGTGTCGGTGTCGTCGAACTGCTGGTGCTCGGTGATGTCGCAGCCCTCGCCGACAAGGAAGGAGGTGACGGCGTGCACGATGCCGGGCCGCTGCGGGCAGTTGAGGGTGAGGATGTGCTGGTTGACTGCGGTGCGTGCGCTGCGTGTGGTGGTCACGACAGGTGTCTCCTCAGCATTCGACGACGTTGAGGGCGAGGCCTCCGCGTGCGGTCTCCTTGTACTTGTCCTTCATGTCGGCGCCCGTCTCGCGCATCGTCTTGATGGCCTTGTCGAGACTGACGTGGTGCCGGCCGTCGCCGTGCACGGCCATCCGTGCGGCCGTGATCGCTTTGAGCGCGGCGACGGCATTGCGTTCGATGCACGGGATCTGCACCAGGCCGCCCACCGGATCGCAGGTCAGGCCGAGGTTGTGCTCGATGCCGATCTCGGCGGCGTTCTCCACCTGCTCCGGGGTGCCACCGAGGACCTCGGCGAGCCCGGCCGCCGCCATCGAGCACGCCGATTCGACCTCGCCCTGGCAGCCCACCTCGGCCCCGGAGATCGAGGCGTTCTCCTTGAACAGGACGCCGACCGCGCCCGCGGTGAGCAGGAAGCGCACGATCGCGTCGGCGTCGGCACCGCGCAGGAACCGCTCCACGTAGTGCAGCACCGCCGGGATGATGCCCGCCGCGCCGTTGGTCGGCGCGGTGGCGACCCGGCCGCCCGACGACGCAGTTTCAGGCCGCCGGGCAGCGTGCCCTGCGCCGCGCAACCGGTCCGCACGCACTCCTGCATGACGGACCAGATGTGCAGCAGTCCGGCCCGCACCCCCTCCTCGCTGCGCCAGGACAGCTCGTTGGCCAGCATGACCGAGCTGATCGGGAGGCCGGTGGCGCGGGTGTGGGCGAGCAGTTCCTCGGCGGTGGTGAACGGGTAGCGCACCGAGGTGCGGTCGGGCGCGATCCGCGGGCCGTGCGCCTCGTCCTCGTCTAGGACGAAGCCGCCGCCGACCGAGTAGTACGTACGACGGGACAGACCCGCCCCGTCCGCGCCCCACGCCTCGAACGTCATCGCGTTGGAGTGGAACTCCAGGCGCTTGTTCCGGTGGAGCACGATGTCGGTGTCGAGGGCGCAGGGGACGGGCTGCTTGTCAAGGAGACGTAGCAGGCCCGTCTCCCGCACCCGGTCCACGGCCGGGTCCGCCAGGCCCGGATTCACGGTCTCGGGGGCATGGCCCTCCAGGCCGAGCAGGACGGCCTTGACGCTGCCGTGCCCGTGCCCGGTGGCGCCGAGCGAGCCGAACAGCTCGGCGCGGACCCGCCGGGTACGGGACAGCAGCCCGTCCCGCTCCAGTGCGTGGGCGAAGGTGTGCGCCGCGCGCATCGGGCCGACCGTGTGCGAACTCGACGGACCGATGCCGACCTTGAACAGGTCGAAGACGCTGATGCTCATCAAGTGGCCCCGGCAGACTCGGTGCAGTACTCGGTGCACGCGTCGGCCAGCCACGCCGCGAGGTACCCGGCGAACGACGACCTGACCAGCAGCCAGACGGCCCCCGGCCCCTCCTCACGGACGACCAGGGTGACACCGGCCTGCGCGAGCAGCGTGGTGTGGCAGGCACCGGCCTCGGCCTTGTCGGGCGCGAGGTCGATGGCGCAGCCCTGCGCCAGGACCTCCGGCAGCAGGGGCCCGGACAGGGCGAGCACCGTTCGCTGCGCCGAGGTGTCGGTGACGGTGGCGAACTCCTCGCCGATCGCCGACCGCAGCCCGGCCGTCAGCGCCTCGGCCTGCCCGGCGGGCGCCACCAGGAGCCACTCGTCGGGGCCCAGCCAGAGCGCCTTGACCTCCGCGTCCAGGTGGGCCCGGCAGGCGCCGGGCAGCGCGTACCCGAGGTACCCCTCGACGGCGGTGGCCGCCGTGCTGCCGGGTGTCACGCGGAGGGTGAGCTGGGTCAGGAACGGGAGTTCACGGGCGCTCAGGCCGTCAGGGAGGCTCGGGTCCCAGTCGACGAGCGGACTGTTGCGTACGGGGGTGTGGGTGTCAGCCGTCACGGCGGGCTCCCTCCTTGTCGAAGAGGACGGGTTCGGCGACGGTCACCGGCACGGTGGCACCGTCGAGCGGGACGTAGAGGGTCTTGCCGACGCGGGCGGTGCCGGAGCGCACCAGCGCCAGGGCGAAGGTGCGCTGGAGGGCGTCGCTGCGGTAGCTGGAGGTGACATGGCCGAGCATCGGGACGGGTGGCGCGGGCACCGACTCGGTGGCGATGATCTGCGCCCCCTCCGGGAGCAGCGTGCGCTCGTCGGTGGGCAGCAGCGCGACCAGCTGCTTGCGGTCGGCGCGCTGGTTCTCGGGCCGGGCGAAGGAGCGCTTGCCGACGAAGTCCGGCTTCTTCTTGGAGATCACCCAGTTCATGCCGAGGTCCTGCGGGGTGACTGTCCCGTCGGTGTCCTGCCCGATGATCGGGTACGCCTTCTCGGCGCGCAGCACGTGCATGGTCTCGGTGCCGTACGGGGTGAGGCCGAGCGGCTGTCCGGCGGCGTACAGCGCCTCCCAGACGTGTGTCCCGTACCAGGCCGGGACGTTGACCTCGTAGGCGAGCTCGCCGGAGAAGCTGATCCGGCACACCCTGGCCTCGACACCGGCGATCACGGTGTCGCGCCAACTCATGAACGGGAACGCCTCGTTGGAGACGTCCAGGTCGTCACCGACGACCGCGGCGAGCACCTCGCGCGAGCGCGGGCCCACGAGCGGGATCGTCGCCCAGTGCTCGGTCACCGAGGTGAGGTGGACGCGCAGCTCGGGCCACTCGGTCTGGAGCCACTCCTCCATCCATTCCAGGACCTTCGCGGCATTGCCCGTGGTGGTCGTGACGAGGAACTCGTCCTCCGAGACGCGGATGACCGTGCCGTCGTCGATGGCCATGCCGTCGACGCCGCACATGACGCCGTAGCGGATCCGGCCGGGCTTCAGCGTGGCCATCATGTTCGTGTAGAGCCGGTTGAGCAGCTCGCCCGCGTCGGGGCCCTGCACGCTGATCTTGCCGAGCGTCGAACCGTCCATCATGGCCACGCCGTTGCGCGCCGCGCGGCACTCGCGCTGCACCGCGTCGTCCATCGTCTCGCAGGGCAGCGGGTAGTACCAGGGCCGCTTCCACTGGCCGACGTCCTCGAACAGCGCACCGTGCCGCTCGTGCCAGGCGTGCAGCGCGGTCACCCGCACCGGGTCGAACAGCTCGCCCCGGTTGCGGCCTGCGAACGCCGCGAACGCGATCGGCTGCACGGGCGGCCGGAAGCTGGTGGTGCCCAGCTCGGCGATGTCCGTGCCGAGCCCCTCGGCGACGATGCCCGAGGTGAGGATCCCGGACGTCCGGCCCTGGTCGTGCGCGGTGCCGATCGTGGTGTACCGCTTGACGTGCTCGACGGAGCGGAGTCCGGCGCGGGTCGCCCGGAACACGTCGCCGACCAGCGCGTCGCGCTGCAGGTCGACGAACTGCGCCGTGCCGTCCGTGCCGTCCTGCGGGCTGGGCACGCGCCACAACACCGCGGCGGGGGAGGGGAGTTCCGTGGCCGCGGCGGGGACACCGATGGGCGCGGCCGTCGCGCCGAGCGCGTCGAGGGCCGTGGCCGTCGCGGCAATACCGCTGCCGAGGCACTCGCCGAGCGTGCGAAGACCGTCCGCGGCGCCCGCCGTGCGTACGGTCGAAAGGGCCCCGGTGGGCACGAAGGTGGCGAGTTCCGCGTCGTAGCGCAGCTTTCCGCGCGCCTGGCTGAACAGGGCCACGGCCGGGTTCCAGCCGCCGGAGACGAGCAGCACGTCGCAGTCGACGCCGTGCCGCCGGGCGCCGTCCGCCGCACGCTCGGCGATGTGTACGCGGGAGAGGCGCTCGACACCGCTGGTGCCGGTGACGACGTGGTCGCGATGGAGCGGGATGCCGCGCTCGGCCAGCGCCCCGGCGAGCCGCTCGGGCACGGTCGTCCGCGCGTCGACCACGGCGGCGAACTCCACGCCCACGTCGGCGAGTTCGAGCACCGCGTCGTACGCGGAGTCGTTCGTCGTGAAGACGGCGGCTCGGCGCCCGGCGAGGACGCCGTAGCGGTTGAGGTACGTACGGGCCGCGGAGGCCAGCATGATGCCGGGGCGGTCGTTGTCGTCGAAGGCGATCGGCCGCTCGGTGGCGCCGGTCGCGTGCACGACCTGCTCGGCCCGGATGCGCCACACCCGCTGGCGGGACACGTGGCTCGGGGCCGCCGCACCTAGGTGGTCGGTGCGCTTCTCCAGGGCGAGGACGAGGTTGTCGTCGTAGTGGCCGAAGGCGGTGGTGCGGGTCAGGACGGTCACGTTCCCGGACGCCGTGAGCCGGCGCGTCACCGAGTCCACCCACTCCTGCGCGGGCCGGCCGTCGATGGTCTCCTGCGTGCCGAGCAGGCTGCCGCCGAGCTCCGGCGCGCTGTCGACGAGGACGACCCGGACCCCCGCGTCGGCCGCGGCGAGCGCCGCCGCGAGGCCCGCCGGGCCCGCGCCGACGATCAGCAGCTCGGCGTGCAGGTGCCGCGCGTCGTAGCGGGCGGGATCGGCCTCCGCGGCGAGCCGCCCCTGGCCGCCGAGCCCGCGTGCCACCAGGCCGTCGTAGAGCTCGACCGTCGTGGCCGTGAGCATCGGCTCGGGGAACGGCGCCTCGATCTGGACCAGCGCGTTCGGCTCCTCGACGCCGGCGGCCAGAATGCCGCGCGGCCGGCCGTACTTGATGCTCGTCGCCACCCGGTGCACACCGTTCGCGAGCAGCGCGGACGCGAGGGTGTCCCCGGGGTGCCCGGTGTAGTCCGTGCCGTCGAAGACGAAGTCCAGCGTGGTGGAGCGGTCGATGCGGCCGTGCGCGTCGGGGGCGCGGAAATGGGTGCTCATGAGCGCAGCTCATTCCTTGGAAGGGTGGCGGTGGGCGACGGGCGGGCGGTCATGCGGTCGCCTCCTGGCGCTCTCGCGTGCAGGTGCCGAGCGGGTTCGGGGAACCCACCGGGTACACGGTCAGGAACTCGTAACTCACGGTGTCGCGCACGGCGTTGAACCAGCGGCGGCAGCCCGCCGCGTGCGCCCACCGCTCGGCGAAGGGCCCCTTGGGGTTGTCGCGGAAGAACATGTACTGGGCCCACTGCTCGTCGTCGAGCGCGTGCGGGTCGGCGGGGTGCTCGACGTGCGCCTGGCCGCCGTAGTGGAACTCGGTCTCCTCGCGCGGCCCGCACCAGGGGCAGGGGATGAGCTGCATGGATCTCTCCTAGGAAGGGGCTCAGTGTGCGACGGCGGCGGCGCCGTGCTCGTCGACGAGGGCGCCGGTCGTGAACCGGTCGAGGGTGAACGGCGCGTTGGTGTGATGCGGTTCGCCGGTCGCGATGGTGTGCGCGTACGCCCAGCCGACGCCCGGTGTCGCCTTGAAGCCGCCGGTGCCCCAGCCGCAGTTGAGGTACAGGTCCTCGACGGGTGTGAGTCCGACGATGGGGGACGCGTCCGGGGTGGTGTCGACGATGCCGCCCCAGGTGCGCAGCATGTGGGCCCGCGCGAACACCGGGAAGAGTTCCAGGGCCGCCGCCATCTGCCGCTCGATGATGTGGAAGGCGCCGCGCTGCCCGTACCCGTTGTAGCTGTCGATGCCGGCGCCCATGACGAGTTCGCCCTTGTGCGCCTGCGAGACGTACACGTGCACCGCGTTGGACATCACGACGGTCGGGTGCACGGGTTCGAGCAGCTCGGAGACGAGGGCCTGGAGAGGGTGGCTCTGCAGCGGCAGCCGCAGGCCGACCATCTGGGCAAGCACCGAGGTGTGTCCGGCGGCCGCCAGTGCGACCTTTCCGGCGGCGATCCGTCCCCGGGTCGTCTGCACGCCGGTGACCCGGCCCCCACTGGCGTCGATGCCGGTGACCTCGCAGTTCTGGATGAGGTCGATGCCGTACGCGTCGCAGCGGCGGGCGAAGCCCCAGGCCACGTAGTCGTGCTTGGCGATGCCCGCGCGAGGCTGGTACGTGGCGCCGTGCACCGGATAACGCACGTCCGGGCTGGTGTTGACGATCGGACACACCTTGGCGACCTCGTCGGGCTCCAGCCACTCGGCGTCGATGCCATTGAGCTGGTTCGCGTACACCCGGCGCTTGCTGTCGCGGACGTCCTGGAGGTTGTGCGCGAGGTTGAGGACGCCGCGCTGGCTGAACAGGATCGGGTAGTCGAGATCCTGCTCCAGCGTCTCCCACAGCTTGAGCGAGCTCTCGTAGATGCCGGAGCTCTCGTCCCACAGGTAATTGGAGCGGATGATGGTGGTGTTGCGGGCCATGTTGCCGCCCGCGAGCCACCCCTTCTCCAGGACGGCGATGTTCGTGATGCCGTGGTTCTTGGCGAGGTAGTACGCGGTCGCCAGTCCGTGTCCGCCGCCGCCCACGATCACGACGTCGTAGGACTTCTTCGGGTCGGCGTTGCGCCACAGGAAGTCGGGGTGGTCGGGCAGGGCGTCGCCGGGGGCGCTGGTCATCGCCGGCCTCCTTCTTCCTGGGTGGTGGCTGCGAGGGTGGGGTAGAGGGGGAAGCGCTCGGTGAGCGCGGTGACGCGCTTGCGCAGGCCGGTGGTCGTCTCGTGGTCGAACCCGGGCAGGAACGCGGTGGCGACGATGTCGGCGACCTCGGTGAACTCCGCGGCCCCGAAGCCGCGCGCGGCGAGCGCCGGGGTGCCGATCCGGACACCGGAGGAGACCATCGGCGGGCGCGGGTCGTTGGGCACCGCGTTGCGGTTCACGGTGATCCCGATGCGGTGCAGCCGGTCCTCGGCCTGCTGCCCGTCGAGATCGGAGGCGCGCAGGTCGACGAGGACCAGGTGAACGTCCGTACCCCTGGTGAGGACGTCGATCCCGGCGGCCGCGGCGTCCTCGCGCAGCAGCCGCTCGGCCAGGATGCGGGAGCCCTCCAGGGTGCGGCGCTGCCGGTCGGTGAACTCCGGCTCGGCGGCCAGCTTGAACGCCACGGCCTTCGCCGCGATCACATGCTCAAGGGGGCCGCCCTGCTGGCCGGGGAAGACCGCCGAGTTGATCTTCTTGGCGAGCTCGGCCTTCGACAGGATCACGCCACCGCGCGGGCCGCCCAGCGTCTTGTGCGTGGTCGTCGTGACGATGTGGGCGTGCGGCACGGGCGAGGGGTGCAGGCCCGCGGCGACCAGGCCCGCGAAGTGCGCCATGTCGACCATCAGATACGCGCCGACCTCGTCGGCGATCCGCCGGAACTCCGCGAAGTCCAGCTGCCGGGGGTACGCCGACCAGCCCGCGATGATCAGCTTCGGCCGGTGCTCACGGGCGAGGCGGGCGACCTCCGCCATGTCGACACGGTGGTCGTCCGCGTACACGTGGTACGCGACCACGTTGTAGAGGCGGCCCGAGAAGTTGATGCGCATGCCGTGGGTGAGGTGGCCGCCGTGCGCGAGGTCGAGGCCGAGGATGGTGTCGCCCGGCTTGAGCAGCGCAGCCATCGCGGCGGCGTTGGCCTGCGCCCCCGAGTGCGGCTGCACGTTCGCGGCCTCGGCGCCGAACAGCTCCTTGACCCGGTCGATGGCCAACTGCTCGATGACGTCGGCGTGTTCGCAGCCGCCGTAGTAGCGGCGGCCCGGGTACCCCTCGGCGTACTTGTTGGTCAGGACCGAGCCCTGTGCCTGCATGACGGCGAGCGGGGCGAAGTTCTCGCTGGCGATCATCTCCAGGGTGTCGCGCTGCCGGGACAGCTCCGCGTCGAGGGCGGCGGCCACGTCCGGGTCGGCGGCGGCCAGGTCGCGTGCGTCGGGGGTCATGAGGACTCCTTGAAAACCGACTGTTGACGCTCTGATATATCAGTGACGGGTCGTCGTCACGGTAGCCAGCGCCTCAGGGGCGCGTCAATGGTGTCCGAAGGAGCAAAACAAGCCGGTAACCGGCCGGTCGAAGCGGTCAGTCGCGGCGGCCGGGTCTCAGCCCGGCAGCACGTCCAGGACCGTGTGCATCCGCGACGCCCGGGCCAGGTCCGCGAGGGCCTGCTCCATCACCGACAGCGGATCGCGCGGCGGCAGCAGCAGGCCGATCCGGGCGCTGCGCCGCGGGCCGATCAGCGGCACGGCCTCCATCCCGGCCGGGATCCCGAAGACGTGCAGCCAGGTGTGCGGGATGATGCTCGACCACTGGCCGGTGCGCACATGCGCGATCAGCGAGGCGATCGAGTCCGTCTCCACGCGGGGCGCCACCGACAGGGACAGCTCCGCGAACACGTCGTCCAGGACCCGACGGCCCAGCATCCGCGGATGCAGCAGACACAGCGGCAGCGCGGCCGCCTCGGCCCAGCTGATCTCCTGCGCCGTCCGGCCCGGATCCTCCTGGGTGAGCACCACATAGCGCTCCCGGTACAGCGGCACGAACGGCAGATCCAGGCTCCGGCTGTGGTACGAGACTGCGCCGTGCAGCTCGAAGGCGCGCAGCCGGCGCACGATGTCGTCGCCCTGGAGATCGGCCTGGACGTTCACCGTGGTGTGCGGGTTCGCCGCGCAGAACGGCTGCGTGAGCAGGGCGACCGCGCCGACCGCCGTGGGCACGGCGCCGAGCCGCAGCTCCCCGCTCAGCCCCTCGCGCAGCGCGGCGAGCCCCGATTCCATGGCGTCCCGGTCCGCGAGCATCCGCCGGGCCCACAGGACGACCTGTTCGCCCTCCGCCGTAAGGCCCTCGAAGCGCCGGCCGCGCCGCACCAGCGGCACCCCCAGCTCCGTCTCCAGCTTGCGGATGCCTTCGGACAGCGTCGGCTGCGACACGTAGCACTGCTCGGCGGCCTTCGCGAAGTGGCCGGCGTTGGTGAGCGCGACCAGGTATTCGAGTTGGCGCAGCAGCACGGTCCCACTCCTTCTCCGGCCGACTTCGGTGGACGACGCCCGCCCATGATCGTAGCTGCCTATCAACGATCGGACTTTCCGCTTTGACCGTGGGCCGAGCGCGGACGAATGCTGGGCGACGGGGGCGTGCCGGCTCCCGTCGAGTCGGAAACACAGAGGTGATGGGCGTGCGCGCCGTCGAAGAGCCCGAAGAGGATCTCTCCCTGAGCAAGCCCAAGACCTGGGCCACCGGGGCACCGGCCGTGGCGCACGCGCTCCAGTACGCCCTCAGCCAGACCTCGCCCAAGCGCACCGCCCTGACCCTGCTCAACATCAACCAGGACGGCGGCATCGACTGCCCCGGCTGCGCCTGGCCCGAGGGCGCGCCGGACAAGCGGCACCGCAACGAGTACTGCGAGAACGGCGCCAAGCACATCGCCGACGAGGCCACCACGCGCCGCGTCACCCGCGAGTTCTTCGCCGAGCACCCGGTCAGCGAGCTGGCGCAGGCCTCCGACTACTGGCTCAACCAGCAGGGCCGGCTGACCGAGCCCATGGTGAAGCACCCGGGCAGCGACCACTACGAGCCGATCGGCTGGGACGGCGCGCTCGCCCTGCTCGCCGACGAGCTGAACGGCCTGGACAGTCCCGACGAGGCGCTCTTCTACACCTCGGGCCGGCTCGCCAACGAGCCCGCGTTCCTGCTCCAGCTCTTCGCGCGGGCGTACGGCACCAACAACCTGCCCGACTGCTCCAACCTGTGCCACGAGTCCAGCGGCTCCGCCCTCAACGAGACGCTCGGCATCGGCAAGGGCAGCGTCAGCCTCGATGACCTGCACAACAGCGACCTGGTGTTCGTCGTCGGCCAGAACCCCGGCACCAACCACCCCCGGATGCTCACGGCCCTGGAGGAGACCAAGCGGCGCGGCGGCAAGATCGTCGCGGTCAACCCGCTGCCCGAGGCGGGGCTGCTGCGCTTCAAGCACCCGCAGAAGGCGCGCGGCGTCATCGGCCGGGGCACCGAGATCGCCGACCAGTTCCTCCAGATCAGGCCGGGCGGCGACCTCGCCCTGTTCCAGGCGCTGAACCTGCTGCTCCTGGAGGCCGAGGACAAGGCGCCCGGCACGGTCCTGGACCGCGAGTTCATCGACGCCCACACCTCCGGCTACGAGGTCTTCACCGACAACATCCGCGGGCTGGACTGGGCGGAGGTCCTCAAGGCCACCGGGCTGACGCGCGAGGAGATCGAGGAGGTCCACCAGCGGGTGCTCGGCGCCAAGAACGTCATCGTCTGCTGGGCCATGGGCCTCACGCAGCACAAGCACGGCGTCCCCACCATCCGCGAAGTCGTCAACTTCCTGCTGCTGCGCGGAAACATCGGCAGGCCGGGCGCCGGCGTCTGCCCGGTCCGCGGCCACAGCAATGTGCAGGGCGACCGCACCATGGGCGTGTGGGAGCGCATGCCGCAGTCGTTCCTCGACGCCCTGGAGAAGGAGTTCGACTTCGCCCCGCCCACCCGGCACGGCGCCGACGCCGTCGACGCGATCCGCGCCATGCGCGACGGCCGGGCCCAGGTGTTCGTGGGCGTCGCGGGCAATTTCGTCCGCGCCACACCGGACAGCGATGTCACCGAACGCGCCCTGCGCAATTGCCGGTTGACGGTCCAGATCTCCACGAAGCTGAATCGCTCGCACGCCGTCTGCGGCGACACCGCGCTGATCCTGCCCACGCTGGGCCGCAGCGACCGCGACCTTCAGGCGGGCGGTGAGCAGTTCATGACCGTCGAGGACTCGATGAGCGATGTGCACGCCACCCGCGGCCGGCTCGCGCCGGCCTCACCCGCGCTGCTCAGCGAGGTGTCCATCATCAGCCGCCTCGCCCGCAGGACCCTCGGCGACAAGCACGGGATCGCCTGGCAGGCCTTCGAGAACGACTACGACACGATCCGCGAGCACATCGCGAACGTGGTGCCGGGATTCGACGACTTCAACCGGCGCGTGCGGGAACCGGGCGGCTTCAACCTGCCCAACCCCGTCAACAAGCGCGTCTTCCAGACAGCGAGCGGCACCGCCGTCTTCACCGCGAACACCTTCACCGGGCTCACCGCCCCGCCCGGCCACCTGATCCTGCAGACGCTGCGCTCGCACGACCAGTGGAACACCGTCCCGTACGCGATGGACGACCGCTACCGCGGCATCAAGGGGGCGCGACGCGTCGTCCTGGCCAACGCCGAGGACCTCGCCGAACTCGGCGTCGCGGAGGGCGCCCTGGTCGACCTGATCAGCGTGTGGACCGACGGGAGCGAGCGCCGGGCACCCGCGTTCCGCGTCGTCGGCTATCCCACGCCCCGGGGCTCCGCAGCGGCCTACTACCCGGAGACGAACGTCCTCGTGCCGCTGGACAGCGTCGCCGAGAAGAGCAACACCCCCACGTCCAAGGCCGTGATCATCCGGATGGAACCGGCGGAGGGGGAGGTACCCGCTCAGTCCAGGTAGCCCATCTTGCGGCTGATGTCGTGCGCGCTGCGCAACAGCGTGGGGGAGAGCTCGTGCATCCGCTCCTCGGTGAACCGGTAGGCGGGGCCCGAGGCGCTGATCGCGGCCATGACCTCGCCCTGGGCATTTCTGATGGGCGCCGCCATGCCGTGCAGCCCGAGCTCCAATTCCTCCAGAGTCACCGCATATCCGCGCTCAAGGGTCTGCGCGAGATCCTTCTCGAGCTTTCCCTTGGCGGTCAGGGTGTGCGGTGTCATCTTTTTCATGTGGGAGGCCGCGAGCATTTCCGCGCGCTCCTCCTGCGGCACATGAGCGAGGAGCACCTTTCCGCTCGATGTGGCGTACATCGGGGTGAGTTGGCCGACCCAATTGTGCGTGCTCACCGCCATCGGGCCGCGCACCTGGAGGACGTTCACCGCATAATGTTCCTGCAGTATCGCGATGTTCACGGCCTCGCCGAATTCCTCCGCGAGCTGCTCGCAGAACGGGCGGGCCTGCTGGGTCACATCGAAGTTGTCGGTGACCGAACTGGCCAGGCGTACGATCCCGAATCCGATCCGGTACTTCCCCCGGTCGCCCGACTGCTCGACCAAGTCGCGTGCCTCCAAAGCGCCCAGCAGACGGAAGGCCGTCGACTTGTGCACGTCGATTTCCGCGGCGATCTCGCTGACGCCCGCTTCCCCGCGCCGGGCGAGAATCTCGAGAACGCTCACGGCGCGGTCGACGGACTGCACTCCGGAGCTCGACGAGCCCGTCGTCTCGCTGTCTGCGTCATGCTTTCTCATGGCGCGACTATAGGCGCAGTCCGCGGACGGACGGCAGGCCGATACGGAAGCGGACCTTCGCCCCTGGCCCCCTGTACGTCGTGGGTTGGCTTGTTCTGATCGCCGGCGCGGAGCGGGCTCTCGGCCCGGGGTGCGCCGCGACGGGAGCGCGGTCCAACACCCTTGCGCAGCAACGTAGTTGACGCAGCTGGCGCGATGTCCTCGAACGGTGCGGGGCACGGGTTTTCTGTGTGACGGGACAGTTCTCAGATTCCTCTTGACACGCGCCGTCGACGGAGACGACAGTTTGGGCGTTGCGTAGAACGCGTCAAGGTTCTTCATGCGCAACAGAGTTCGGTGCTTCAACAGATCTTCAAAAGCTCCCTCACGGCTCTTCTGCCTCCCTCAACAGACTTCGCCGGGTCCCCGTGCCCGGCCGTCCCCGCAGCAAGGAGCTCAACCGTGACTCACGAGGTTCGCGCAGTGGTCGCCCGCAAGCAGGGCGCCCCCGTCTCCGTGGAGACGATCCTGGTCCCGGAGCCCGGACCGGGGGAGGCGCTGGTGCAGGTGCGGGCCTGCGGCGTCTGCCACACCGATCTGCACTACCGGGAGGGCGGGATCGGCGACGCGTTCCCGTTCCTGCTCGGTCACGAGGCCGCCGGCGTCGTCGAGTCCGTCGGCGACGGGGTCACCGACGTGGCGCCCGGAGACTTCGTCATCCTCAACTGGCGCGCGGTCTGCGGCAGTTGCCGGTCCTGTCGGCGCGGCCGGCCCTGGTACTGCTTCGACACGCGCAACGCCACGCAGCCCATGACCCTCCTCGACGGCACGGCGCTCTCGCCGGCCCTCGGCATCGGCGCCTTCGCCGAGAAGACCCTCGTCGCCGCCGGTCAGTGCACCAAGGTCGACCGGGCCGCCCCGGCCGCAGCCGCGGGCCTGCTCGGCTGCGGCGTCATGGCGGGCTTCGGTGCTGCGGTCAACACCGGAGGCGTCGGCCGGGGCGACTCGGTGGCCGTCATCGGCTGCGGAGGCGTGGGCATCGCGGCGATCGCCGGGGCGAAGGTGGCCGGCGCCGCCCGCATCATCGCCGTGGACATCGACCAGCGGAAGCTGGCGAAGGCCGAGCGGTTCGGCGCCACCGACACCGTCGACTCCTCCAGGACCGACCCCGTCGAGGCCGTGCGCTCCCTCACCGACGGCTTCGGCGCCGACGTCGTCGTCGAGGCGGTCGGCCGCCCCGAGACCTACCAGCAGGCGTTCTACGCACGCGACTTGGCGGGCACCGTCGTTCTCGTCGGAGTGCCCACCCCGGAGATGAAGCTGGAACTGCCGCTCGCCGACGTCTTCGGCCGCGGCGGCGCCCTCAAGTCCTCCTGGTACGGGGACTGCCTGCCCTCCCGCGACTTCCCCGCCCTCATCGATCTCTACCTCCAGGGCCGCTTCGACCTCGGCGCGTTCGTCAGCGAGGAGATCGGCCTCGACGAGGTGGAGTCCGCCTTCGACGCCATGCGTCGCGGCGACGTACTGCGCTCAGTGGTGACGCTGTGAGCGCGGGGACCGGCTGAGCCCCACACCACACACAACACCATCGCTTCGGCACCTGCCGCATGTCCGCACGACATCTACCGAGGTGACATATGATGAGCACCACGAGCCTGCCCCCGAGCCTGATCTCCACGCTGCCCGGCGACTACTACACCGACCCGCAGATCTTCGCGCGGGAGCAGGAGCACGTCTTCGAGTCCATGTGGTTCTGCGTGAGCCGGGCGTCCGACCTCACCAAGCCGGGCAGCTTCCGCACCCATCAGGTGGGCCGGGAGAGCGTCCTCGTCTCGCGCTCCCGCGACGGCTCGATCCGCGCCTTCCTCAACATCTGCAGGCACCGCGGCGCCAAGCTGTGCACGGAGGAGTCCGGCGAGGTCAGGCGGAACTTCCAGTGCCCGTACCACGCCTGGACCTACGGCCTCGACGGCAAACTGATCGCCGCCCCGAACCTGACCTCCATGCCCGACATCGACCGCACCGAATACGGCCTGGTCAACGTGCACGTACGGGAATGGCTCGGATATGTCTGGGTGTGCCTCGCCGAGCAGCCGCCCTCCTTCGAGGACGAGGTGATCGGTGCGGTCAGCGAGCGGCTCGGCGGCGCCGACGCCATCGAGAACTACGCGATCGAGGACCTCGACCTCGGCCGCCGCATCACGTACGACGTCCGGGCGAACTGGAAGCTCGTCATCGAGAACTTCATGGAGTGCTATCACTGCGCCACCATCCATCCCGAACTCACCGAAGTCCTCCCGGAGTTCAAGGACGGCCTCGCCGCCCAGTACTTCGTCGGGCACGGCGCCGAGTTCGCGGAGGAGGCGGAGGGCTTCACCGTCGACGGCTCCGAAGGACTCGACCGCATCCCCTCGGTCGCCGAGGACCAGGACCGCCGCTACTACGCGATCACCGTGCGGCCCCAGGTGTTCATCAACCTGGTCCCGGACCACGTGATCCTGCACCGGATGTACCCGATCGCCCACGACCGCACGATCGTCGAGTGCGACTGGCTGTACCTGCCGCACGTCGTCGACGGCGGCGCGGACAGCAAGGACATAGAGCGCTCCGTCGAACTGTTCCACCGCGTCAACCAGCAGGACTTCGACGCCTGCGAGCGCACCCAGCCCGCGATGGGCTCGCGCGCCTATGTCAAGGGCGGCGTCCTCGTCCCCAGCGAACACCACATCGGAGAGTTCCACGCCTGGCTCCAGGCCAGGCTCGGCGCACAGCACGGCCATTGACCGTCCATTTGTTTCCTGGAGGTTCCCCATGATCCCGGTGTGCCGCATCGAAGATCTGCCGCCTGGTGAGTCCATCCGCGTCACCGAGGGCGTGCCGGCCCCCGTCGCGGTCTTCAACGCGGACGGCACGGTGTACGCCATCGACGACACCTGCACCCACCAGGACGCCTCGCTGGCCGACGGCTTCCTCGAGGGCTGCTTCGTCGAATGCCCCCTGCACGAGGCGTCGTTCGACCTGCGCAACGGCCGCCCGACCTGCCCGCCCGCGAAGACGCCCGTCCGCACCCACCACGTCACCGTCAAGGACGGCCAGGTCCTGCTTCACGTCACCGTTGGGGAGCCCGCATGAAGCACATCACTGTCGTCGGAGCCTCGCTCGCCGGCCTCAGCGCCGTCCGCTCGCTGCGCGCCGAGGGATTCGAGGGAGAGATCACCGTCGTAGGGGAGGAACTGCACCGGCCCTACGACCGCCCGCCCCTGTCCAAGGCCTACCTCAAGGGCGACGTCACGGCAGACGCCCTCGAACTCGGCGACGCCGAGGAGTACGAAGCGCTCGACATCCACTGGGAGCTGGGCGACCGCGCCGTGCACCTGGACTGCTTCAACACCTCGGTCATCCTCGGCAACGGACGCAGGATCGAGACGGACGGCGTCGTGGTCGCCACCGGCTCGACCGCCCGCCGCCTGCCCGGCACGGAGGGCCTCGCCGGCGTGCACACCCTGCGCACCCTGGACGACGCCCGGAGCCTGCGCACCGAACTGGTCAGCGGAGTGCCCCGGATGGTCGTCATCGGCGCCGGATTCATCGGAGCCGAGGTCGCCGCCACGGCGCACCACCTGGGCCTGGACGTCACCGTCGTCGAGGCACTGGACACCCCGCTGGAGCGCCAACTGGGCGCCGAGATGGGCCGGTTGTGCGCCTCCCTCCACACCGACCACGGCGTGCGCCTGCTGTGCGGGAGCGGGGTGGCGGAACTGGAGAGCGGCGGCGGCCGGGTCACCGGCGTGCGGCTCACGGACGGACGGCTGCTGCCCGCGGACATCGTGCTCGTCGGGGTGGGGGCCCGGCCGGTCGACGACTGGCTCGCCGACTCCGGTGTGTGGGTGGACAACGGCGTGGTGTGCGACGCGGGCGGCGCCTCCAGCGTCCCCAACGTCGTCGCGGTCGGCGACGTGGCCCGCCGCCCGCACCCCTTCACCGGTCGGCACGCCCGCATCGAGCACTGGTCGAACGCCACCGATTCGGCCGCCACCGCGGCCCGCACCCTGCTCACCGGCGAGTCCGCCGTGCCCCGGGCCACCCCGCCCTCCTTCTGGTCCGACCAGTACGACGTCCGGATCCAGCTCGCCGGAGTCGTGAACCCCGGAGCCGAACTCGAACTCGTCGAGGGCAGCTACGAGAGCCGCTCCTTCGCGGCCCTCTACAAGGAGGACGGGGTACCCACCGCGGTCCTCGCCATGAACCGCTCCAAGATCTTCAACCGGCTCCGCCGCACCCTGGTCCCCGCCACGGAAAGGATCGCGCCCGCCGCCGTCTGACGGGTCCGCCACCATGCCTTCGCCTCTCCCGCCGTGCCGCACCCCTGATATATCAATGCAGGGATGCGGTACGGTAAGGTCCCATCGGGGACACGTCGCGGGAGGGGCGAGATGGCATCTGTGCCTGCCGCCGGGGGCCAGTCGCACGGCGCGACACTGGCCGACCAGGCGTATCAGGAGATCACGGATCGGCTCGTCACCCTGCAGATCCGCCCCGGCGAACCCGTCCACGACGGGCGGCTCGCCACCGACCTCGGCCTCGGCCGCACCCCGGTCCGCGAGGCCCTCAAGCGCCTGGAGACCGAGCGGCTCGTCGTCGCCTTCCCCCGGCGCGGCACCTTCGCCACCGAAGTACAGATCGCCGACCTCGGCCACATCTCAGAGGTGCGCCAGGAGCTCGAACCCCTCGCCGCCGCACGCGCCGCCAAGCGGGCCACCGTGGCGGACCGGGAGCGGCTGCGCGAGCTGCTCACCCGCGTCGAGGAGGAGTCGCAGGCCGCGCCGGAACCCGGCGACGTCGCCCTGCTCCGCCTCGACATGGCGGTGCACCGCGCCGTCTACGCGCTCACGTACAACCCGTACCTCGAAGCCACGCTGGTCACCTACGACAACCTCGCCACCCGCATCTGGTGTCTGTTCATCGACCGCCTCGCCGGACTCGAGCAACACGTCCACGAGCACGGGCAGTTGCTGCGGGCCGTCATCGACGGCGACGAGGCCAAGGCGTCCGCCGTGGCCGCCGAGCACGTGGAGAACTTCGAACGGGCGATCCGCTCGATCATCTGAGGGCGTCGAGCGCTCCTCAACTCCGGGGAAATCGGAGCCCATTGACGCCCGCCGCGCAGCGGTTCTAGTGTGCCGATCGCTGGTATATCAATCACGCTCAACTGTCGTGTCAACTGAACGTGCATACGCGGCCGCCGCATCGAGGCGGGCGGCCCGCGCTTCTCCCGAACGCCACAAGCCCCAACGGCGGGCCGCTGCTCGGAGGATCCCCATGCCCCATCAGGTCAAGGCCGTCGTGGCCCGCGCGGCAGGCGCACCGGCGACCCTGGAGACCGTGACCGTGCCCGATCCGGGCCCCCGTGAGGCCCTCGTCGACATCCAGGCCTGCGGCGTGTGCCACACGGACCTGCACTACCTCCAGGGCGGCATCGGCACGGAGTTCCCCTTCCTCCTCGGCCACGAGGCGGCGGGCGTCGTCGAGGCCGTCGGCCCCGATGTCACCGATGTCGCCGAGGGCGACTTCGTCGTCCTCAACTGGCGCGCGGTCTGCGGACGTTGCCGGTCCTGCCGGCGCGGACGGCCCTGGTACTGCTTCGACAGCCTGGGCGCCACCCAGCCCACCACGCTGGACGACGGCACACCCTTCGTCGCCGCCCTCGGTATCGGCGCCTTCGCGGAGAAGGCACTGGTCGCCGCCGGACAGTGCACCAAGGTCAACGCGGCGGCACCGGCCGCGGCCGCCGGACTGCTCGGCTGCGGTGTCATGGCGGGCTTCGGCGCCGCCGTGCACACCGGCGGTGTCGCGTGCGGCGACTCCGTCGCGGTCATCGGTTGCGGCGGCGTCGGCATGGCGGCCCTCGCAGGCGCCGAACTGGCCGGTGCCACGCGGGTGATCGCCGTCGACATCGACGCCCGCAAGCTCGACCTCGCCGGCGGATTCGGCGCGACCCACACCGTCGACTCCACCGCGACCGACCCCGTGCGGGCCGTCCGCGAACTCACCGGCGGGCACGGCGCCGACGTCGTCATCGACGCGGTCGGCAGCCCGGAGACGTACCGGCAGGCCTTCTACGCGCGCGACCTCGCCGGAACCCTCGTGCTCGTCGGTGTGCCGAGCGCCGACCGCACCGTGCAACTGCCCCTCCTCGACGTCTTCGGACGCGGCGGCGCCCTCACGTCGTCCTGGTACGGCGACTGCCTGCCCTCCCGCGACTTCCCGCAGCTCGTCGACCTCCATCTGCGAGGCCGGTTCGACCTGGACCGGTTCGTGAGCGAGACGATCGACCTCACCGATGTGCAGGGCGCCTTCGACCGGATGAGCCGCGGCGAGGTGCTGCGCTCGGTCGTCCGCCTCTGACGACACCACCCACCACCCCTCCCACGTCACCCTCGCGCACCCTCGACCTCCCGGAGGACCCACCATGACCTCGCAGTCTTCGCAGCCCAAGGTGGTCATCATCGGAGCCGGCATCGTCGGCTGCTCCCTCAGCGACGAACTCACCGCCCTCGGCTGGACGGACGTCACCGTCCTCGAACAGGGACCCCTCTTCGCGACCGGCGGATCCAGCTCGCACGCCCCCGGACTCGTCTTCCAGACCAGCCCGTCCAAGACCATGACCGAGTTCGCGCGCTACACCGTCGAGAAGACGAGCGTCCTCGACCTCGACGGCGACTGGTGCTACCGGCAGGTCGGCGGCCTGGAGATCGCCACGAGCCCCGAACGACTGGCGGAGCTCGAACGACGGCACGGCTGGCTCACCTCCTGGGGAGTCGAGAGCCACCTGCTCGGCCCCGAGGAGTCGGCGAAGCTCCACCCGCTGCTCGACCCCGACGCCATCCTCGGCGGCTACCACATCCCCAGCGACGGCCTCGCCAAGGCGTTGCGCATCGGCGAGGCACAGGCCCGCCGCGCCATCGCCCGCGGTGCCGCCTTCCTCGGCCACCACACCGTCACCGACATCGAGACATCGGGCGGAGCCGTCAGCGCCGTCGTCACCGACCGCGGCACCTTCCCCGCGGACATCGTGGTGTCCTGCGCCGGATTCTGGGGCCCGCGCATCGGCCGCATGGTCGGCCAGCCCGTACCGCTCGTCCCCATGGGCCACCAGTACGCCACCACCACACCGCTCACCGAACTCAAGGGCCGCAACAGCCGGTCGGCCGAGGCGAACCTGCCGATCCTGCGCAACCAGGACGCCGGCCTGTACTACCGCGAACTCGTCGACCGCATCGGCATCGGCTCGTACGCCCACCGTCCCATGCCGCTGTCCGCCGACGACGTCGCGCACCCCTCCGAAAGCCCCGACCAGCCCTCGAAGCTCGACTTCACGAAGGCCGACTTCGAAGGCGCCTGGGCCGACACCCGCAGGCTGCTGCCCGCCCTGAACGACGCCGAGATGGCCGACGGCTTCAACGGCCTGTTCTCCTTCACGATCGACGGCATGCCCCTGATCGGCGAGTCCCCGACGGTGTCCGGCTTCTGGCTGGCCGAAGCGGTCTGGGTGACCCACTCGGCGGGCGTCGCCCGCGCCGTCGCCAAGTGGATGGTCGAGGGCAGGCCCGGCATCGACCTCCACGGCTGCGACATCAACCGCTTCGAGGACGTGCAGCTCGCCCCCGACTACGTGCACGAGCGCAGCTGCCAGAGCTTCTCCGAGGTCTACGACATCATCCACCCGCTCCAGCCGCCGAACCGGCCACGGCCGCTGCGCGTGAGCCCCTTCCACTCACGTCAGCAGGAACTCGGCGCCGTGTTCCTGGAGGGCGGAGGCTGGGAGCGCCCGCACTGGTACGAGGCGAACGCCTACCTGCCCGAGGTGTCCCGCATCGGCGAGCGCAACGAGTGGGCCGCCCGCTTCTGGTCGCCCATCGCGGGGGCCGAGGCCCTGGTCACCCGCGAGCGCGTGGCGATGTACGACATGACCCCGCTCAAGCGCCTGGAGGTCACGGGCCCGGGCGCCCTGACGTTCCTGCAAGGCCTGTCGACGAACCAACTGGACAAGGCGGTCGGCGCGGTCACCTACACGCTGATGCTCGACGAGGCGGGCGGCGTGCTGAGCGATCTCACCGTCGCCCGGCTCGCCGAGGACCGCTTCCAGGTCGGCGCCAACAGCAACCTCGACCTCGCGTGGCTGCGCCGCCACCTGCCCGCCGACGGCACCGTGCAGGTCCGTGACATCACGGCCGGCACCTGCTGCATCGGTGTGTGGGGCCCGCGCGCCCGCGACCTCGTGCAACCCCTCACCGACGCCGACTTCTCGCATGAGAACTTCGGCTACTTCAAGGCGAAGCAGGCGTTCATCGGGGACGTCCCGGTCACCGCGATGCGCCTGTCCTACGTCGGCGAACTCGGCTGGGAGATCTACACCACCGCGGATCTGGGCCAGCGCCTGTGGGACACGCTCTGGAAGGCGGGACAGGACCACGGTGTCATCGCCGCGGGCCGCAGCGCCTTCAACTCCCTGCGCCTGGAGAAGGGCTACCGGGCCTGGGGCCACGACATGACCAGCGAGCACAACCCGTACGAGGCCGGTGTCGGCTTCGCCGTCCGCAAGAAGAAGGGCGACTACCTGGGCCTCGACGCGATCCGCGACGTCACCAAGGACACCGTGGACCGCCGCCTCACCGCCCTCCTCATCGACGACGACCGCTCGGTGGTCATGGGCCACGAGCCCGTCTTCGTGAACGGCCGGCCCTGCGGCTACGTCACGAGCGCCGCCTACGGCTACACCCTCGGCCGCCCGATCGCCTACGCCTGGCTCCCCGCCGAACACGCCGAACCCGGCACCCGCGTGGAGATCGGCTACTTCGGTGACAGGGTTGACGCGACCACGGCGGCGGAGCCACTGTTCGACCCGGAGATGACACGCATCCGGCGGTGACCCCGGTGGGGCCTTCGCCGGTGTGCATCCGTCGCGCCGGCAAACAGGGAACAGGAAGCGGCGTGACCAATCCGCGGCCGCGCCGGGTCCGGATTACATCCAGACAGTTCCCGAGCCCGGAGGGCCCCCGTGAAAGAAGCCGTACACATCGGCAGAAACCCGTCCGCCGAACCGGATCTGCAGGAGCTGGTGGGACGCGTGGCCCTCGGCGACGAGGAGGCGTTCGCCTCGGTGTACGACATGGTGATGGGCCCGGTCCTCGGCACCGTACGCGCGGTGCTGCGGGACCTGGCCCAGTCCGAGGAGGTCGCGCAGGAGATCATGGTGGAGGTCTGGCGCACCGCTCCCCGCTACCGCACCGACCGCGGCACGGCCATCAACTGGATCCTCACCCTGGCCCACCGGCGCGCCATCGACCGGGTCCGCTCGGTGGAGGCCGCCGCGGCCCGTGACCAGAAGGCCGCGCTCCTCGACCACATGCCCGACTTCGACCAGGTCACCGAGCAGGTCGAGGCACGCCTTGAGCGCGAGCAGGTGCGCCGCTGCCTGCGCACCCTGACCGAGATCCAGCGCCAGGCCGTCACCCTCGCCTACTACCGCGGGCTGACCTACCGCCAGGTCGCGGAGTCCCTGGCCCTGCCTCTCGGCACGGTCAAGACCCGACTGCGCGACGGTCTCATCCGGCTCCGCGACTGCCTGGGGGTGACCGCGTGACCGCCGCCGACCTGCACACCCTGACCGGGGCCTACGCGCTGCACGCGCTCTCCGACGACGAGCGGGCCGACTTCGAGCAGCACCTCGCGCACTGCGAGGCCTGCGCCCAGGAGAGCGCCGAACTCACGGCGACCGCCGCCCGTCTCGGCCTGGCCGCTACGGCGGCACCCCGCCCCGAGCTGCGGGGCCGGGTACTGCGCCGGATCACTACGGTCCGCCAGGAGTCGCCGCGTGAGCGGGCCCTGTCCCGGGCCGGACGCACGGCGGGTGCCGGGCGTCGACTGCTGCCGCGGTGGGCGCTCGCCGCCTGCTTCGTGGCCGCCTCCGCGCTCGGTGGCACCGCCGCATGGCAGTACGAGCGCGCGGAGGACGCCCAGCAACAGGCCCGGCAGGCGGAAGCAGGCAACGACCGGATCGCCGCCGTGCTCGCGGCACCTGACGCCAGGACCGGCTCGGCGCGCCTCGGCGACGGCGCCAGCGGCACCGTCGTCGTCTCCAAGAGCCAGGACCGGGCCGTGTTCATCGCCTCGGGGATGGCACACCCGCCACAGGGCAAGGTCTACCAACTCTGGTACGACGACGGCGGAACCATGCGCTCGGCAGGGCTCATGGACACCGCCCGAAGTGACCAGGCCGTGCTGCTGAGCGGCGGCGTGGACGGGGCGTCCGGCATGGGCATCACCGTCGAGCCGGCCGGCGGCTCGGACCGGCCGACCACCGATCCGGTGGCGTTGATGCCGCTGCCCGCCTGAGGGGTCGACGAGTGGGGCCCCGCCCGGCGGCGGGGCCCCAGTCACTTCAACGGCGGGGTGGCAGGGGAAGGAAGCCGCTGGTGCGGGCCGCGTACTCGGCGTAGCCCGGACGCTCGGCCATGTGCCGTTCCAGCAGCCGCTTTCCGCTGCCCTTGGTCAACAACAGGCTCATCACCAGCGGTGAGACGACACAGACGGCAGCCGCGCCGAACGAGTCGCACACGATCAGGAACAGACCCCACCAGACGCAGAAGTCCCCGAAGTAGTTCGGGTGACGGGTGAAACGCCACAGCCCCCGGTCCATGATCCGGCCCTTGGCCGCGGGGTCCGCCTTGAACCGGGCCAGCTGTGCGTCCCCGACCGCCTCGAAGAACATGCCCACCGCCCACAGCAGCGTCCCCGCCCAGGCGAAGCCGGTCATCGGGCCCGTCACGTACTGCGCGGCCTGCACGGGAAGCGACACGAGCCAGACGAGTGCGCCCTGGAGGAGATAGACCATGCGCAGCGCGTACAGGTTCCGGTTTCCGGGGGCCTTGGACAGCATCCGCTCGTAGCGGGGGTCCTCCCCGTGCCCGCGTCCGCGCCGTGCGATGTGCACGGCGAGCCGCAGACCCCACACCGTCGTCAGTACGGTCACCAGGACCCGCCGCCCCGGATCGCCGGCGCCCGCCGACGCCAGGAAACCCACGGCGGCGACCGCGGCGAACCCCAGCCCCCACGCCACGTCGACGATCCGGTGCACACCCTTGCGCACGGCCACGGCGAAGGTCACCAGCATGACGCCGAACGCCGCCGCGGCCGCCCACGCGAGACCCGCCCCGAACGCGCCCCAGTCGAAGCCGTTCACAGCCGGTCCAGACCGGAGTACCAGTCCCGCGGCGTCGCGGGCGCACCACTGCGCCCCGCGGCCGTCGGGCGGACGGCGAGGATCTGGTCGACGCCCATGCGCCGCTCCTCGAAGGCGAGGGCGCCGCCCACCAGGTACAGGCGCCACACGCGTGCCGTCTCCTCACCGACGAGCGCCACGAAGTCGGACCAGCGTTCCTCCAGCGTGTGATGCCACGCGGCGACCGTGCGCACGTAGTGCTCGCGCAGCGACTCCACCGACCGCACCTCCAGGCCCGCCGCCTCCAGCAGGCCGACCGTCCCGCCCAGCGGGCGCATGTGCATGTCGGGCGCGATGTACGCCTCGATGAACGCGCCGCCGCCCGGAGCCGTCGCCCCGCGCGACATCTGCTGGACCAGGACTCGGCCCGCGGGACGCACCAACCGGTGCAGCGCGGCGGCGAACGCCGGGTACTCGGCATCCCCGACGTGCTCGCCCATCTCGACCGTGGCGACCGCGTCGTAGTCGCCGCCGGTGATGTCCCGGTAGTCCTGGCACACCACGGTCACCCGGTCCGTGAGGCCCCGCTCGCGTACTTGCTCGTCCACGTACGCCGCCTGCTCGTGCGCCAACGTCACCGCAGTGACCCGCGCCTTGTACCGCTCGGCCGCGTACAGCGTCAGGGAGCCCCAGCCGCAGCCGACGTCGAGCAGCCGGGCCCCCTGCACCAGGCCGAGCTTGCGGCAGATCAGCTCCAGCTTGGCGCGCTGCGCGTCGGCCGCGGTGAACTCAGGGCCCTCGCCCGCCCAGTAGCCGCACGAGTACGCCATCGTCTCGTCGAGGAGCAGCCGGTAGAAGGCGTTCGACAGGTCGTAGTGGTGACTGATCGCGGCCCGGTCCCGGGACTTGGTGTGCAGGGCGCCGCGCAGCCGTGCCTGCGACGCGGGCGGCGCCGGGGGAGGGCCCACCGCTCCGAGCCGGGCGGCCGCGCCCGCCGCACGGGCGCGGCCGGTGAGGGAGAGCCGGGGCGCGTGCAGACTCCGTTCTCGGGCCGCGGTCCACATGGCGCGCAGCCCGGCCGCCAGATCCCCTTCCACGTCGATCTCGCCGGTCACGTATGCCTGCGCGAGCCCCAACTCGCCCGGCTGCCACAGCAGTCGGCGCAGGGCGCGGCGCGAGCGCACGACGACCAGGGGTGCGTCTGCCGGCCCCGCCTCGGCGCCGTCCCAGGTGCGCAGGCGGACCGGCAGCGGCCCGCCGAGCGCGTTCCCGGCGAGTGCGGCGAGGCGGTGGGCTGCACCGGTCATCGGGTGATCTCCTCCTTGGTGAGCAGGTACTGCTGTACGTCGAGGTATCCGGAACGGAAACCGGCCTCGGAATAGGCGAGATAGAACGTCCACATGCGGCGGAACGTCTCGTCGAACTCGAGCGCGGCGACCGCGTCGGCCCGCTCGGCGAACCGTTCCCGCCACAGCCGCAGCGTCTCCGCGTAGTGCGCGCCGTAGCCGTCGCGGCGGGCGATGGTGAGGTCGGTGTGGTCGCGTACGGTCTCGGCGATCGCTTCGACGGATGGCAGCAGCCCGCCGGGGAAGATGTACTTCTGGATCCAGGTGTACGTGGACCGGCTGGCCAGCATCCGGTCGTGCGGCATGGTGATGGCCTGCAGCGCGACCCGGCCGCCCGGCGCCAGGCGTGCGTCGAGGGTGCGGAAGTAGGTGGGCCAGAACTCGGCGCCGACCGCTTCGATCATCTCGACGCTGACGACGGCGTCGTAGCTGCCGCGCGCCTCGCGGTAGTCGCACAGTTCGACGGAGACACGGTCGGCGAGCCCGGCCGCCGCGACACGTTCCAGCGCGAGTTCGCGCTGTTCGCCGGAGAGGGTGAGCGAGGTGACCCGGGCCCCGCGCGCCGCGGCCCGGATCGCGAGCTCGCCCCAGCCGGTGCCGATCTCCAGCACCCGGCTGCCGTCGCGCACTTCGGCGAGGTCGAGCAGCCGGTCGATCTTGCGGCGCTGGGCGTCGCCGAGCAGCCCCCAATCGGCGGGCAGGCCGCGGAACACGGCCGAGGAGTAGCTGAGGGTCTCGTCGAGGAAGAGTGCGAACAGCTCGTTGGACAGGTCGTAGTGGTGGCTGATGTTGCTCCGGGAGCCGACCGGGGTATTGCGTCGGGCCGAGGGCTGACGCAGCGCCCACAACCCGCGCAGCCGCTGGAGGGGCGCGGGCACCAGCTCGGAGGCGTGGGAGGCGAGGACGGTGAGGGCTGCCACGAGATCGGGCGCGTCCCACTCGCCGGCCATGTACGACTCACCGAACCCGATGAGTCCCTGCTTGCCTATGCGGCGGTGGAACGCGTCGGGCCGGTGGATGTCCAGGACAGGACCGCCCTTGCCGAGCTCGGAGCCGTCGGCGAAGCGCACGCGCAGCGGGAGTTCACGCAGGGCGTGCCGGACGACGGCGGCGGCGACGGCCGTCCGGGGCGGGGAGGCGGCCGGTGGCGCGGCGACGTCGGGCCACCGGACCGGGTCCACTGGGAAGCGCGTGGGCCCGGCCAGGGACGCCGTGGCGGGATGGGTGTCGCCGGTTCTCATGAGATGTTCTCCGAAACGCTGTGTTCGTGCTGGTCGGGGCGGGGCTGGACGGGCAGACCCCGCAGATACAGCCGGATGCCGTGCAGGCGGATGGCCGCGGACACGGCGAGCGTGGACCACGGCCTGCGCACGGCGAGCCCCAGCAGGGTTCGCGTACGTACTTCCTTCCTGGTGCCGCGAACGGTTGCGGTGAAGGGCCGGCCGCCGTCCCGCTCCAGCTGCACGGTGAGATCCACCCGTTCCCCGGGGGCGGGCAACCGCATGCGGTAGCGGCCGTCGACGGGGAAGAACGGCGAGACGTAGAACTCCTTGTCCGTCCACGCCCGACCCGAGGCGTCGGGCCACAGCAGATAGCAGTGGCGTCCGCCGTACGTGTTGTGGACCTCGGCGACGACGCAGCGCAGCGCCCCGCCGGGGGAGTGGCACCAGTACAGGGTGAGCGGGTTGAACACGTACCCGAGCACGCGCGCGTGAGTGAGCATCACGACCGGGCCGCCCTGGAGGTCGACTCCGTGCCCGGCCAGGAAGGCGTCGAGACCGGAGCGGATGGACGGTCGGTCGCCGTCGAAGTGGTCACGGGCGTCGAACCCAGCCAACGGCCGCAGTGGCACCGGCAGTTCGGGAGGGTGGTCGGGATCGATCAACCACATGTATGTGCGGTGGCGCAGCGCGTACCGTCGCGGCGCGGTGCGCACATGGGCGATCGTCACGCTGTACAGGGCGGGGGCCGCGTTCACCATGACACTCCCAGGGCCGCGGCGGCCGCGACGCCGGAGCGGCAGCCGTCCTCGTGGAAGCCCCAGCCGTGGTAGGCGCCGGCGAACGCGGTGACGGAGGTGCTCAGTTCGGGAAGCCGTCGTTGGGCGGCCACCGACTCCGGTGTGTAGACCGGGTGTTCGTAGACCATGCGGGCACGGACCAGGGACGGGTCGACGCGGTCCTCTCCGCCGAGCGTGACCACGTAGGTCTCGGGGGCGTCCAGGCGCTGGAGCCGGTTCATGTCGTAACTGACCCGCACCCGGTCGGCGCCCGCCGTGCAGGACGGCAGCAGATGGTTCCAGGAGGCCCGGGCACCCTGGGCGCGCGGCAGCAGCGCGGTGTCGGTGTGCAGGAGCGTGGTGTTCCGCGTGTACCTGAACGCGCCGAGCACCTCCTTCTCCCGCGGCGTGGCATCCGCAAGGAGCCGCAGCGCCTGGTCCGGGTGGGTGGCGACGACCACCGAGTCGTACGCGCGCGGGGAGCCGTCGGCGGTGGTGAGGGTGACGCCGTCCGGATGCCTTTGCAGGGCACGGATCGGCGCCGCCGTACGCACCTCGTCCAGGCCCTGCGCCACCCGGTCGACGTAACTGTGCGAGCCCCCGGTCACCGTGCGCCAGGTCGGCGATCCGCTCACGGAGAGCATCCCGTGGTGCTTCAGGAACCGGAACAGATACGCCGCCGGGTAGCGCAGCGCCGTGGTGGCGTCGCACGACCACACCGCCGACACCAGCGGCGTCATGAAGTGCGTACGGAAGTACGGCGAGAAACCCTCGCGGTCGACGAACTCACCCAGCGTGAGATCGGAGTCCGCGTCGTGTTCCAGCAGTCGCCGCGCCGCCCGGTGGAAGATGGGCACCTGCGCGAGCAGCCGCAGGTAGCGGGCGCGCAGCGCGTTGCCGGGCCGCGCGAACAGCCCGGCGGGGCCGCGCGCACCGGCGTACTCCAGGCCGCACCCCTCGCACCGCACCGACATGCTCATCTCCGATTCCTGCGTGGCGACGCCGAGCTCGGCGAACAGCCGCAGCAGGTTCGGATACGTGGTGCCGTTGTGCACGATGAACCCGGAGTCGACCCGATGGTTCGCCCCGTCCGGCGAGGTCAAGTCGTGGGTGTGCGCGTGTCCGCCGAGCCGGTCGTCGGCCTCGTACAGGGTGACGTGGTGTGTCCGGGCGAGTACGTGCGCGGCGGTGAGCCCGGCGACGCCGCTGCCGATCACGGCAGTGCGCCGCCGACCCACCGTCCGTGAGGTGGCATCCCCTGAGCCGCCTCCTGGCGCCCTCGACATCGCCTCTCCTTTCACCCGAACGCTGTCTCACGGGTAATCCGGAGCCGGTCACGCGACGGATTGGCGGCGAGTGCGAGTGACGGCACCGGCTGCCGGGTCAGCTCTTGGGCATCAGGACGCTGTCGATGATGTAGACGGTGGCGTTGGCGGTCTTGACGTTGCCGCAGACCACGTTCGCCGAGTCGTTGACCTTGTAGGACTCCCCGGATCCCGCGGTGGTCAGCTTCGACTTCTCCAGCGTCTCGAACGAGCCCTTCTCCAGGTCCTTCGGCGTGAGCTTCTTGCCGACCACGTGGTAGGTCAGGATCTTGGTGAGCTGTGCCTTGTCGTTGAGGACCTTGTCCAGGTCCGCCTTCGGGATCTTGGCGAAGGCTTCGTTGGTGGGCGCGAAGACGGTCACGTTCTCGGCGTTGTTGAGGGTGTCGACGAGACCGGCCTTCTTCACGGCGGTCACCAGCGTGGACAGGTCCGGGTTGTTCGACGCGGCGGTGGCGACCGGGTCCTTCGCCATGCCGTCGAAGGACCCCGCACCGTCCTTGGGCACCGACGAACAGGCCGCACCGAACGGCTTGCTCATCGTCGAGGTGTCGTCCGACGGGCTGGACTTTTCGGTCCCCTTGGACGCGGAAGCGCTGTCGGAGCCACTGTCTTTGGAGCTGCTGTCGGAGCAGGCGGTCAGCGCGAGCGGCAGCATGGCTGCGGCGGCGACGGCGACGGCGGCACGACGGGTACGAGTGCGCATGGCAATCCCTCCACGGGCGGATCAGTGGGAGCTTCTTCGCTCCCGACACCCGTAATCCGGCGTGGACGGGAATGCGGATTGGTCGATTCCCCGAACGGGTGAAGATCGGCGGCTGGAGGGGCGCCGACCAATCCGAACCCCGCGCGGGGACCCATTCCGGGGCATGGACGGCAAGGTGACACACCCCCGGCCGCGCGGCAGCAAGCGCCTGGCCCTCGGCGCGCTGAGCGGGCTGCTCGCCGGATACGCGGCCATCGCGATCGCGGAACTGGCCTCCGCCGCCGTACGGCCCGAGTCGGGGCCGGTCGTCGCGGTCGGCGGGGCGGCCATCGACCGCACTCCGCCCGCCGTTAAGGACTGGGCGATCCGGCAGTTCGGCACCAACGACAAACTCGTGCTGCAACTGGGCATTCTCGCCGTGCTGTCGCTCCTCGCCCTGGTCCTGGGCATGGTGGCCACCCGATGGCGTCTCGTCGGCTCGCTCGGGGTGCTGGCCCTCGGTGGCATCGGCGCGCTGGCCGCCATCGGCAGGCCCGACTCGACGGGCGCGAGCGACGCCCTGCCCTCCGTGCTCGGCGCGGTCGTCGGCGCCGCCCTGCGCATCGACGGGATCAGCCCGTTCGTGACACCCAACGCGGACTTCTACCGCGTCGACACCGCCCTGGTCGTCCCCAAGGTCGACGCCACCACCTGGAAGCTCCGCATCCACGGCAAGGGCGTCGAGCGTGAACTGACCCTGACCTTCGCCGATTTGCTGAAGCTGCCGCTCATCGAACGCACCATCACGCTGGCCTGTGTCTCCAACGAGGTCGGCGGGCCCTACGTCGGCAACGCCCGCTGGATCGGCGTCCGCCTGGCCGACCTGCTCCGGGAATGCGGTGTGCGGCCCCCTTCCCGGGGCGGGCCCGCCGACCAACTGGTGGCACGTTCCGTGGACGGCATGACGATCGGCAGCCCGGTCGAGGACGTGCTGGACGGACGGGACGCGATGCTTGCCGTCGGCATGAACGGCCAACCGCTGCCCTTCGAGCACGGCTTCCCCGTCCGCATGCTCGTCCCCGGCCTCCACCCGTGACACCTGGCGCCAGTGGTCCTACGCGTGGCCGGCCACCAAGGGCAGCCACACCCTCACGGTCCGGGCCACCGACCGCACGGGCACGACACAGACGGACAAGCGCACTCCGACCATCCCGGACGGTGCTTCCGGTTGGCACTCCGTGGTGGTCACCGTCGACTGACCACCTATCAGAAACGGGCGTATGCGGACGCACACGCCCGGAGTCGCGGACCCCGCCAAGGGCAACCGGGTCAGTGCCGGATTACCCCACGAGGTCCCCGATCGTGCGCGCCACCTCGACCGCCCGGGGATCGGCGCCGCCCGGCCACGGGCCGCGGGCCACCGTGTACGCGAAGGCCACGCCCGTGTCCGGGTCGACGCAGCCCACCGCGCCGCACGCGCCGTCGTGACCGATGCTGCGCGGGCCGCCCCACGCCAGTTGCCTGCTCGGCTTCTGGAAGACGATGGCGTGGGCGCGGTCCTGCTGGTCGAGCACCTCGTCGTAGCCGCGCACCTGCTGTTGGCCGACCGTGGCGACGGTGTCGGCGCTCAGCAGCGGCGCGGCTCCCTCGACACCGGTCACCGCGGTCGCGAGCAGCGTGGCGATGCCGAGGGCGTCGGCCGTCGCCGAGCCCGCCGGGTGGCCGAAGCGCCAGGACCGCTCGTCGTTGGCGAGGTGGACGGGCGGTCCCGGCCGGGGCCCGAAGGTCAGCCGCTGCATCGCGTGCGGCGGTCCCTGCGGCTGCGGGGTCTCACCGAGCGGCGGGATCATCGGGAGGACGTCCACGCGCCGCTCCTCAAGACCCTGTCCCTCGGGAACGCCGAGGTAGAACTCGGCGCCGAGCGGCCGACGGACGGTCTCCTCGTAGAAGTCGTGGAGGGTGCGGCCGGTGATCCGGAAGACCAGCTCGGCGGCGAGGTTCCCGATGGTCAGCCCGTGGTAGCCGAAGGCCGATCCGGGGTGCCACAACGGCCGGGCCGCGGCGAGCCGTTCGGCGCCCTTGTGGTGGTCCAGCAACTCGTCCCAGGACAGGCGTGGTTGGGCCTCCGGCAGGCCCGCCTGGTGCGAGAGCAACTGGCGCACCGTGACCCGCTCCTTGCCGGCCTGTGCGAACTCGGGCCAGTACGAGGCCACCGTCGCGTCGAGGTCCAACTGCCCGCGCTCGACGAGGAGGCCGACCGCGACCCCGATGATGTTCTTCGACGTCGAGTACGGCACGATCAGCGAGTCACGCCCCAAGTGCGGCCCGCCGTACGCGTCGAGGGCGATGCGCCCGTCCACGTACGCCGCGACCTGGAACGACAGGTCGGGGTCGGCGGACAACAGCCGGTCGAGCCGGTCGACGACCACCTCGAGGCCGGCCGCGGCCCGCCCGGACAGCGGCCCTTGCAGCTCCGACAGCTTCATCGTTCTCCCTTGATCCGCTGATGGGTCGACCTGCGCGTGCGACCAATCGATCACTGGCACTTGCACGTGTCAAGAGTCTGTGCGGCGCCCTCCCCGACCCCTGCAAGGGCCGTGCGAAACACCGTGTGTTCCTATGTCGGGGCCGAGGGAGTGGGACGCCGCACGGATCGCCGTGCGGCGCTGGGCAGTGAAAGGGCGGGTGGCAGGGGTGGCGGAGACGGGCAACAGAGGCCGGCGGACAGTCATGTGGTTGCTGGGCGCCGTGCTGATGCTCGCCGTCGGGGCGGCGATGGTCCCCGAATTCCTGGCGGCGCAGCAGCGGGAGCGGGAGTTCCGGGCGGCCCCCGTGTGCGCCGCTGTTCCGGTGCGGGTGTCGGACTGTCGCTGGGAGCAGAGGTTCACCGTGCGCGGCGTGGCTCTGAACCGGGCGTCGCGGTCCAAGTCGCCCGAGGTCGAGCTGACGCTGCCGTCCGGCAAGCCGTGGCACGTGACCTTCCGGAACACCAACCCCGTGCTGTCGGGGCTCGAACCGAAGGACAAGGTGGTCGGGTTGATCTGGCGCGGCGACGTCGTCGAGCTGCGCGACACGGCGGGCGAGCGCCAGGAGACGACCGACGGCCCTCTCGACCGGCCGACGGACCGCCTCGCCGGCGCGCTCGCCGGGCTCTCCTTCGGCTCGGCCGCGCTGGTGGGTGGGTTGTGGTCCGCGTTCGCGCGCGGGAACCGGCGTCACGACGCGGCGGGCCGGATGGTCTGCCTGCACGGCATCCCGCTGGGCGTCACCGCCATCCTGGCGCTCTGGCTCCAGTCGGCCAACGACTGGCCTGCGCGGTCGGTCCCGATCATCTGGGGGACCGTCGCGGCGCTGACCCTGGCCAACATGGTGGGGTTCGTCGTGGCGGCGCTGCGGGGGAAGGTGAAGTAGGCGACTCCCGTCCGGACGCCCGTGTCGGCCCGCGCTACTCCGGTTCCAGGATGAAGGTGTACTCGGCCTGGAGGTACGGCTCCGTGAGTTTGCTGTCGTCCGGTGGCGGGGTGTCCGCCGGGTGGTGTTCCGCGAAGGGGACGACCAGGGCGTCCTTCGTGCCGAACACGACGTCGCTGTCCAGGTATTGGCCGCCCGCCCGGAACAGGTGGGTGATCAGTCTGCGGTGACCGGGGTGGTCGATGAGGAAGTGCACGTGCGCGGGGCGGAAGTGGCTGATCCGGGTCCGGTGGATGAGCTCGCCCACCGGGCCGTCCATGGGGATGGCGTAGCCGCGGGGCACGACGGTTCGGATGCAGTACGTGCCGTCCTCGCGGGTGGTGTACTTCGCGCGCAGGCGGGCCTCGTCGACCCCGGGGACCTGCGACTCGTACGCGCCGTCCGTGTCGGCCTGCCATACGTCGAGGACGACGTGGGGGAGCGGCGTGCCGGCGGTGTCGGTGACCGTGCCGGTGAGGAAGAGCGGGGTGCCGGGCAGGCCGTCCGACATGTCGTGGGCGTAGGGGACCTCGGGCGATCCGTCGATGTGGAAGGGGCCGAGGACGGTGGCGGGCGTGGCACGCTCGGAGAAGCGGTGGCCGAGTTCCACGGTGAGCATGCTCAGGCCCAGGACGTCGGAGGCCAGTACGAGTTCCTGGCGCTTGTCGTCGCTGAGCCGGCCCGCCGCTGTGAGCCAGGTGATCGCGGCCGCCCACTCGTCCTCCGTCAGGTTCACCTCGCGGGTGTACGCGTGGAGGTGACGGACGAGGGAGGTCATCAGCTCGGCCAGGCGTGGGGACTCGGCCGTGGACCAGCGCTCGGCGGCCAGTTCGGTGAGGTCGTGGTCGTGCTCGTCGGTGGACACGGGCTACTCCTGCGGGGAGGCGGGGGTCGGTGGGATCGGAGTGCTGTGCTGTTCCACGGAGGCGAAGATGTCCCGGGCCACCGGTGTGCGGATCTCCTCCGCCAGCTGTCCGATCAGGCCCGCCGTGCGGGCGAGCAGGGCGAATCCGCGCAGGAGGGGGAGCGGGAGGCCCAGGTCGGCGAGGGCGGCGCCGCACACTCCGGCACCGTTGAGGGGGAGGGTGCGGCCGAGGACGGTCGGGTGGGTGCGGCCGATGGCCTCGAAGAGGGCGAGGTGCGGGCCGAAGCAGCCTTCCTCGCGGGCGATGTCCATCAGGCGCCCTGTGCGCGGATCGCCCTCCTTGTGGAGGTGGTGGCCGAGGCCCGGGATCAACTCGTGTGCGTCGCGGCTGTGTTGCAGCGTCCGCAGCGCGATGGCGTCCCAGGCCGGCCCGTCCTCGGGTGGCGTCTGGGAGTCGCCGAGCGAGGTGACGACCGCGTTGAGGAAATGGCCGGTGTCCTCTGTGACACCCAGGAAGCGGGAGCCGCCGCCGAGCAGCCCGGCGGCGAGGGCGCCCTGCACCGAGTCCGGGGCGGAGAGATACGTGAGGCGCGAGACGATCGCGGTGGGCGTGAAGCCGTGGTCGGCGAGCGCGGCCAGGACCGCCTCGAAGACGCGGGTCTCGCCGGGGCTCGGCCGGCGCTGCGTGGCCAGCCAGAACGCCAGCTCCCCGAAGCCGACGGAGCCCATGATGTCCTCCGCCAGGTCCTGCCCGAGGAGCGTGATCCGCTTCGGGTCCGATGCGCCCAGGGCGGTCGGGTAGGAGGGGTGGGTGGTGGCTGCCGGGGGCGTGGGGCGGCTCGACCGGTCAGGCATGAGGGGGCTCCGTGGTCGGGGACTTCGCCAGCCAGGCGCGCAACTCCTCGCCGTGCTCGTCCAGTTCGGGCGGCGGCAGGTGGTACGAGGCCGCGGTCGCGGAGAAGCGGATCGGATGGCGGGTCGTGGGCAGGGCGCGCTCGCCCTCGCCGACGGTCACGACGGGGTCCAGGCCGAACTCCTCGGCCGTCGCGAAGCCGCCGTCGATCGTGTTGATCGGGCCACTGGGCACCCCGGCCCGCACGAGCAGCGTGAACCATTCGTGTGCGCCGCGCGTGGCCAGGCGCTCGACCAGGATCGGGCGCAGCGCGTCGCGGTGGGCCGTGCGGTCGGCATTGCGGGCGAAGCGCGGATCGTCGGCCGTGTCGGGGATGCCCAACACCTCGCACAGCGCATGGAATTGACCGTCATTGGCGGCGGCGACGATCAGGTCGTGGTCGGCCGTCGGCAGCGGCTCGTACGGGAAGACGCTGGGGTGGGCGTTGCCCATGCGGTACGGGACCGTGCCCCCGGCGACGTAGGCGGAGCTGTGGTTGACGAGGCCGGTGAGCGCGGAGGACAGGAGGTTCACCTCGACGTGCTGGCCCTCGCCGGTGGCGTCGCGGTGGCGCAGCGCCGCGAGGATGCCGATGGCGGCGTGGTTGCCCGCCATGACGTCGAAGACGGAGATGCCGGCCCGGAACGGCGGGCCCTCCGGGTCCCCGGTCAGGCTCATCAGTCCGGACATGGCCTGCACCATCAGGTCGTAGCCGGGGACGTCGCGGCCCGCGCCGGTGCCGAAGCCGGTGATGGACGTGTAGACGAGGCCGGGGTTCGTGCGGTTCACCGAATCGAAGTCGAGGGCGTAGCGGGCCAGGGTGCCGGGGCGGAAGTTCTCGATCAACACGTCGGCCCGGTCGGCGAGTTCGGCCGCGAGGGCGGCGTCGGACCCGTCCCGGAGGTCCAGGGTGAGGGAGCGCTTCCCGCGATTGATGCCCAGGTAGTACGTCGAGACGCCGTCGTGCACCGGCGGCATCCATGTGCGGGTGTCGTCGCCGCGCGGGCCCTCGACCTTGATGACGTCGGCGCCGAGGTCCGCGAGCAGCATCGTCGCGTACGGGCCAGCGAGGATTCGGGAGAAGTCGGCGACGAGGACGCCCGACAGCGGTCCTGTGGCGGGTGGTTGGCCGGACGGGGTGCTTGGCGGCATGGACCCAGCCTCTCCGTGTCCGGACGCCGGACACTTGTCCGTGGGTGATTCTGAGCGCGGCGGGGGTGACCGTCAAGGCGTCAGAGTCGCGCCACCGGAACCGACGTCATCGTCGTGTGCGGCACCGACGCCACACGGCCGAAGTCGAGGCTGATCTCGCCCGCCGTATGCAACAGGCGCGGCAAGTGGTCCCGCACCAGCACGTCGACGGGCGTCTCGGCCGCGTGCGCGTTGACGTTGACACTCGCGACGACCCGGCCCGCCCCGTCCCGCAGCGGCGCCGCCACCGAGCGGATGCCGCGGGCGAGCTGCTCGTCGGTGAGGGCCCAGCCGCGGGCCCGTACGTCGCTCAACTCCGCCTCCCACTCAGTGCGTTCGGGGCGCCACAGCGCAGTGAGGCCCGAGCGGCTGGGCTCGGCGAGGGCCCGTGCCGCCTCGTCCGGGGGCAGCGCTGCGAGCAGCACCTTGCCGAGGGAGGTCTGCAACGCGGGGAAGCGGGTGCCGATCTGCACGGACAGCGCGACGATCTTCGGGCGGGCCACGCGGGCGACGTAGACGATGTCCGAACCGTCGAGCTGTGCGATCGAGCAGGACTCGTCCGTCTCCTCCACGAGGCGTTCGAGATGCGGGCGCGCCACGTCCCACAGGCCCATCGACCGGACGTAGGAGACCCCGAGGTCGAGAACGCGCGGCGTGAGCGCGAAGCCGGCGGCGCACTGGCGGACGTAGCCGAGTTCGGTCAGCGTCAGCAGGATGCGGCGCGCGGTCGGGCGGGCGAGGCCGGTCGCGCCCGCCACCTCGGCGAGCGTCATCGCGGGCCGGCCCGGCCGGAACGCGGTGATCACTTCCAGGCCGCGGGCCAGTGCCTCGATGAAGTCCGGGCCGGTTCCTTCGCGGGGCATGGCGGCTACCTCCGGGCCGTGGGGCTCTCCAACTCCCCGCTGTGCGTGGGGGGATTGACAGTAGGGTGCGCCTTCATCAGCATCGGTGGCAATGGCCGACCGGCATCCGGACGCTCGTCCGAAATGGCCCGGAGCGCCGCAGAGGAGACCGATGATGCATCGCTCAGCTCCCTCGGATCCGCCGAACCAGCCCGACCTGCCGCACCCGCCGGACGCCTTCCCGCCCGGACGGCCCGTCGTCCTGCGCGGTGGCACCGTCCTGCCCATGGGCTCCGCCCGCCGGATCCTCCCCGACACCGACGTGCTGGTCATCGGTGACCGTATCGCTGCCGTCGGCCCCCAACTAACCGTCCCCGACGGCACCTTGGAGATCGACGCCACCGACGGCATCGTCATGCCCGGCATGATCGACACCCATCGGCACATGTGGCAGACGGCCATGCGCGGCTACGGCGCCGACTGGACGCTCACCCAGTACTTCGTCTGGTACTACCTCGAACACGGCACCTCCTTCCGCCCCCAGGACATCCACGCGGGCAACCTCCTCGCCGCCGTCGAGGCCCTCGACGCGGGGGTCACGACCGTCGTCGACTGGTCGCACGGACTGCAGAGCACCGGGCACGCCGAGGCCGCCGTCGACGCGCTGCGCTCCGTTCCCGGCCGCCACGTCCTCGCGTACGGCAACATCCAGCAGGCACCCGCCGAATGGACCGCGACCCCCGACTTCCGCGCCTTCGCGCGCCGGCACATCGCCGAGGCCGACGACCTGCTCGGCTTCCAGCTCGCCTTCGACGTCACCGGCGACCCGGCCTTCCCCGAGAAACCGGCCTTCGAGGCGGCCCGCGAACTCGGCGTTCCCGTCAGCACCCATGCGGGAGTGTGGGGCGCCACCAACGACGACGGCATCCGCCTCATGCACGAGCACGGCTTCATGACACCCGAGACGGTGTACGTGCACGCGGCGACGCTGTCACCCGACTCGTACCACCGCATCGCGGCGACCGGCGGCTCGGTGTCCGTGTCCACGGAGAGCGAGCAGAGCGCGGGCCAGGGGTACCCGACCACGTGGGCGTTGCGCGCCCACGGCATCCCGGTGTCCCTGTCCATGGACACGAGCGTGTGGTGGAGCGGCGACCTGTTCTCCGCGATGCGGACGACGCTGGGCGCCGACCGGGCCCGCGAGCATCTGGAGGCACACGCGCTGGGGGAGACCGTCACGCACTGCGCGCTGCGGGCGGAGCAGGTCGTGGAGTGGGCGACCGCAGGCGGCGCGCGGGCGCTCGGCCGTGACCGCGACCTCGGCGGCGTCGCGGAAGGAAAGAAGGCCGACCTCGTCCTCATCAGGAACGACCACTCGCCCGTCTCCTTCCCGCTCCTCAACCCCTACGGACACGTCGCCTTCCAGGCCCAGCGCGGCGACGTGCACACCGTCCTCGTCGACGGGCGGGTCGTGAAGCACGACCACCGGCTCGTCGACATCGACCTCGCCGCCGTACGACGCGAGGCCGAGGCCACCGTCGAGCATCTGCGGTCGACGCTGGGCGAGGAGGCGTGGCGGGCCGGAATGAACCCCGACATCCCCGAGACGAAGGTGCTCGACAACCCGTACACGTACACGGACTACCGGTCCGCGGCGACCCACGGGAAGTGAGCTGAGCCGAAGGCCGTGTCGAAGGCACCCGGCCACGTGTGAAAGACTTTCACCCTGCCGGTGTGTGCACGGTCCCGGGCCTACGGCCGAGACCGTCGTCTTCACCACTCCTCTTCCGTTCTCCGGATGCCACGCCCGTTCTCCCCGGTCGTGTCGTGTCCGGATGTTCGCATGAGCGGGTGGGGCAGGAACGCCCGCGTCGGCGCCCCTGACCCCACGTGCGACGGAAACGACGGAACCAAGCCTGATGACACAAGTGGATGTGCCGGCAACTGACGCAGGACCGGCGGACATCGGCGGCGACAAGCCCAGCCGTTACGCGAAGAAGGCGGTGTTCGCCTCCTCCCTCGGCTACGCGATGGACGGCTTCGACCTGCTGATCCTGAGCTTCGCCCTCTCGGCCATCTCCGCCGACCTGGGCCTGGACAAGGCGCAGGGTGGCTCGCTCGCCACCATCACGCTCATCGGCGCCGTCGTCGGCGGACTCGTCTTCGGGATGCTGGCCGACCGGTTCGGCCGGGTGAAGGTCCTCACGTACTCGGTGATCTTCTTCGCCGTCTTCACCGGCCTCTCCGCGCTGGCGACCTCGTACGGGGAGCTGTCCGCGTTCCGGTTCCTGGCGGGCGTCGGTATCGGCGGCGAGTTCGGCATCGGCATGACACTCGCCGCCGAGGCCTGGCCGAGCAAGAAGCGGGCGCGCGCCACGTCGCTGGTGGCGCTCGGCTTCCAGGCGGGTGTGCTGGCCGCCGCGCTCGTCTCGGCGCCGGTGCTCGCCGCGTGGGGCTGGCAGGGACTCTTCGTGATCGGTGCCGTGCCCGCGGTGGTCGCCATCGCGCTGCGCTCCCGGCTGCACGAGCCCGAGCACTTCACGCGCACCCGCACCGAGGGCACGCGCCTTTCGACGCTCGCCTCGCTGAAGCTGCTGGTGAAGGACGGCCCCACGACCCGAGCCAGCCTCGGCGTCCTGGTCCTGACGTCGGTCCAGAACTTCGGCTACTACGGCATCATGACGTGGCTGCCGACCTACCTCAGCGAGCGGTTCGGCTACAGCCTCACCAAGTCCTCCGGCTGGACGGCCGTCACGGTCGTCGGCATGGCGCTCGGCATCCTTCTCTTCGGTGAACTCGCCGACCGCCTCGGCCGCCGCAGGACGTTCTGGCTCTTCCAGGTCGGCGCGGCCGTCTCCGTCCTCGCGTACAGCCAGCTCGTCTCGCCCTGGGCGCTGCTCGTCGGCGGCGCCGTGATGGGCCTCTTCGCCAACGGCATGACCGGCGGCTACGGCGCGCTGATGGCCGAGCTCTACCCGACGCAGGTGCGGGCCACGGCGCAGAACACCCTGTTCAACATCGGCCGCGCGGTGGGCGGATTCGCGCCCGTCGTCGTGGCGCTGTGCGCGGACCGGTGGGGCTTCGCCGTCGCCATCGCCCTGCTGTCCGCGATCTACGTCGCCGACATCCTCGCCATGTTCGTCATCCCGGAGCGCAAGGGCGAGCGGCTCGCCTGAGCGTCTGCGACGGCACCCGCGCAGGGTGCTCGCCTTCGGCGCGGACGGCACGCATGCTGGGACCGACGCCCGCGCCGAAGGGAAGCCGCCGTGGCCGATCGCGATCAGGACCTGCGCACCCAGAAGATCTGGGCCCGCGACGCGCCCCACTACGACGGCTGGATGCGCCGCTTCGACCGCCACATGCTCCGGGGCGGCCGCGCCCGGCTGTGCGCGCGGGCCGAGGGCCGGGTCCTGGAGGTCGCCGTCGGCACCGGCCTGAACCTGCCGTACTATCCCAAGAGCACCGACCTGACCGGGGTCGACCTGTCCCCGGACATGCTGGCCCGCGCCCGCGTGCGGGCGGCCGACCTCGGTGTCGACGCCACGCTCAGCGAGGCGTCCGCGACGCGGCTGCCGTTCCCCGACGCCTCCTTCGACACCGTCGTCTGCGCGCTGGGCCTGTGCTGCATCCCCGACGACCGCGCGGCCGTCGCCGAGATGCACCGGGTCCTCGCACCGGGCGGCACGCTGCTCCTGATCGACCACGTCATCAGCCACCGGTTCGCCGTCCGCACGCTGCAGCGGGCGCTCGAACCGCTGATGCTGAAACTCGCGGACGACCATCAACTGCGCCGCCCGCTGCACCTCGTACGGGAGGCGGGTTTCGACGTCGTCGAGCGCGAGCGCTACAGCTTCGGCGTGATCGAACGGCTCGTCGCGGTCAAGTCTTCGCAGCGCAGACGGGGGTTTGTTCACAGGCTCTGAGGGAGTCGAGCACGGCGGCGAGGTCCGCGCCCGCGCGCAGGAGCGCTACGGAGCGTGCCGCGATCCGGTCGAGGCGTTCGTCGAGCATGCGACGGACCCGCTCCGGCGCGCCACCCTCGCTCAGAGAGTGCAGGGAGTCGACGATGTCCCGCACCGCGGGGATGCCGTAGCCGCTGCCGCGCAGCGCCGCGACGATCCTGGCCGCGCCGATCGCGGCGGGCCCGTAGCGGCGCGCCCGCTGCGACGTCACGCGCTCGGGCGCGACGAGGCCCTCCCGCTCCCAGAACCGCAGTGTCGAGGTGCGGACGCCGAGCGCGGCGGCGAGTTCGGTGATCGTCATCGTGTCCTCGCCCTCGCCCTCGCCCTCGCCCTCGACGGCGCCGTGGTGTGCCGCCTCGGACTCGATCGCCCACAGTGCCTCCTGAGCGCGCAGCACCTCGTCGCGTTCGCGCGCCAGAGAGACATGCACGGCGTTGACCGAGGCCGCCGCCTCCTCGACCGTCCGCGTCCACAGATCCGCCATCAGCCGCCTGGCGGCGACGGGCCCCATGGCTCCGGCGAGCCCCCGGTAGGCGTGCAGCGCCCGCACATGGACGGCGGCGTACGCCCGGTAGCCGTTGCCCGACCGGGTGGCCGCCGGGACGACCCCGAGCCGCTCCAGATCCCGCACCTGCTGCACGGAGTACCCCGACTCCCTGGAGACATCGGCGGTCCTGAGCACGCTCTCGTCGGCCATCCGTCCCTCTCAACCCCACATGAGCACTTCAAGCCGATGCTTGAACCATGAGCAGCAACACGAGTATGGAACACATCATCAAGACCGTGCGCGGCTTCGACTGCGCGCTCGTCCTCGCCCCGGGGCCCGGCGGTGACTTCCCGGAGATCGCGTGGGGCGACGTGTTCTTCTACTACGCGCCGGACGGCGAGGTCCCGCGGGCCGTGCAGCCGTACGCCACGATCGTCACCAAGAACTACCCCGGCGACGCGCTGTCGGACCTGGACGCCCCCGACCGGCTTCGCGTGAACATCCAGGTGGACCGGGATACGTTCCAGCAGCTCGCCGGCGAGTCCCCGGTGGACTACGCGGTCGTCGACACCGTGCTGCCCCACCCGGTGTACGGCGCCCAGAACTGGATCTGCGTCGTCAACCCCGGAGAGCGGACGCACGACACGGTCCTGCGGCTGCTGCGCGCAGCGCACGACGCCGCACGGGCCCGCTTCGAGCGCCGTCGTCAGGCGTGATCAGCAGACCGTGCCCGGCCGGGCGGCCGTCGCCCGCAGCAGCTCCCGCACGAGGTCGAAGTCGACGGCGGCCGCCTTCCGGAACCGCAGACACCCCTTGCCCATGTCCTGCCCGGCGAGCCGCTCGGTGAAGGCGTCACGCACGTCGCTGCGCATCAGATAGAAGGAGATGTACTGCTTCTGGCTCGCGAACGCGATCTCGGCGACACCGTCCCGCTCGTAGGCGGGCATGCCGTACGCCATGACCTCCGCGAAGCCGGGCAGCTCGGCGCGGCACATCCGTCGCAGCTCGGCGAGCGCGGTCCTGCGCTCGTCGGGCAGCTCGGCGAGGTAGTCGTCCACGGTCGTGGCGGAGCTCTGCACCATGGCGCGATCGTACGCCGCCGGGACCACGCCCGTCGGCGCCCGCCCTCACACCTCGATCGACGCCGGAGCGGGAGCCGTGGACCCGGTCGCGTCGCCCGATGTGTCGGTCGTGGACGGGGTCGGTCGGCGCCCGCCCGTGCGGGTGGCGCCGACGCCGGCGGCGACCACGAAGGCGATGCCGAGGGCGGGGGCCGGGTCGGTGGTCTGGCCGAGGACGACGAGGCCGACCAGCATCGCGATGGCGGGTTCGAGGCTCATCAGGGTGCCGAAGGCCGACGTGGTCAGGCGCCGCAGCGCGAGGAACTCCAGGGCGAAGGGCAGGACGGGGCTCAGGGCTGCCAGGGCGAGCATGATCCACACGGTCGGCCACGTGGCGTGGGCGGAGACGGCGGGCGCGGCGATGAGCATGCCGAGGACGCCGGCCACGGGCATCGAGACCGCGAGCCCCTTCAGGCCGGTGACCCGGTCGCCGACGCGCTGGGTGAGCAGGATGTACGCCGCCCAGCAGCCCGCCGCCGCCAGTGCGTACACCGCGCCGAGCGCGTCGAGGCCGCCGTGCCAGGGCTCGGTGAGCAGGACGACGCCGACCGCGGCCGCCGCGGCCCATATTCTGCGGCCGTGGCCGGGCCCGAACAGGGAGACGGCCAGCGGGCCGAGGAACTCCAACGCGCTCGCCGTGCCCAGGGGCAGTCGGTCCAGGGCCAGCATGAAGAACGCCATCATCCCCGCGGTCGCGGCGCCCAGCACCGTGCAGGCCAGCAGGTCCGCCCGCGTGAAGTCACGGCGGCGGGGCCGGACGAGGACGAGCAGGAGCAGGCCCGCCCAGCCGAGCCGAAGGCCCGCCGTGCCCAGCGCGCTGAGCTGCCCGAAGAGGGGCACGGTCAGGGCCGAGCCGAGCTGGACCGTGGACATCGAGGCTACCGCCATCGCGAAACCGGCTTGTGCGGCGTTGGGACGGGAGCGGTGCGGGGGCTTGGGGGAACTCATGGGCGACAGTCAATGTCCTATGCACCGTTCGTGTCCACGTGCCGATCATGGACGTTCCGTTCGATGAACCTGGACAATGGAGGAATGGAGACACGGCGGCTACGGCTCTTGGTGGAACTGTCCCGGCTGGGTTCGATGCGCGCGGTCGCGGACACGGTCGGCACCACGACCTCGACGGTCTCGCAGCAACTCGCCGTCCTCGCGCGGGAGATGGAGGCCGATCTGATCGAGCCGGAGGGGCGGCGGGTGCGGCTCACCCCGGCCGGGCGGCGGCTCGCCGAGCACGCCGCGGGGATCCTCGCCGCCGTCGAGACCGCGCGCCTCGCCCTCGCTCCCGGAGCCGAGCCGAACGGGACACTGCGGGTGGCCGGGTTCGCCACCGCCATCCGCGTCCACCTGCTGCCCCTCGTCACCGAGCTGGCGGCGAGCCACCCCCGGCTGCGCCTCCTCGTCCGTGAACACGAACCCGCCGAGGCCCTGGAACTGCTCGCCGCGGACGAGACCGACCTCGCGCTCACCTACGACTACAACCTGGCGCCCGCCGACCCGGACCCCACACTGCACACCACCGCCCTGTGGACCGCGCCGTGGGGTCTCGGTGTCCCGGCCGACGCCGAGGTGCCCGACGCGGCGGACACCCTCGCGGTCTTCGACGCGTTCCGCGCGCAGGACTGGATCGTCAATTCCCGTGGCACCTCCGACGCGACCGTCATCCACACCCTGGCCGCCATAACGGGGTTCGCACCCCGTGTCACCCACCAGGCCGACAGCCTCGACCTGGTCCAGGGAATGATCACCGCCGGGCTCGGCGTCGGACTGCTCCCCGTCGGCACCCCGACCTTTCCCGGGGTCAGGCTGCTCCCGCTCACCGGACCCGAGGTCGTGCTGCGCGCCCACGTCGTCGCGCGGCACGGGCGGCTTGGCTGGCCGCCGCTCGCGCTGGTCACCGAACTCCTCACCCGGAGGACCGCGGCGCGGCCCGCCGTTCAGTAGGTGTCGTAGCTGGGCTCGCCGTTCGGCCGGTAGACACCGACGACGGTGCCGCCCTTCGTCGCCGAGACGCTGACCGGTTCGAGCGCCGTGGGGATCGCGCCGCCGGCGAAGAGCCGCTTCCCAGAGCCGATGATCACCGGGTGAATGGTCAGCCGGTACTCGTCGACGAGGCCGGCCCGCATCAGGGTCTGCGCGAGGTCTCCGCTGCCGACGACATTGATCTCGCCGCCGCCGGATGCCCGCAACGCCTGTACGGCCTCGACGACATCGCCCTCCAGCAGCGTGGAGTTCTGCCACTCGACGGACGTCAGGGTCCGGGACGCCACGTACTTGCGCATGCCGTTCATCCGCGCGGTGAACGGGTTGCCGGGATCGGCGGTCGGCCAGTACGACGCGAAGATCTCGTACGTCTTGCGGCCGAGCAGCATCGCCTCCGCGTGCTCGTACCAGCCGGCGATGGCCGCGCCGACCTCGTCGTCGTCCGTGGGCTTCTGCCAGCCGCCGTGCTCGAACCCGTCCTCGGCGTCCTCGTCCGTGGCGCCCGGGGCCTGCATCACGCCGTCCAGCGTCAGGAACGTACAGACAATGATCTTGCTCATGGCGTGCTCCCTTCGTCGACGGGTAGACCGGCACAGCACCGGAAACTCATCGACGGGACCCTCCGGGAGCACGCCGCCCGGGTCCGCCTACAGCCCGTACGTCTTGCCGATGATGTCCCGCTGGATCTCGCTCGTCCCGCCGTACACCGTCGACACGACCGTCGCCCGCAGCAGGGCCTCCATGCCGTACTCGGTGGCGTAGCCGTAGCCACCCATCATCTGCATGCCCTCCAGAGTGATGTGCTTCGCCAGCTCCGTGCACTTGAGCTTCGCCATCGAGGCCTCGCGGGCGAACACCTTGCCCGGCTCCGCGTCGATCGTCGCGGCCACGTCGTCCAGGAGGAGCTGCGCGCACTCCAGTTCCGTCGCCATGTCCGCGATGCGGTGCTTGAGCGCCTGGAAGGAGCCGATGGGCCGGCCGAACTGCTCGCGCTGGCGGACGTACGCCAAGGTGTCGTCGAAGGCCCGGCGCGCCACCCCCTGCATCATCGCGGCGAGGATCATCCGCTCCAGGTTCAGACCCGCCATGAGCTGCGTCCAGGCCTTGCCCGGCGTGCCGACCACCGCCGAGTCGGGGACGAAACAGTCCGTGAAGTAGAGGTCGTTGACCTCCTTGCCGCCCATCGTGTCGATGCCGCGGATGGTCAGGCCCTCGGCGTCCGTCGGCACCATGAACTGGGTCAGGCCCTCGTGCTTCGCCGAACCCGGTTCCGTACGGGCGATGAGCAGGATGTGATCGGCGAAATGGGCGTTGGAGCACCACGTCTTCTGGCCGTTGACCAGATAGCCGCCCGCGGTGCGCTCCGCCCGGCAGGCCAGCGCGCCCACATCCGAACCGGCCCCCGGCTCGGACATCGAGACGGACTCGACGCGGCCGTTCACCACGCCTTCGAGGACCGTGCGCTTCTGCTCCTCGGTACCGAACTTCTCGTACGCCGCCGCGGTGATGATCGTCGTGCCGAAGCCGCTGATGGGGGCGCGGCCGTAGGACGTCTCCTGGAGGAAGAGGGAGAGGTCGACCATGCCGCGGCCCGCGCCGCCGTACTCCTCGGGGACGGCGATGCCGAGCCAGCCGAGCTTCGCCATCTTCTCGTACAGCTGCTGGTTGTGATGCTCAGCGCCGTTGGCCGTCAGCTTGTCGCGCTGTTCCTTCGTGCCGCACTCGCGCGAGCAGAAGTCCGCGATGGCCTTGACCAGATCGCCGCGCTCGTCGGACAGGACTCGGGGCATGGTGTGTCTCCTGAGGAAGGGAAAAGGTGTGTATGTGCCGTACGGTCAGCCGTTGCGCACCGCGGGGAAGACCGTGTGCAGCAGGTGGACGACCGAGCGGGTGAGCATCACGTGCAGGTCGTCGCGGGTGAGTGTGCCGCGCGCCAGCCACTCGTGGGACGCCGACTTGAGCATGGCGCTGTGGGCGCGGATCATCGCGCGGAGCTTGTCGCGGCCCGCGTCCTCGGCGATGTCCGTCATCATGGCGGCCTCGAGGATCCGGTCGGTGGCGATCTCGTCGGCCTCCAGCATGATCCGGTCGACCTCCGGGTCGCCGAGGGACTCCATGCCGATGGCCGCGAGCCACATCTCCCGGTTCCGCTCGACGACTTCGAGCCACCGGTCGACGCAGACGGCGAGGCGTTCCTCGGCCGTGGTCCGCGGCAGCCGCTGGGACACGGAGGCGGGGATGACCATCATCTGCCGCACCACCTCCAGGTACAGCTGCCGCTTGTCGCCGAAGTAGTGGTTGACGAGGGCCCGGGCCACGCCGGCCTCGGCCGCGATGTCCGAGATCGACACCGAGGCGTAGCCGGCGGACCCGAACCTTCGGCGGGCCACGGCGAGGATCTCGGCGCGGCGCGCGTCCGGTTCCATCCGGCGGCGCCGGGTGGCCTGGGCCTTGCCTTCCATGGGCTGCTACTCCTTGTTCCTGTCCGCTGGTTCGTCCGACGCGTACATCGACTCGATCGTCGCCGCGTGCAGATCGTCGATGGCGCGGCGGCGCAGGCTGAGCTTCGGTGTCAGCTCGCCGGTCTCCGTCGTCCAGGGACCTGCGACGACCCGGTACCGCTTGACCTGTTCCACCCGCGAGAGGACCGCGTTGGCCTCCTCGACCGCGCCGTCGAGCGCCGCCAACACCTGTGGATGCTCGGCGAGTTCGTCGAGCTCCGTCGTGGTGATGCCGTTCGCGCGCGCCCAGTGGGGGGCCGCCTCCTCGTCGAGGACCAGCAGTGCCGTGACATAGCGGCGCCGGTCACCGAGCGCGACGGCATGACCGATCAACGGGTGGGCGCGCAGCAGGGACTCGATCTTCGTCGGGGCGATGTTCTTGCCGCCGGCGGTGATGATGAGTTCCTTCTTGCGGTCCGTGACGGTGACGATGCCCCGGGAGTCGACCGTGCCGACGTCACCGGTCGGCAGCCAGCCCTCGGCGTCGGTACCGGAGGCGATGTCGCCGTCCGCCTGGAGGTATCCGGCGAAGACGACGGGGCCGCGGACGAAGAGCTCGCCGTCCTTGGCCTCCCTCACCTCGATCCCGGGCCCGGGGCGGCCGACCGAGCCGAGGGCGAACACGTCGGGCGTGCTGACCGTGGCCGCGCCCGTCGTCTCGCTCAGGCCCCACACTTCGTACGCCGGCAGACCCACGCTCGCCAGGAACTCCAGGACGGCCGTGGGGATCGGGGCGGCGCCGCTGAACGCCCGCAGGCAGTCGTCGAAGCCGATCGCGGCGCGCAGCGGGCGCAGCGCCACCTCGTCCAACTTCTGTAGCTGTTCCGTCAATTCGGGCGGTACGCCCTTGCCGGCGGAGCGCAGCCGGAAGACCTCGAGCGCCGTCTTCTGGGCCTGCGCGAGGGCCGTCGCCTGTTCCTCGGGGAGCGCCGCGAGCTGGGCACGCAGGCCGGTGGTGAGCTTCTCCCACACCCGTGGCACACCGAAGAAGCCGTGCGGGCGGACCTTCTGGAGTGCGGGCAGCAGCTGGTCGGGGGAGGGGCAGATGGTGACATGGCCGCCGCTGCAGATCGGCATGTAGATTCCGAGCACCCGCTCAGCGATGTGCGCCATCGGCAGATACGCGACCGAGCGCGGATGCTCCGGCAGCGGCACCAACTGCTCCTGCATCACGGACTCGTGGATGACGTTGCGGTGCGAGAGCACCACGCCCTTCGGGTCGCCCGTGGTGCCCGAGGTGTAGACGAGCGCCAGCGGCTGGTCCGTCGTGACGGCGTCGGTGAGCGACTCGAAGGCCGCGTCGTCGGGCGGCAGCGCGTTGCGCACCGCCGCGTAGCTGACGAAGCGCGGGTCGTTGGCGGGTGCGGCCGACCAGTCGAGGACGACGACGGCGCGCAGCCGCGGCAGGTCGTCGAGGACGGGCGCCCAGCGCCGCACCTGCTCCTCGCCCTCCAGGACCAGCACGGTGGCCGCGCTGTGCCGGGCGATGACACCGATCTGCTCGGTGCTCAGGGTGTCGTACGTGCTGCACGGCAGCGCGCCGATGTGGGCGGCGGCCAGGTCGGTGACCCAGTGCTCGGCCCGCTTCGACATGGCGATGAGCAGGCGCTCGCCCCGGCCCAGGCCGAGCTGGGCGAGGCCACGGGTGAGCGCGGCGGTCTCGGCGCGCAGTTGGGTCCAGGTCAGGGTGCCCGCGTCCGGCCCGATGCCGGTGGTGAGGGCGGGCCGGTCCCCGAACTCCTCGGCGTTGCGGCGCAATAGTTTGGTGATCGTCAGCCCGTCGACGGACTGGCGTAGCGGCTCTGTTGGCGTCACGGCGGCTCCCGGAAACGTACGGCGTGGAACGTGCGGGGTGGGGCGGACTGTGGGTGAGCGGTGCCCACCGTGGACCGTTATTGGCGCCGTGTCAATAAGTCGCGTCGTCGTATCCGGGGACCAGATTCGAGGGCCGGGGCTACGCCGGCGGCCCCAGCATCGGGACCAGGAACTGCCGGGCCACCTCCCGCATCCGCTCGTCGTCGTCCAGATCGATGACATGGCTCGGCACGACCAGGAACGATGTGCACACGCGCACCATCATCTCGGCCACCACCTCCACGTCCACCTCCGCGGCGACCTGCCCGGCCTGCTGCTCCTCGCGCAGTCGCGCGGCCACGAACTGCTGCACCACGTGCTGCGTCCGGCCCCCGTCGGTGGTCATCGACGGCACCACCGAGTCCGGCTCGACCGCCATCAGGCCGCCGATCAGCCGGTTGTGGCGGATGGCGCGCAGTGAGCTGACGAAGCCCGCGACGACCCGGTCGGCGACCGTGTCCGCGCCCCGGATCTCGCTCTCGAACTGCTCGAAGTAGCGCCGGAATTCACGTCGTACGACGTGCTCGACCAGCGCCTCCTTGGTGTCGAACCGGCGGTAGACGGTGATCCGGGAGACGCCCGCGAGCCGCGCCACGTCGGCCATCGTGGAGCGCTTGATGCCCATGCGGCAGAACTGTTCGTACGCGGCGTCGAGCAGCCGCACCGTCACGTCGTCCGGCACCTCGGCCGCGGCATCGGCCCCGGCGGCGGATTCGCTGAAGGCCAGTTCGAGCACGTTGGGTTCCACAGGTGCCTCCCTGATTGCGTGAAGCCTCTGGCGTTCATGCCTCGTCTGTGCTCCCCTGTGGTACTGATACAGAGATGCTCAACGTGTTTCATCGTACCAAAGCAACTGCCGTACCAGCAGGGCGTGTTGACGGTCGAGCGAGTCACGGAACTCGAGGAGGAGTTCGGAGCAATGGATGGCTTGAGCAGGCGGAACATATTGCTCGCGGGCGGTGCCCTCGGCGCCCTGGGGGCACTGGGTGCGGCGTCACCGGCGAACGCCCGGTCCCTGTGGACGTGGTCACCGGGCGATTCGCTCGCCGGTACCGGCGCGGGCGTCGACCCCGAGTGGGTCTGGGACGACGAGGTGGACCGGCTCGTCGCCTCGGTCATCGACGGCGGCGACGTACCGAAGGTGAACGAGCAACTGCGCACCTGGACACGCAACGACCAGGCGCCTCCGGCTGGACTGCCGCAGGATGTACGGGAGTTCATGGACAAGGCGCGGCAACTGCCGTCCTGGGCGGACCGGGACAAGCTGGAGAGGGCGGCAGAGTTCAACAAGCGGCGGGGCCTCTACCTCAATCTGCTCAACGGAGTCGGTGGCGGCATGCTCAGCACCGCCATCCCCCGCGAGGCGCGCGCCGTGTACTACTCCAAGGGCGGCGCCGACATGGAGGATCGTGTCGCCAAGACGAGCATGCTGGGGTTCGCCATCGGCGACCTGAACGCCTATCGCGCGGACGGCGACTGCGTCGTGCAGGCCGTCAAGACCCGCATGGTGCACGCGGCGGTACGACATCTGCTCCCGAAGTCGCCCGGCTGGGCGCAGGTCAGCGACGGGCAGAAGATCCCCATCAGCCAGGCCGACATCCTCGTCACCTGGCACAGCCTCGCCACGTACACCATGCGGAAGCTGCTGGAGTGGAAGGTGCCGGTGAGCGCCGCCGACTCCGAGGCGTATCTGCACCTGTGGCAGCTCAGTGTGCACATGCTCGGCGTGCGCGAGGAGTACATCCCGAAGACCTGGGACGCGGCCAACGCCCAGTCCAAGCAGGTCCTCGACCCGATCCTCACCTCCACGAAGGAAGGCGTCGAGCTCACCGACATCCTTCTCGGGCAACTCGCGGAGCAGACCAGCCCCGGCGGGCTCGACCGGCCGCTGTGCAACGCGCTGGCCCGCTATCTCGTCGGTGACCGCGTCGCCGACATGGACCGCATCCCCGAGGAGCCGTTCTGGGAGAAGGCCATCGCGTCGGTGTGGCCGAAGCTGGTCGCCTTCCGCGAAGGACTGCTCCCGCTGCCCCTGGTGCCACCGCTCGCCTGGACGGTCGACGAGGCGATCCGCCAGTACATCCTCCTGTTCCTCACCAAGGGCAAGGGCACAGCGATCGAGATCCCCGACACCAACCGGCCGAGCGCCAGTTGAGGAGACGAGCACCATGGTGTACGGAAACGACGGAACGCGCGGGCTCAGCAGGCGGAACATGCTGCTGGGAGGCGGCGCCTTAGGTGCCTTCGGCGCCATCGGACTCGCGTCCCCGGCGAGCGCCCGGTCCCTGTGGACCTGGTCGCCGAAGGCCTCCATCGCCGGCGCGGGCGCGGGCGTCGACCCCGAGTGGGTCTGGGACGAGCAGGCCGACCCGGTGATCGCCGGAGTCATCAAGCGCGGTGAGGTCGCCAAGGTCAATGGGCTGTTGGCCCAGTGGAAGCGCAACGACCAGCCGCTGCCCGACGGACTCCCGGCGGACCTGCGGGAGTTCATGGAGGACGCCCGCAAACTGCCTTACTGGGCGGACCCGGCGCAGCTCGACCGCGGCTCCAAGTTCAGCAAGACCAAGGGCATTTACGTCGGCGCCCTGTACGGCCTCGGCAGCGGTCTCATAAGCACCGCCATCCCCCGCGAGTCCCGCGCCGTGTACTACTCCAAGGGCGGCGCGGACATGAAGGACCGCATCGCCAAGACCGCCAGACTCGGCTACGACATCGGCGACCTGAACGCCTACAAGCCCGCCGGCTCGATGGTCGTGACCGCCGTCAAGACGCGCATGGTGCACGCGGCGGTGCGGCATCTGCTCCCGCAGTCCCCGGCGTGGACCCAGGTCAGCGGCGGCCAGAAGATCCCGATCAGCCAGGCCGACATCCTCGTCACCTGGCACAGCCTCGCCACCTTCGTCATGCGCAAGCTGAAGGACTGGGGAGTACGCGTCAACACCGCCGACGCGGACGCGTATCTGCACGTGTGGCAGGTGAGCGCGGCCATGCTCGGCGTCCAGGACGAGTACATCCCGAAGACCTGGGACGCCGCCAACGCCCAGTCGAAGCAGGTGCTCAACCCGATCCTCGCGCACACCAAGGAGGGCGAGGAGCTGACCGATGTCCTCCTCGGCATCGTGGCGGAACTGGACTTGGGTCTCACCCGACCCCTGATCAGCGCGTTCTCCCGGTATACGCTGGGCGACCGGGTCGGCGACATGATCGGCCTGTCCAAGGAGCCGATCCTGGAGCCGCTCGTCGCCGGTGCCTGGCCACTGCTCGTGGCCTTCCGCGAAGGGCTCATCCCCCTACCGGGGGTGCCGGCGGTGATGTGGACGTTGGAAGAGGCGATCCGTCGGTTCGTGCTCCTGTTCCTGGCCGAGGGGCAGCCGATCGCCATCAACCTTCCTGACATGAACAGGCCGGAGTGAGAGGGAGTATGCGCAGACGACAGTTGCTCGGCTACGTACTGGCGGCACCCACGCTGGTGGCCGCGGCCGAACTCGCACCGGCAAGTGAGGCGGCGGCCAAGGGAACGGCGGCGAAGGATGTGGCGGGGGCCGGCGGTCTGCCGTCCCTCGACATCACCGAGGTCGTCGACCTCAACGACGCCCTGTCCCTGGCCGCCGCGCCGACCTCCGCGCTCATCACCGTCCAGGTGAACAAGGACGGCACGGTGTCCTTCGCGCTGCCCCGCGCAGAGGTCGGCCAGGGCATCACCACATCGACGGCGATGCTGATCGCCGAGGAACTGGACGTCCCCCTCGACCGGGTGCACGTCACGCTCGCCGACGCCCGCCCCGAACTCCTCTTCAACCAGCTCACCGGCGCCTCCAACACGACGATCGCCACCTACACCCCGGTGCGGGTGGCGGCCGCCATCGCGCGCGGCAGGCTCCTCGACGCCGCGGCGCTCGTACTGGACTCGGTGGTCGACGAGTTGGAGATCAAGGCGGGCGTGATCCTCGGCCCGGCCGGCAAGAGCATCGGCATCGGGGAACTGGCGGAGAAGGCCGCCGCGGCCACGACCCAGAAGGCCACCGCGCGGCTCAAGTCCGCCGAGGAGTTCGCCGTCATCGGCAAGCCGCACAGCCGCGTCGACGCCCGCGCCGCGGTCACCGGCGCCAAGAAGTTCGCCATGGACCTCGCCGTGCCGGACGCGCTGCCCACCATGGTGTGCCGCGCTCCCACCATCAACGGCAAGGTCGGCTCGGTGGCCAACCTCGACACGGTGCGCGCCATGCCCGGTGTCACCGATGTCGCCGTCGTGTCCACCGGTGTCGCCGTGCGGGCCCGCACGTTCGGCCAGTGCATCGACGCCGTGCGCGCCCTGGAGGTGTCCTGGCGGGGCGGCACGGCGGAGGGCAAGTCCGACGCCACGGTCCTCGCCGAGCTGAAGCGGGCCGAACCCTCCATGGGGCTGCCGTCGTTGAGCCGCACCGTGGAGGAGACCTTCACCTTCCACTTCCGCGGCAACAGCGCCCTCGAGCCCAACTGCGCCATCGCCGACGTCCGTTCGGGAAAGGCGGAGATCTGGGGCGGCCTCAAGTCGCCGATCGTCGCCAGGCAGACCATCGCCGCCCGCCTCGGCCTGCCGGTCGGCGCCGTCACCGTCCATGTCACGGAGAGCGGCGGCTCGTTCGGCCGCAAGCTGTTCTTCGACGCGGCCCTCGAAGCCGCCGAGATCTCCCAGAAGATGGGCAAGCCCGTCCGCCTCATGTGGCACCGCGCCGACGACGCCCGCCAGGGCCGCGCCCACCCGATGGCCACCTCGCGCGTGCGTGCTTCGTACGTGGGAAACAAGGTGCTCGGCTTCAAGCAGCGGCACACCAGCGTCTCCACCGACCTCAGTATGGGCTTCGGCGAGGCCCTCACCTCCGTGGCCGCGAAGTTGCCCGTCGTCGACCTCGCGTTCTCCGAGACGTTCTTCCAGCTGTCGCAGTCCATGCCGTACGAGTTCGGGGCGTACAGCCGGCTCCTCAACGAGACGGACAAGGGCTTCAACACCGGCAGCATGCGCAACGTCTACTCGCCGGACGTGACCTGCGCCCGCGAACTCATCGTGGACCGGCTCGCCGCGAAGATGGGCAAGGACCCGCTCGCGTTCCGCCGGGACTTCCTGCACGACGAGCGGGCCCGCGCGGTTCTCGTCAAGGTCGCCGAGGTCGGGCAGTGGGGGAGGAGCCTGCCCGACGGCGTGGCGCAGGGCGTGGCCGTGCACACCGAGTACCACGCCGCCAACGCGGTCCTCGTGGAGATCGACTGCCGTCCGGAGACGGTGAACCGGCCGATCCGCGACGGCGTCACCGGCCCCCGGGTCACCAAGGCGGTCTGCGCGGTCGACGTGGGCCTCGCGGTCAACCCCCGCGGCCTGGAGGCCCAGATGATGGGCTGCCTCATGGACGGCATCGCGCAGACCCTCACCTCCAGCCTGCACCTCAAGGACGGCCACTTCCTGGAAGCGAGCTGGGACAACTACCTCTACACGCGCCAGTGGAACACCCCGCCCGAACTCGACATCATCGTCATGCCGAACACGAGCGAAAGGCCCGGCGGGGCAGGGGAGTTGGGTGTCGCCGCCTCGATGGCCGCGGTGGCGTGCGCGTACGCGAGGGCGACCGGCACGACGCCGACGACGTTCCCCATCAACCACAGCACCCTGTCCTTCACGCCCAAGCCGACCGTCCCGCCGGTCCCGCAGTCGCCGACCGACGGCCTCGACCACGCGATCTGACCCACGCACACGTGGCTCACCGACCATTCAGGGAGGCTGGAAACCCCGTGCCCAAGCACACTTTTCGCGTCAACGGCGAGCAGGTGACGGTCGACGTAGAGGACGACGTGCGCCTGCTGTGGGTACTGCGCGACATCCTGGGCGTCACAGGGCCGAAGTACGGCTGCGGCATCAACGTCTGCAAGGCCTGCACCAGCCACCTCAACGGCAAGGCCGTCAACCCCTGCTCGATCCCCGTCAAGGAGCTGGCCTCCGACGACGAGGTGACGACCATCGAGGGCCTCGCCGACACCGTGGACGCGGACCTGCACCCGATGCAGCAGGCCTGGCTCGACCAGGACGTCGCCCAGTGCGGCTACTGCCAGCCCGGCCAGATCATGGCCGCGGTCGCCGTGGTCCGCCGCGCCAAGGAGGAGGGCCGCGCCATCACCGACGCGGACCTGGACGGCATCCGGAACGTGTGCCGGTGCGGCACGTACTTCCGGATCCGGGAGGCGATCCGCGAGGGCGCCAAGGGGATGTAGGGCCCCGCCCCGGCGAGGGGCGGCTTTCGTGAATCCGCCATGTGTTGGCGGACCCGCCCACTTCGGTACCCACGGTTCCGAAGTGGGCCGGTGCGGCTGGAGACTTGCGGCTCCGACACCGACGCCGGAAAGGCCCCCACCATGCCCGCATTCAGCGATGGGACACCCGAGACCGAGCCACCCGCAGGACCCACGGTGACAGCGGACGTCGTGGTCGTCGGCTCGGGCCCGGCCGGGGCCAGTGCCGCGCTCCTGCTGTCGACGCTCGGCGTCGACACGATCATGATCACGAAGTACCGGTGGACGGCCAACACACCCCGCGCGCACATCACCAACCAGCGCACGATGGAGGTCTTCCGCGACCTGGGCATCGAGGACCAGGTGCTCGCCGACGCCACTGAGCACGCCCTGGTCGGCGACACGGTCTTCTGTACGAGCATCGCCGGCGAGGAGATCGGCCGGATCCGCACCTGGGGCACGCGCCCCGACCGCGAGGGCGACTACCGCCTGGCCTCGCCCTGCCTCACCGTCGACATCCCGCAGACGTACCTCGAACCGATCCTCGTCCGGGGTGCGGCGGAGCGCGGCGCGCACACCCGGTTCTCCACCGAGTACCTGTCCCACACCCAGGACGCCGACGGTGTCACCGTACGGGTCCTCGACCGGCTCACCGGCCACGCGTACGGCATCCGCGCGAAGTACCTGATCGGCGCCGACGGCGCCCGGTCCCAGGTAGCGGCGGACATCGGCCTCCCCTTCGAGGGCGCGATGGACATCGCGGGTTCGATGAACATCACCTTCAAGGCCGACATCGCCCGGCATGTCGCACACCGCCCGTCCGTCCTGTACTGGGTCGTCCAGCCCGGCTCCAACGTCGGCGGCATCGGTGCCGGACTCGTCCGCATGGTGCGCCCCTGGAACGAGTGGCTCATCGTGTGGGGCTACGACATCGCCGAGGAACCCCCGGTCGTCGACGAGGCCGCCGCCGTGCGGATCGTCCGCAACCTCCTCGGGATCCCGGACCTGGACGTCGAGATCACCGGCACCAGCCTGTGGGGCAACAACGAGATGTACGCGACCCGGCTGCACGAGGGCCGGGTGTTCTGTGCCGGCGACGCCGTCCACCGGCACCCGCCGAGCAACGGCCTCGGCTCGAACACCTCCGTCCAGGACTCCTACAACCTCGCCTGGAAGCTCGCGGCCGTCCTCACGGGCCATGCGGACCCCTCGCTCCTGGACACCTACACGACCGAGCGGGCACCGGTCGCGGAGCGGATCGTGAAGCGGGCCAACAAGTCCAGCCGCGAGTTCGTCGACATCTTCGAGGCGCTCGGCCTGCTCGACGCCACCACCGAGGCCGAGATGGCGGCCGCCATCGAGGAACGCAAGGACAACACCCCGGCGGGCGCCGCCAAACGGGCCGCCCTCGTACGCGCCATGGAGCTGAAGAACTACGAGTTCAACGCGCACGGAGTCGAACTCGGTCAGCACTACACCTCCGCCGCGATCGTCCCCGACGGCGGTGAACCCCCCGCGCCCGCCCGCGACCCGGACCTCTACTACGAGATGTCGACGGTCCCCGGCGCGCACCTGCCGCACGCCTGGGTCGGCGACAGCGCACACCGGCACGCGCTCATGGACCTGGCGCCCTACGACCGCTGGACGCTCCTCACCGGCATCGCGGGCGAGGCGTGGGAGCAGGCCGCGGAGAAGGTCGGCGCGGAGCTCGGCGTCCCGCTCGCCACGGTCGTCATCGGGCCCGGCCGCGACGTGACCGATCTGTACTACGACTGGGCCGGGTTGCGCGGCACCGAAGAGAGCGGTGTGCTGCTCGTGCGCCCCGACAAGCACATCGCGTGGCGGTCGGCGACACTCCCCGACGACCCCGCTCGGGAGCTGCGCCGGGCCATGGCAGCCGTCCTGGGAAGGAACGAGCCCTGATGCACTTCGTCCACGAAACGCTACCGCAGACGGTGCGGTTCGCCTCCGGCGCGGCCGCGGAGAACCTCGCCGCCGCACTCGGCGGCCTCGGCAGCGAGCGGGCGATGGTCATCGCCGCCCCCTCGGCGAAGGACCTCGCCGAGCGCGTCACCGACGGCCTGCCCGTGGCGGTGCGCCACGAAGAGGTCACCATGCACGTCCCCGTCGAGACGGCGCGGCGCGCGCGAGAGGTGGCCGCGACCCATCACGCCGACGTCCTGGTCAGCATCGGCGGCGGCTCGGCCACCGGGCTCGCCAAGGCGGTCGCGCTGACGTCGGGGCTCCCGGTCGTCGCCGTCCCCACCACCTACGCGGGCTCCGAGGCGACCCCGGTGTGGGGCCTCACCGAGGGATCCGTCAAGACCACCGGCACCGACCCGAAGGTCCTCCCGCGCACGATCGTCTACGACGCGGAGCTGACGCTCGGACTCCCCGTCGGCCTGAGCGTCGCCTCCGGCCTGAACGCGCTGGCGCACTGCGTGGACTCCCTGTGGGCCCCGCGGACCGACCCCCTCAGCCAGGCCCTGGCCGCCGAAGGCGCACGGGCGCTGTGTGCGGGACTGCCCCAGGTGGTGGCGGAACCGGGCGGCCTCGAGGGCCGGGAGCGGGCCCTGTACGGGGCCTACCTGTCCGCCGTGGCCTTCGCGTCCGCCGGGTCGGGACTGCACCACAAGATCTGCCACGTCCTGGGCGGCGCGTTCAACCTGCCGCACGCCCAGACCCACGCCGTCGTCCTCCCGCACGTCCTCGCCTTCAACGCGCCCGACGCCCCCGAGGCCGAGCGGCGGCTCGCCGCGGCCTTCGACGCCCCCACCGCCAACGAAGGGCTCGCCCGCCTGCGCGCCCAGTTGGACGCGCCGCGCTCGCTGCGGGACCTCGGCATGCCGCACGACGGCATCGCGGCGGCGACCGAAGCCGTCCTCGCCGCCGCACCGGCCGACAACCCGCGGCCCGTCACACCAGCAGGCATCACGGCACTGCTCGACGCCGCCTGGGAAGGAGCCGACCCCCGATGACGCACACCCCGAACACACCCTCGGACGTTCCCGCCGAGCAGCGCGAACGCGAGGCGGACGTCCTGCGGCAGGTCCTGCGGTCATTCGACGACTGTGCCGACCCCCGGCTGCGACAGGTCCTCCAGTCACTGACCCGGCACCTGCACGCGTTCGTCCAGGACGTGCGGCTCACCGAGGAGGAATGGAGCGCGGGCATCGACTTCCTCACCCGGGCCGGGCACCTCACCGACGAACGCCGCCAGGAGTTCATCCTGCTCTCCGACGTCCTCGGTGTGTCCATGCAGACGGTCGCCGTCAACAACGAAGCATACGGCGACGCCACCGAAGCCACCGTCTTCGGACCGTTCTTCACCGAGAACAGCCCTGAGATCGACCAGGGCGGCGACCTCGCCTTCGGCGCCGCCGGAGAACCCTGCTGGGTCGAGGGCAGTGTCACCGACACCGCGGGCAAGCCCGTGAGCGGGGCGCGGATCGAGGTCTGGGAGGCCGACGAGGACGGCTTCTACGACACGCAGTACGCCGACGACCGCGTCGCGGCCCGCGCCCATCTGTTCTCGGACGCCCAGGGCCACTACCGGTTCTGGGGCCTCACCCCGACCCCGTACCCCATTCCCCACGACGGTCCGGTCGGAGGGCTGTTGGCGGCCTCGGGCCGCTCCCCGATGCGGGCGCCGCACCTGCACTTCATGGTCACGGCGCCCGATCTGCGAACGCTCGTGACGCACATCTTCGTCCGGGGCGACGAACTGCTCGACAGCGACGCCGTGTTCGGCGTGAAGGAGTCCCTCGTCAAGGACTTCGCGGCCCAAGCGGCCGACACACCGACCCCCGACGGACGCGACCTGGAGGGCCGGTCCTGGTCCCGCGTCCGCTTCGACATCACGCTGGCACCCGACGCCGGCTAGCCGGCCGCGATGCGGGCCTCGCGCAGGACGTCCGAGGCCCGCACCCCGTAGCGCTCCTTGAACCGGTGGGAGAAGTGCGCGGCCGAGCCGAAGCCGCAGCGCACCGCGGCCTCGGCGACTGTCGTGGTCCCGCCCCGGGAGAGCAGGGAGTACGCCAACTCCAGCCTGCGCTCCAGCAGATACCGGGGAACGCTGGAGCCGCCCGAGGAGAACACCCGCGACAGGTGCCGCTCGCTGATGCCCACGCCACGGGCGACGCGCGGCGCCGAGAGACCGGGCTCGTCCAGGTGCCTGTCGATGTAGACCTTGGCCATCGCCCGATGGGCCGCGGCCAGGGCGGGCGGCCTGCCGGTCACCAGGCTGCCGAGCAGCCCCAGCAGGGTCTGCTCGTCGACGGTGTCGGCGCCCCCGGGACGCAGCGCCCGCCCGGCGAGCCGGGCGAACGTCCGCGCCCCGACGGAGCCTTCGTCGACGTCCAGAACGAGGGGCCGCCGCAGCGTCGACGGCCCGCCGATGTCCCGCCACACCGGACGGGGCACCTTGATCGCCAGCTCCTCGAGCCCCTTCGAGAAGCCCCGGACGAAGGGCCGGTCGGCATCGCACACGATCAACTGCCCCGAGCGCAGCAGGTGGACCCCGTCGTCGTGATAGAAGAACGCGTCGTCCGCCAGGTTCAGATAGCAGGCCATCGCCTCGGACGGCGTGCGCCTGATCACCGCCTGGGGACGCTCCACGATGTGCGGGCTGCCGAGGACCCGCGCGACATGGACCCGCGGCAACTGCAGATTGATCTCGGTGGCGTCCAGCCGCGCCTCACCGAGGGAGCGGCACGTCAACCCGATCAGCGCTTCGGCATTGTGCCGCTCCCACAGAGCGATGTGCTGTTCCTCGGGGAGGTTCAGCGTGCTGAAGCTGACGGGCTGCGTCATGCTCCCGAGCCTCCCGGTTCCTGAGTGCGGCTTCACGCGGCTGCTTAAACGCTCAACAGCTCAGGCTAGTGCCTTTTCAGGCGGTCGGGGTCGTCCGAGCGTGTACGTGGACGACGTGGTGGGCGTCGACGGTCCGGGCGGGGTTCTGAGCGGGTCGCTCGTGGCGAACGAGCATGCCGGTAACGGGAGTTGGACCGGCCGCCCATGGGCCCCGCTCACACGAGTCCCCGGCCGCACCTGGATGACCGCTACATGTCGCGGTCGGCAGGGATTCCTCGATGATGCACGGCACACCGACGCCCGAGTCGCCTCCTTACGAGGTTCGGGCGTGCCCGTCTCGTCTGGAGTAAGCCGACATGACACAGCCGCACCCCACACTCCGCTCGCCACGAGGTCACCGCGTCACCAGACGCATGGCCGTTCGCCGGGTACCGGATGACGGGCCTTTTCAACCTGGAGGAGAAGTTCAACAGCTTCGGCCGCAAGGCGCTCTGGTACCTGGAGGACCGGCTGCGGGAGAACGGCGCCGACTACCGCAAGGGCCGTCTGCCGCTGCGCCCGTACAAACAGGTCGACCGGAACCTCTACACCGGCCAGAACCCCGCGTCCTCCGAACGGCTCGCCAAGCGGATCGTGGAGGACCTGACCACCTGAATCCCGCGCACGGACCCACTCCCGGAGGTCACCGAATGACACCGAAGCCCTTGCAGATCGCGGCCCTTGTCGTCGACGCCGAGGACCCCGAGCGGCTGGCCGCGTTCTGGTCCGAACTGCTCGGGCGGCCCGTCGAGAGCCGCACCGGCCCCTACATCTGGCTGCGCCAGGAGGGCGGCCTCGTGTTCGGGTTCCAGCGCAATCCGCGGCCCACGCCCGGCAAGGACCGCATGCACGTCGACCTGACCTCGCCCGACCTTGCCGCCGAACAGCGGCGCGTCGAGGCGCTCGGCGGGCGGCGGCTCGAGGAGTACGACGAAGGCGGGTTCCTGGTGATGGCGGACCCGGAGGGCAACGAGTTCTGCATCCTGCCCGAAGGGTCCGTGGACATGGACGACGACGGGCGCGCCCACTATCTGGAGTGATCCGGCGCGTTGGAGACGTCCCGCGGTGCGCGAGCGGCCGGGACAGCCCCCTCCGGCACCGTACTGTCCGGCAGCGCCGCGGCCGTCTCGTACCGTCGCGCCCCGAACCGGTACACAAGGACCAGCACCGCGAAGAACGGCAGACCCGCCTTCCAGGAGTCCTCCAGGCCCTCGATGAACACGGTCGAGACCAGGATCGCCGCGAGGGCGAGCGCCGCAGCGACGGTCGTGAAGGGAGCGCCGCGCAGCCGTGCCGGTGAGGCGGGCAGAGCGTTGCGGGTGCGGTGGCGGCGGAAGGCCAGATGCGTGGCCAGGATGAGGATCCACACCACCAGCGCGCCGAACACCGAGATCCCGAACAGCAGGATGTACGCCGTGTCCTCGGAGTGCACCGACAGGAGCGCCGCCGCGCCCAGACCGATGCCGGAGACGGCGAGCGCCCGGTGCGGGACGCCCCGCGTGCCGACTCCGGCGAACAGGCGCGGCGCGTGCCGGTCCACCGCCAGGGAGTGGATCATCCGGGTGGCCAGGTACGTGTTGGCGTTGGCGCTGGACAGGGCCGCGGTCAGCACGACGAAGTTCATGATGCCGGCCGCCGCCGGAATGCCCGCGACGTCGAAGAGCTGCACGAAGGGACTCGCCGTGACGTCGCCGCCCTGCGCGGTGCGCGTCCATGGCACGACGGTGACGACGACCGCCATGGCCAGGACGTAGAACAACGCGAGGCGCACGACCATCCGCCGGGCCGCGCGGGGGATGTCGCGGACCGGGTTCTCGGACTCGGCCGCGGTGACCGCGATGATCTCGGTGCCGATGTAGCTGAAGATGACGAACACGAAGGCCGTGGCGAGGCCGCTCATGCCGTGCGGCAGCAGCCCGCCGTGGCCCGAGAGGTTCGAGGTGCCGACCGCGGCGTGTCCCGGCAGGCCCAGGAACACGTACGCGCAGCCGAGCAGCACGAAGACACCGATAGCCGTGATCTTGATGGTGGAGAACCAGTACTCCAGGCGGCCGAACACGCCGACGCTCAGCGCGTTCGCCGCGAGCAGCAGCAGCGAGAACGCCACCACCGGGAGCCAGAGCGGGAGTTCGGGCCACCAGAACCGCACGTAGATGCCGGCCGCGATCACCTCGCCGCCGATCGCGATCACCTGGATCGTCCAGTACGTCCAGCGGATCACGAACCCCGCGAGCGGGCCCAGGTAGTGCCGCGCGATGCTGCCGAAGGACCCGGCGGCCGGATGCACGGACGTCATCTCGGCGAGCGCCCAGCCGATCACCAGGGCGATCAGCGCGCACACCACGTAGGCGATCACCGTGGCCGGGCCCGCGGCCGAGATGGCGAGGCTCGAACCGAGGAACAGGCCGGTGCCGATGGCGCCGCCCAGACCCATCATGCTGAGCTGACGCCCGGTCAGGGCCCGTTTCAGGCCGTGGTCCTGCGGTGGCGCCGGGTCGGTGCGCGGGTCGTCGGACATGTCACTCGCTCCGTGGTGGGTGCGGTGTTCCTGGACGTGCGGATGCTTGGCTGTTCGGCTATGTGGCGCGGATCTCGCCGAGCGCGGCGATCAGCGCGTCGACGTCGGCGATGGTGTTGTAGTAGTGGAACGAGACGCGGAGCAGGGTGCCGCGCGGACTCGTGACGATGCCGCGCTCGCCGAGAGCGGCGGCCAGCGCGTCCGGGGCCGGATCGGCGATCGCCACCTGCGGCCCGCGCAGTTCGGGGTCGGAGGGTGAGGCGAGTGTCTCGCCGGTCTCGGTGAGGCGGCGGTGTGCGTACGCGGTGAGTTCACGGATGTGCGCCTCGACGTCCTTGGCGTCGACCTCCGCCAGCGTGCGCAGCCCGGCCGCCGCGGCATACGCGGAGGGAATCGACGGCGTGCCGGTCTCGAAGCGCCGCGCGGTGTCCGGGAAGTCGAGCGCACGCGGGTCGAAGCCGAAGGGGTCGACCCGCCCGAACCACCCGGTGAGCTGCGGCGCCACCTCGTCGCGCACACCACCGCGCACATACAGGAACGCGATGCCGGGAACGCCGAGCAGATACTTCAGCGCCCCGCACACCAGGTAGTCGCAGCCCAACTCCCGTACGTCGACGGGGAGTACGCCGAGCCCCTGGTAGGCGTCGACGAACACCCGCGCGCCGGCGGCCCGGGCCGCCCGGACGGTCTCGGCGACCGGCAGCCGGACGCCGTTGCGATACGAGACCAGGGGGATCGAGACGAGGTGGGTGGACTCGTCGATGGCATCGATGTACCCGGCGGCGGGCACCACCCCGTCCTCGTCCGGCACGTGCCGCACCCGCGCGCCCCGCCCGCCCTGCGCCAGCCACACATGCGCGATGGACGGGAACTCCATGTCCGTCGTGACCAGGCCGGGACGGCGCGACCAGTCCAGCGTGGACGCCACCTGGTACGCCCCGTCGGAGGCGCAGCCCACCACCGCGATCTCGTCCGCGTCGGCACCGATGTGCGCGGCGAACGCGGCCCGCGCGACATCGACCTGCACCATCCACTCGCCCCACGGTGCGCCGTGGCTGCGCATGGACCACTGGAACTCCTGAAGCGCCGTCAGCACGTGCTCGGACGCCGCTCCCTGGCTGCAACTGGCCAGGTGGACCGTGTCCTTGAGGGAGGGGAACCGGGCGCGGAAGCGTTCGGGGGTGTCCAGGGTGTCGATCGGCACGGGGCGACTCGCATTCAATCCTGGTGAACGTGTTCAGTGCCGGTGATCGAACCAGCCTGGTGTGTGCCGCGTCAATGGGTGTGCGGGCACGGGCATGTGTGAGCCGGGGGTCACCGGCTCGGCGGCGTCACACTCACGAGGAACCGCGCGGCCTCCTCGCCCTCGTTGACATAGCGATGCGGGACACGGGAGTCGAACGTACAGCTGTCGCCCGGCCCCAACTCGTGGCGCCCGTCGCCCGCTTCGACGACGAGGCTGCCGCTGAGCAGCAGGACGCACTCCTCGGACGCATGGCTGAAGCGCTCTTCGGACGACGCCCCGCCCGGTTCCAACGTCCCTTCCAGGACCTCAAGTCGGGCGGACCCGGCGGACACCCGCGTGTACTCGATCCCGCCCTGCGGCGAGCGCACCTGGATCCGCCGCTCGCGCCGCACCACCGCGACCTCCTCCGCCTCGTCCTGCCGGAACAGGTCGAACAGCGGAAGCCCGAGCGCGGCGGAGAGCCGGCGCAGCGTCTCCAGGCTGGGGTCGGTGAGCCCGCGCTCGACCTGACTCACAAGGCCGGTCGACACCCCGGCCGCCGCCGCCAGCTCCCGCACGGTCATCTTCTGTGCCTTGCGCAGCTCGCGTATCCGATTGCCGATCACGGGGCGAGGTTAGACCACGACGGCCGGTCCGCCGAGGGGCCGGTCAATTGATCCGCCGCGCCGCCCCCGCCCACGCCTTCTCCCGCAGCACGTACTTCTGGATCTTTCCGGTCGATGTCTTGGGGAGTTCGCCGAAGGTCACCGTCTTCGGGGCCTTGAAGCGGGCGAGGCGGGAGCGGACGTGGTCGATGATGTCCGCGGCGGTCGCCGAGGCGCCGTCGCGGAGGGTGATGTACGCGGCCGGGACCTCGCCCCAGCGTTCGTCGGGGACCGCGATCACCGCCGCCTCCAGGACCGCGGGGTGGTCCATGATGGCCTGTTCGACCTCGACCGAGGCGATGTTCTCGCCGCCCGAGACGATGACGTCCTTGGAGCGGTCGCGGAGTTCCACGTAGCCGTCGGGGTGCACGACGCCGATGTCGCCGGTGCGGAACCAGCCGTCCGGCGCGGCGGCGGCCGTCGCTTCCGGGTCGTCCAGGTAGCCGAGCATGACGTTGTTGCCGCGCAGCGCGATCTGGCCGGTGATCGTGCCGTCCGCCGGGACGTCGGTGCCGTCGTCGGCGATCACCCGGGCCGTGCACGAGATCATGTTGCCCACGCCCTGGCGGGCCTTGAGGCGGGCCTGTGCCGCGCCGTCCAGGGAGTCCCACTCGGGGCGCCAGTCGCACAGCATCGCGGGCCCGTACGTCTCCGTGAGCCCGTAGAGGTGTGTGACGTCGAAGCCCAACTCGCCCATCCTGCGCAGGATCGCGGGAGAGGGCGGGGCGCCGCCCGTCGCCATCCGGATGGTGCGGCCCCGTGGCAGTGGGGCGGCTTCCGGGGCGTAGGCGATCATCGAGAGGACCGTGGGCGCGCCGTTGAGGTGTGTCACGCCCTCCTCGCGGATCAGCCGCCACACCTCGGTCGGGTCGAGCTTCGGCAGACACACGTGCGTGGCGGCCGCCGCGGTCACCGCCCACGGGAAGCACCAGCCGTTGCAGTGGAACATCGGCAGCGTCCACAGGTGCACGGAGGAGGGCGTCAGACCCGTGTGGCCGACCATCGCCACCGCTTGCAGATACGCGCCTCGGTGGTGGTACATCACGCCCTTGGGCCGGCCAGTCGTCCCCGAGGTGTAGTTCACGGCGAGCAGGGAGCGTTCGTCGGACGGGGTGCGGTGCAGCGGCTCGGCCCCGGCCAGCAGGGACTCGTAGTCCTCGCCCGTCCTGATGCGCTGGGGCGGGGTGTCCAGACGGGCCAGCGCGTCGTCGACCAGGACGTCGAACGACGGGTCGTGGATCAGCACGGCCGCCTTCGAATGGCTGAGGATGTACGCCACTTCGGCCGCCGCGAGCCGCGTGTTCACCGCCACGAGCGGGGCGCCCGCCCAGGGCACGCCGTAGTGCGCCTCCAGGAGTACGTGGCTGTTCGGAGCCAGCACCGCCACCGGACGCCCGTCGGTCAGCGGCGCCAGGCCGCCCGCAAGGCGGGTGCAGCGGTCGTGCAACTCCGCGTAGGTCCAACGCCGTTCACCGTCGACGACGCCGATCCGGTCGCCGTGCGCCGACGCGGCACGGTCCAGATACGCGGTGGGGGTCAGCGGCTCGAACGACAGGGCGTCGAGGTCGGTGACGGTTTCCGGCATGGCGGCCTCCAGGGGGAGAGCGGGTCCCGAACCGGCCCTACCCCGTTCGGTGCCGGCCAAGCCGGGGGAACACCGCCCGCCGCGCCTCGCCCGCGACGTCGTGCACCAGCGGCGCCAACTCCTTGAAGTCCACCGCCTGCTGGTCCCCGCACAGGGACAGCGCCGCCGTGGTCGGGCCGCAGCCGCGCAGCGGCGCGGCGATGCAGCGGATGCCGGACAGGGTCTCCTCGTTGTCGACGGCCAGGCCCTCGCGCCCCCCGGATCCTGGCCAGTTCCTGGCAACTCCCATCCTCGGTCCCCGACTCGACGGCAGCCCGGGCGTGGCCGCCATCCACGACTCGGACAACGGAGCCTGGGACGGCGACCGGGTCTGGGACCGGGCCGTGGGCCCCGCCCAGTTCATCCCCTCCACATGGCGCCGCTGGGGCAGCGACGGCAACGGGGACGGCGTCTGCGACCCGCACCAGATCGACGACGCGTGGCCGGCGGCCGGCCGCTACCTGTGCGCGGCGGGCGGCGACCCGACGCGGGGCACCGGAATCCGCAGGGCGGTCCTCGCGTACAACCACTCGGACGCGTACCTGGAGCTGGTGCTGAGCTGGATGCGCGTGTACGGGAACGGGGCCGTGCCGACGGCCGGGCTGCCGGGGGGACGGGGAACCGTCGGGCACGCCCGATAAGTCCGCGAAGCCGGACAAGGACTCGGGCACGCCCGATAAGTTCCGCGAAGCCGGACAAGGACAAGGGGAAGGGCAAGGGCGGGGAGAAGGGGGACGGGAAGCGGAAGGGCGGCAAGTCGTCGGGCTCGCCGTCTGCCTCACCCAGTCCCTCGCCATCGGGGAGCCGGTCGGGCGGCGGCAAGCACCCGCCGAAAACCGAGCTGCCGAGCCTTCCCACTCCCACCTTCCGGTGGCCGACCTCTGACCACACACCCTCACCGCTGTTCCCCTCGCACAAGGCGGCGAAGTGAGCCCGAGGGGCCGCGAGATCAGGCGTCGGCGAGTTGCGCGTCCAGCGCGGCGAGGAGCCAGTCGTGGGCCGTTCCCGGAGTCGGTTCAGGCGGGCGCCGTCCGGGGTGGTCAGCTCCGCCACCAGGTCCCAATAGCGGTCGAGACGCGGATCGGCGGCGAGCTGCCGGGCGAGGCCACGGCGGAACGGCAGGGTGTCGCGAGCCTTGGTCACGCGCGCGTACGTCGTGACGAAGCAGTCGAGCGCGTCGCCCGGCGCGGGCGCCGCGCCCGCCCGCATCGGCGCGGCCGCCAGGTCGTAGGCCTCGGCCAACCCGGCGTACAGCACGGAGGATTCGCGCGCCCCCGCCGAGCTGTGCGCGGCGGGCTGGGTGGGTCCCGTGTCCGGCGAACAGGGGCGCGTCACCAGCGCGCACAACCGCGCGAAGGCGAGCACCTGGGCCGGGGTAGGGGAGTCGGGCGGGGCCGGAACCGTGGCCTCCAGGAAGGCCGTTCGCGACGAGGCCGGCATCCGTGGCGGCAGCCAGGCCCGCCAGAACCTGGCCAGCGGCGCCGTGCTCGGCGGGGTGTCCAACGCGCCGACGAGCCGCAGCCGGTCCGCCCGCTCCTGGGGCGGGCACTCCTGAACGAGGCGCAGCGCCGCCTCCTGCCAGCGCAGCGCGCTGAGCCGGGAACCGAGGGTGCGCAGCTGCCCGGCGACGGCGTCCTCCAGCGCGCCGTCCGCCCCCGCCCGCTCGTCGACGATGCGCCGCACCTCGGGGACGGGCAGACCGAGACCGCGCAGCGAGCGGATCATGCGGAGCCGGTCGAGGGCGTCGGAGCCGTACCGGCGGTGTCCGCCCGCGCTGCGGGTGCGCTCCGGGAGCAGGCCGGTGTCCGAGTAGAAGCGGACGGTCTTGACGGTCGTGCCCGCATGCTCGGCGAGCTCACCGATGCTCCACAGCCCGTCGGACGAGCCGGAAGCTGCGGGCGAGTCGAGCGGGCCGGACGAGTCGGTCGACACCTGCACTTGAACCTCCCTCAGGGGGAGTTCCTAACGTACCTCCCGCCACCGATAACCACCGATGGAGGACGGGGAAATGACGGAGTTCGTAGTGGTGCCGGGCCTGTTCACGGGGCCGGACGCATGGCGGGAGACGGCCGCGAAACTGGCGGCCGAGGGCGCGCGGGTCCAGGTGGTGGACCTCGGGCCGGCCACGGATCTGGACGCGCACATCGCGAGGGTCGTCGCGGCCATCGACACCATCACGGAGGGAACGGGGGAAGCGGGAGAAGCCGGCGGCCGGGACATCGTCCTCGTCGGGCACGACTACGGTGCGTACCCGGCGTCGGGCGCCGCGGACCGGCGGGCCCACCGCATCGCACGAGTCGTGTACCTGGACACGGGACCGGTGCAGGACGGTGCCGTGGCCCTCGCCGCGGTCCCCGACCAGGGGCTGCGTGAACGCCTCGCCAAGGACGGGGACACCGTGGGCGAGCTGCCACCGCCCGGCCGGGAGGAGTGGGCGCGCTGGGGGAGCACCGCCGGAGTCCCCGACGAGGCCCTGGACCGGTTGACCGCGCACGCCGCTCCCCAGCCGCTCGGCACCCTGCTGCGACCGCTGCGGCTGACCGGCGCGACGGACGGCCTGCCGTCGACCGGGGTGCTCTGCGCGGAGAGCGGGGCGACCATCGGCACCGTCCGCATGCTGCTCAGCTTCGGCGACCCGACGATCAAGGCGCTGGTGCGCCAGGACGTGACCTTCTTCGAACTGCCCACCGGCCACTGGCCGATGCTGTCCTGCCCGGAGGAACTCGCCGATGTACTGTTGCGCGCGGCGGCCGACGAGGGCACCCGGCTCGAACCCGTGGGCGAGCAGGAATCGGTGCAGTCCGGATACTTCCGGCCGTTCCTCCTCGACGTACCGGAGATCCCGCGCGAACGGCGCGGCGCCATCGACCTGTACGTCCCCGAGGGCGGGGCGGGGGAGCCCCGCCCGGCGGTCGTGATCGTGCACGGCGGACCCGTTCCGGAGGACGCGAGCCCGACGCCGCGCGAGTGGCCGACCCTGGTCGGCTACGCCCGCCTCGCGGCCTCGCGGGGTGCGATCGGCGTCACCCTCGACCACGGGCTGCACGCGGTCACGGCGTACCCCACGGCGGCCGAGGACGTGGCCGCAGCGGTGGCCGAGGTGCGGGCCGATCCGCGGGTCGACGCGGACCGGATCGCGCTGTGGTTCTTCTCCGGCGGCGGTCCGCTGACGGCGCCGTGGCTGAGGGAGGCACCGATGTGGCTGCGCTGCCTCGCGGCGAGCTATCCGATCATGGCGCCGCTGCCCAGTTGGGGCGTGAACGACCCCCGGTTCCGGCCTGCGGACGTGATGGCGCAGGGCGGGACGCCACCGTTCGTCCTCATCCGGGTCGGCCTCGAGGCCTCCGCGGTCGCGGCGACGGTGGCCGAGTTCGTCGCGGCGGCCGAGGCGGGCGACGCGCCGCTGGAGGTGATCGACGTACCGGGGGCGCCGCACGCCTTCGAGGGCCTCGACCATGGCGATGCCGCGCGCGAGGCGGTGTCCGAGGCGATGCGACGGGTGCTGGTCCGGTTGGACCTGGAGTGAGCCGCGGGCGGCCGGCGACGGCCGTCAGCCGCCGTACAACTCGCTCAGCAACGCGATGGCCGCATGCGTACGGGGATGAGGGTCCCGCTCGTCCCAGATCACCCGCACCGGCACCGGATCCGCGCCGGACACGGGGCGGAAGACGACGCCCTCACGCCGGTACTGGGCGACCGTGGCCTGCGGGGTGACGCCGACGCAGCGGCCGGTGGCGATGGCGGCGAGCCAGTCGTCGACGTCGGCCGTGTACTCGACCTCGCCGTGCGGATCGCCCGGCCACAGGTCGGCGGTGGTCGTGCCGGTGCGCCGGTCCACCACGACGGTGCGCCCGCGGATGTCTGCGAGCGGGACGCGGCGACGCTTCGCCCAGGGGTCGTCGGCGGCCATGACGACGTAGCGGGGTTCGTGGCCGACGACGGCGGAGGCGTGGCGCCGCCGCAGATCCGCCCGGTGGCGTACGACGGCGAGATCGCAGGCATCTTCGGCGAGCCCGCCGGTGGGGCTGTTGTGCCGCACCAGGAGCAACTCCACGTCGGGGTACCGCTGGTGCCAGCGGCGCTGGAACTCGGTGGTGTGCCGGCCGAACGCTCCCCAGGCGTGCCCGATCCGCAGCCGTGTGTGCCCCGTGGTGGCCTCGCGCACGAGGTTTTCGGCCTCGGTGAGCAGCTGCCGGGCGTGCTGGACGACCCGGACGCCGGTGGTGGTGGGCGTGACGGTGCGGCTCGTGCGGTGCAGGAGGCGTACGCCGAGGACGGTCTCCAGGGCGTGCAGGGTGCGGGACACCGAGGCCTGGGAGACGCCGAGTTGGATCGCGGCGTCGGTGAAGCTGCCGGTGTCGACGATCGCGAGCAGGCAGCGCAGATGCCGCAGTTCGAGACCGGCGAGACCGCTTCCTTCATCCATACGCTCAGCGTATGTGAGACGCACCGTATGCATTTTGCGTATGGGCCGGGCGGGGCGAATCTCACACCATGGCGACCACATCCCACCCTCCGGCGCAGCCGACCCGCACCGCCGCTTCCGGACCCGCTTCCCCCGCCCAAGGCATCGCGTTGATGCTCGGCAGCGGCCTGTCGAACCAGACCGGCGCGTCCCTGGGGGCCCTGGCCTTCCCCGTGCTCGGCCCCGCGGGGGTCGTGGCCGTACGCCAATGGGTCGCCGCCGTCGTGCTGTTGACGGCGGGCCGCCCGCGCGTCCGCTCCTTCACCGCCGCCCAATGGCGCCTCGTGCTCGCCCTGGCCGCGGTCTTCGCCACGATGAACCTGACGCTGTACCTGGCCATCGACCGGATCGGCCTCGGCCTCGCGGTCACCCTCGAATTCCTCGGCCCGCTCACCGTCGCCCTCGCCGGAACGCGCCGCCGCCTCGACCTGCTCTGCGCCCTCGCGGCGGCGGTCGCCGTCGTCGTGCTCACCCGCCCGCGGCCGAGCACGGACTACCTCGGCATCGCGCTCGCCCTGGTCGCCGCGGTGTGCTGGGGCTGCTACATCCTGCTCAATCGGGCCGTCGGCCACCGCCTCCCCGGCCTCCAGGGCTCGGCCGCGGCCGCCGGCGTCTCCGGGCTGCTCTACCTTCCGATCGGCGGCGCGGTCCTGTACCTGCATCCGCCGACCCTCCCGGCACTCCTCTGCGCCCTGGCGGCGGGCGTCCTGTCCTCGGCGGTGCCGTTCCTGTCCGACCTTCTGGCGCTGCGCCGGGTGCCCGCCCGCTTCTTCGGCGTCTTCATGAGCGTCAACCCGGTCTTCGCGGCACTCGTCGGCCTCCTCGTCCTCGGCCAACACCTCGACTCCCTGGCCTGGTTGGCGATCGCCGTGATCGTGGCGGCGAACGCGGTGGCGGTGGGGACGTCCACCACGCGCGCGTAGGTTCCTCAGTCGTCGGCGACTTCACCGCCCACGCGCTGCCGACCGTCACCCGCGGCGAGCTCGTCGAGCACCTGACCACGCAGCGCCTGCGCCCCTATGACGGAGAGCAGCCGCAGCTTCTCGTGGCTCTCGCTGCCGGGGGCGGCCGTGTAGACGAGGAGCAGCTGGGACTGGTCGGGGTCGACGAGCGTCTGGCACGTCAGTTCCAGCGCGCCGACCTCGGGGTGGACGAAGTGCTTCACCTCGCGGGGACGGAGGCCGACCTCGTGGTCGTTCCACACCCGGCGGAACTCCTCGCTCCGCGCGAGCAGCAGGTCGGCGTAGTGGGCCGCGCGGGAGCCGGGCCCCCGGAGGGTCGCCACGCCCCGCAGGCCCGAGACGAACGCGCGGGTGAGGAAGGCGTGGTCCTCGGGGGCGTAGAGCCGGCGCGTGGCGGGGTCGGTGAACCAGCGGTAGCCGATGCTGCGGGCCGGTCCGGTGTGCACCGTCTGGTCGCCGGTGAGCGTGATGCCGAGCGGGGTCTGGCGCAGTGTCTCGCCGAGCTCGGTGACGATCTCCGCGGGAGTGTCGTGCAGGCGGTCGAGGATGCGCAGCAGGCCCGGCCCGATGTGCGCGCTGTCCGCGCCGCGCGGCGGCGGGGTGTGTCCGGCGAGCCGGAACAGGTGGTCGCGTTCGTCGAGGGAGAGGTGGAGGCCCTGCGCCATGGAGGCGATCAGCTGCGCGGACGGGTGGGGTCCGCGCTCCCGCTCGAGCCGCGCGTAGTAGTCGGTCGACATGTGGCACAGCGCGGCGACCTCCTCCCGGCGCAGACCGGCCGTCCTGCGGCGTCGCCCACGCGGCAGGCCCACGTCCTCGGGTTGCAGGGACTCGCGGCGGCGCCTGAGGAACTCCGCGAGTCCGGTCCGGTCGATCACCTGTGGCTCCGTCTCCGTGCGCGCCGCTCCCGACACCCCTTTCTACCGCTGCCGCACCGCGACAACCACGGACTGACGATCCCCCCTTCACCGGTTGCCGTCGCCCCGGCATCGTCCGAGGCTCTGGGCATGCCCCGCACACCGATCGACATCACCGTCCCCGACCTGTCCGGCAAGCGCGCCGTCGTCACCGGAGCGAGCGACGGCATCGGGCTCGGCCTCGCCACGCGGCTCGCCGCGGCCGGTGCCGACGTGGTCCTGCCCGTACGCAATGCGCGCAAGGGCGAGGCCGCGCTCACCACGATCCGCGAGAAGGCCCCGCACGCGGACGTGTCGCTCCGCGAACTCGACCTGTCCTCGCTCGGCTCCGTCGCGGCCCTCGGCGAGACGCTGCGGGCGGAGGGCAGGCCGATCCACCTGCTCATCAACAACGCCGGCGTCATGACCCCGCCCGACCGGCAGACGACCGCCGACGGTTTCGAGCTGCAGTTCGGCACCAACCACCTCGGCCACTTCGCCCTGGTGGCCCACCTGCTGCCGCTGCTGCGCGCCGGCCGGGCACGGGTGACCTCGCAGGTCAGCGTCGCGGCCAACCAGGGCGCCATCAACTGGGACGACCTGAACTGGGAACACTCCTACGACGGCATGAAGGCCTACAGCCAGTCGAAGATCGCGTTCGGTCTCTTCGGCCTCGAACTCGACCGCCGCAGCCGAGCCCACGGATGGGACATCACCAGCAACCTCGCCCACCCCGGAGTCGCCCCGACGAACCTCCTCGCCGCCCGCCCCGAGGTCGGCCGCGCCAAGGACACCCTGGGCGTGCGCCTGATCAGGACGCTGTCCGCCCGCGGCATCGTCGTCGGGACCGTGCGCACCGCGCAGCTCCCGGCCCTCTGCGCCGCCACCTCCCCGGACGCCGGACGCGGCCGGTTCTACGGCCCGCGAGGCATCGGGCACATGGGCGGCCCGCCCGCGGAACAGAAGCTGTACTCGCGCCTGCGCGGCACGGAGGACGCGCAGCGCATGTGGCAGGTCTCCGAAGAGCTCACGAAGGTGGCCTTCCCCCGCGATACGTAGAAAGGGTTCCGGCGGAGCTCCCCGGCTGAGCGGAGCGAGCGACGGCACCCGCGCAGGCCGGGCGGGCCACCGGATCGCTCGGCGTTCGGGCCGTCGCGTACGTAAGCTGGCCCGCATGCGTACCCGACCGACCCTGACCTGGGAACCGTCCGGAGACCTGCCGCCCGCAACGACCGATCTGGCGCCCGTCGTCGAGGCCGTGCGCGCGGGTGGGGTCGTCGTGCTGAGCGGGGCCGGGCTCTCCACCGAATCGGGCATCCCGGACTACCGCGGGGAGCACGGCTCGCTGCGCCGGCACACCCCCATGACATATCAGGAGTTCACCGGCAGCGAGCAGGCCCGGCAGCGGTACTGGGCGCGCAGCCAGCTGGGCTGGCGGGCCATGATCCGCGCCCGGCCCAACGCCGGACACGTCGCCGTGGCCGAGCTGGCCGAGGCCGGCCTGGTCACCGGCGTGATCACGCAGAACGTCGACGGGCTGCAGCAGGCCGCGGGCGCCCCGGAGGTCATCGAGCTGCACGGCAGCCTGAGCCGCGTGCTCTGCCTGCACTGCCGCGCCTTCACCACCCGCGCGGAAGTCGACCGGCGGCTGCGCGAGGCCAATCCGCACTTCGAGGCCGAGGCCGAGCGGCACCGCACCGCGCGGGTCAACCCCGACGGCGACGTGGAACTCCCCGAAGAGGCGGTACGCGACTTCCGTGTGGTGCCCTGCGCGGCCTGCGGTGTCGGAGTGCTCAAGCCGGACGTCGTCTTCTTCGGCGAGAATGTGCCGCCCGACCGGGTCGCCGCCTGTCGCGGGCTCGTCGCCGGGGCCGGCTCGCTGCTCGTCCTGGGCTCCTCGCTGACCGTCATGTCCGGGCTGCGCTTCGTGCGCCAGGCCGCGGACGCCGGAACGCCGGTCCTGATCGTCAACAACCAGCCCACGCGCGGCGACCGGTGGGGCGTGCGGGTGCAGCTGCCGCTGGGGGAGACATTGCGGGACGTGGTGGCGGCGGTTCGCGAGCAGCCCGGCGGACGCAGTCGGCTCAGCGCGCGTTCCGAAGCCGACCGAGCCACTCCCGGCCCATCCGCAGGCCGTCGGGATACCGGTCGTCCCGGTCCCACCGCCACGTCGTGACGACCGCGAGTGCGAGGGTCCTGCACGCGGCCAGCAGCTCCTCGTCGATCCCCGAACAGTGCGCGGCGACCTCCTCGGGCGCATGCGCGAGGTCGAATTCGACGGGCCCGCGGCAGCACGTCTCCAGGTCGATGAACAGCGGACCCTCGCCCTTGGCGGCGAGAACGTTCCCGGGGTGCGGCTCACCGTGCAGCAACTGCTCGCCGCCACCGCGCTCGCCGAGCGTCCGCCCCAGCCCGCGCAAGGTGCCGCTCAGCAGCTCCCGGTCCGCGGCGGCGAGCCGCGGCGTGCGGTCGTGGTCCGCGAGCAGTTGCTGCGCGCGGGCGATCCGGTCAGTGAAGTGCGGGGCCGGGACGTCGACGGCGCGCATGGCGCTGTGCAGCCCTTCGAGCGCGAGGGCGTAGTCGGCCGGAGCGACTCGGGGCGCGTCCGTGGGCTCGTAGTAGGTCCACAGGGTGACGACGAAGCCGTCCCGCTCGTACACCCGTGGAGGAACACGCGGGTCGAGCGCGGCCACCGGGCCCCCGACGTCCGCGAGCCGCAGTGCGAGAGCGACCTCGAAGTCCGCCACGTGATCGTCCATCGGTGCCACGCGGGCCAGCACGTCGCACGGCAGCAGGCGCGCGGTCAACTTGTTCGAGTCGTGCAGGACGGTGGCGCCGTCCACGCTCAGTCCCAGCGACGAGCCGATCGCCATGGCCGCCGACAGCGCCCGAGCGGACTCGGTCTCGCGCATGCTCCCCCTCTTCCCACTGCTTCGTTCTCAGACGGTGTAACCACCGTCCACCGCCAAGTGCTGTCCCGTGATGAACCCGGCCCGGTCCGACGCCAGGAACGCGACCGCCTCCGCGATGTCCTGTGCGGTCCCGAAACGGCGCAGGGGAATGTTACGACGCGTCACCTGGAGGGCGGCGTCGTCGAGTTCACCGTCCTCGATGAGGCGGGCGGCGATGCCGTCGGTCAGCATGCCGGGGCCGACGCAGTTGAAGCGGACCCCGTAACGCCCCTCCTCGGCCGCGAGCGCACGGACCACCGCCTCCACCGCGCCCTTCGTGCCAGCGGACAGCCCGTCGCGGACGGGATAGCGGCGGGTGGCGGCGGTGGTGACCGCGACGACGCTGCCGCCGGTTTCCCGCAGCGGGGCGAGTGCGGGGTGCACCAGGTTGTAGAAGGCCTGGGCCTCGGTGTGCAGCTGTTCCCGGTACCGGGACGGCGGCACCTGGCTCAGGTGCACCATAGGGACGTGCGGGCCCGCCGCGTGGACGAGTGTGTGCAGCGCGCCGAAGCGGTCCACCGCCGCCCCGATCGCGCGCGCCGCCTCGGCCTCGTCCGTGAGGTCCGCCCGCACGGACTCCACCAGTCCGCCCTCGGCGCGGAGTTCGGCACAGAGGGCCTCGGCCGCCTCCTGGTTCGAGCGATACGTGAACAGCACCGTGCTGCCGCGCCGGGCCAGCGTGCGCACGACCGCCGCGCCGATGCCGCCGGTGCCGCCCGCCACGAATGCGGCGCCCTTGCGGGAGCCGAAGTCCTGTTCCGTGTCCGCCTGTGTACCGTTCAACGCGCCAACTCCCTCACAGCTCCGGCCGGGCCGCGACGCTCGTCGTCATGATCTCGCCCGTCCCCGCGTGTATATCCGTAACCGCCGCAGAGTTGAAGGCATGTCAGGGCGTCGACGGACGACCGGAGGTATCTTCGGTCCCCTGACGAAGGAGCGGATGTGGAGTCGCCGACGGGCCGCGTGGCCGAACGTGTCGACCGGTCGTCGAAGGGCGGCCGCCCGCGTGCCACCTCCCGCGCCGACCTCGAACGGATCGGCTTCGAGCTGTTCGCCCGGCAGGGCTTCGACGCCACGACGGTCGACGACATCGCGGGCGCGGCCGGCATCGCCCGGCGGACCTTCTTCCGCTACTTCGCGTCGAAGAACGACCTCGTGTGGGGCGACTTCGAGCAGCAACTGGCCGGATTCCGCGAGCTGTTGAGCGCCACCGGCTCCGATGTCCCGATCATGACGGCGCTGCGCGCGGCCGTCGTCGACTTCAACCGGTTCGACACCACCGTCGTGCCCTGGCACCGGCAGCGCATGCGGCTGATCCTGTCCGTGCCCACCCTCCAGGCCGATGCCACCTTGCGTTACGCCTCGTGGCGCGCGATCGTCACGGACTTCGCGGCCCACCGCCTCCGTCTCGCCCCGTCCGACGCCCGCCCGCGGCTCTACGGCCATGCCGTCCTGGCCGCGGCGGTCACGGCGTACGAGCACTGGCTCGCGGTGCCGGACGCGGAGCTGAGCGACCTGCTGGACACCGCGATCCGGCACCTGGAGGACGGGCTCGGCGGGCCGCCTTCCCCGTAGCTCCGGGACTCACGGCAGCTCGCGCCGCATCGCATCGGCGATCAGCTCACCGATCAGTACGGCCGTCGCGGCGGGGCCCCGATGGGGTGTGTCCGGCAGCATCGACGTGTCCGCCACGCGCAGCCCGCGCACCCCGTGCACACGCCCGCACTGGTCGACCGCCGGGCCCATCGGGACGGTGCCGCAGGTGTGGTGTGCCGTGCCGAGATGCCGGCGAATCCACGTGTCGAGCGCGCGGACGTCGCCGAGGACGTCGGGGCCGGGAGCGAGCAGGCCGCCGTCGGAGAGGTCCTTGAACGGCGAGGTGTCCAAGAGATCGGCCGTCGTGCGCACGGCCACCCGCAGGCGGCGCAGGACCTCGTCGTCGCGGTCCTTGCCCAGGTAGTCGTAGTCGATGGCGGGGGCGACCGCGGGATCGGCGGAGCGCAGCCGCAGCCGGCCCGTCGGGCGCGGCGTCTGCACGGAGGCGAGGAACGAGAGCGGGGCGCCCGGTACGCGGACGGTCCCGGCGACGAGCCCCGCCATCGGCACCAAGGACTGGAGGATCTCGATGTCACCGGGCCGATCGGTCGCCCCCGCACGGGAGTTGATGTGCAGGCAGCCGCCGAGCCAGGTGGTGGTGGGCGGGTCGAGTTCGTCGCGTGGCCGCCAGTCCAGGACCAGTTGCGGATGGTCGGACAGGCGGGCGCCGACGGCAGGTGTGTCTCGTACGACGGTGACCCCGGCCCGTTCGAGGTCGGCGCGTGGCCCGATCCCGGAGAGCAGCAGCAGGTGGGGTGTGACGAGCGCCCCCGCAGACAGCACCACGCACCCGGCGCTGATCGTCTCCCGCGCCCCGCCGTCCCGCTCGACCACGACGCCTGTGGTGCGCCCACGCTCCACGACCACCCGGAGGACCGAACACCCGCCCGCAACAGTGAGGTTGGGGCGAGCCCGCACCTCCGGCGGCAGATGGGCGAGGCCGGTGTTGATCCGGACCCCGTCGACGGAGTTCGAGGGCACAGGGCCGAAACCCGGTGGCCCCGGCCCGTTCTTGTCGGGTTCCGCCGGGAAGCCGAGCGCGGCGGCGGCAGCGCGGAAGGCGGCGGCCGCGGGATGGGTGAGCGGGGCACGCGCGACACTCATCGGTCCGCGGTCGCCGTGCGGCCCGCCCCCGCCGAAGTCGAGATCGTTCTCCAGGCGGCGCAGCAACGGCAGCACCCGTTCGTACGCCCACGCGGGGTTCCCCGCCCCGGCCCACCGCTCGAAGTCCGCGCGCCGGGCCCGCACGAAGTACCCGCCGTTGACCGTGGTGGACCCGCCGAGGACCCGACCGCGCGGCACCGACCACGGCCGCTGCGGGGCGAGTCGTACGGGATGGGAGAAGGTGGCGGGATGGCTCGGCCGGGCGCCCGGTACGAGGCGTGCGTCCAGCAGGGCCGGATCGAAGGCCGTCGGCACCGGACCGGCCTCCAGCAGCAGCACGCCGCGGTCGGCGTCCTCGCTCAGCCGCGCCGCCAGCACGGCGCCCGCGCCACCGGCGCCGACTACCAGCACATCGGGGCGGGCTGACGCGATCGGGGCCATGGGACCGGATCCAATCCCGCGCGACGACAGCGCGCAAGGCCCCGGTCGATGCCCGCCCCCTTTCTTTTGGCATCGCATGCCAATACTCTCGGTGCCGTTCGGGCACACCCTCAACCACCCACCGGTATCAGGGAGTTCCGCATGAACGAACAGCTCGAAACCCCCGCCACCCCCGAGCCGCCGACCACCTCCACCGCTCCGGTCGACGAACCCCTCATCGAGGCCGACGACCTGGTCGAAGAGGTCTCGATCGACGGCATGTGCGGCGTGTACTGATCGTGCCCGCCTCCGTGCCCGCCCCCGTGCCCGCCTCCGCGCTCGACCTGGACCGCGCCTGGGACGTGCACCCCCAGGTGTCGGTCCGGCCCGAACCCTTCGGCGCGCTGCTGTACCACTTCGGCACGCGCAAACTGTCCTTCCTCAAGGACCGGGGACTGCTCTCCGTGGTCCAGGCCCTTTCGGGGTCGCCCACCGCACGTGCCGCCTGCGCGAGCGCGGGCGTGGGCGACGCCGACACGGCGCGGTACGCGCGCGCCCTCGCCGTCCTGGCCCGCTCGTCGATGCTGGTCGAAAGGAGCCCGACACCGTGACCTCGACTCCCGTGGCCGCCAAGCCCGGTGAACGCCTGGTGGACCTCTTCGAATACGGCCTCGACGCGCCGATCTGCCTCACGTGGGAACTCACCTACGCCTGCAACCTGTCCTGTTCCCACTGCCTGTCCAGCTCGGGCCGTCGCGACCCGCGCGAGCTCACCACCGCCGAAGCCAAGGCGGTCATCGACGAACTGGAGGCCATGCAGGTCTTCTACGTCAACATCGGCGGTGGCGAGCCGACCGTGCGCCCCGACTTCTTCGAGCTGCTCGACTACGCCACCGCCCACCACGTCGGCGTCAAGTTCTCCACCAACGGTGTGCGCATCACCCCGGATGTCGCCCGCCGCCTCGCCGCCAACGACTACATCGACGTACAGATCTCCCTCGACGGCGCCACCGCCGACGTCAACGACGCGGTGCGCGGCGCCGGTTCGTACGACACCGCGCTGCGCGCCATGGGCCATCTCGCCGACGCCGGCATGAAGAACTTCAAGCTGTCCGTCGTCTGCACCCGGCACAACATCCCGCAGATGGACGACTTCAAGGCGCTCGCCGACCGGTACGGCGCCCAACTCCGCCTCACCCGGCTGCGCCCCTCGGGCCGCGGCGCCGACGTGTGGGACGAGCTGCACCCGTTGCCCGCCCAGCAACGGCAGCTCTACGACTGGCTGGTGGCGCACGACGGGGAGGTCCTCACCGGGGACTCGTTCTTCCACCTGTCCGCGTACGGGGAGCCGCTGTCGGGCCTCAACCTGTGCGGAGCCGGTCGCGTGGTGTGTCTCATCGACCCGGTCGGTGACGTCTACGCCTGCCCGTTCGCCATCCACGACGAGTTCCTCGCGGGGAGCGTGCGCGCCACGGGAGGCTTCGCCGGGGTGTGGCGGGAGTCCGACCTCTTCCTCCGGCTGCGCGAGCCGCAGCAGGGCGGGGCCTGCGCGTCCTGCGCGTTCTACGACACCTGCAAGGGCGGCTGCATGGCCGCGAAGTTCTTCACCGGGCTGCCGCTCGACGGGCCCGACCCGGAGTGCGTCCAGGGGTACGGGGAGCAGCTCCTCGCGGAGCGCGGGCGGGACGGCGCCACGATCCCGAAGCCGTCCGGCGACCACTCCCACCGCACCGGTCCCGTCGTCGTGCCCCTCACGCGGCGGCCGCCCGTGTCGGACTGCGACGAGAACCCCGTGGCGGGAATCGGCCCGGCCACCTGACGCCGCGCTCCCCACCGCGCTCACCCGCCCGCGTTCACCCGACGAGGAGACAGCCGCCCCATGGCAAGAAACCCATGGTTCGAAACGGTCGCCGAGGCCCAGCGGCGCGCCAAGAAGCACCTGCCCGGCAGCGTCTACGGCGCCCTGGTCGCCGGCTCCGAACGCGGCCGCACCATCAGCGACAACATCGGCGCGTTCGCCGAACTCGGCTTCGCCCCCAGGGTGGTGGGCCACCACGCCGAGCGGAATCTGACGACCACCGTCCTCGGTGTCGAGTCCGCGTTCCCGGTGCTGATCTCGCCGACCGGCGTGCAGGCCGTGCACCCGGAGGGCGAGGTCGCCGTGGCGCGCGCCGCCGCCAACCGGGGCGTGATCATGGGCCTGAGCTCGTTCGCGAGCAGGTCCGTCGAGGAGGTCGCCGAGGCCAATCCGAACACCTTCTACCAGATGTACTGGATGGGCAGCCGCGACTCGATGGTGCGGCGCATGGAGCGCGCCAGGTCCGCCGGGGCCAAGGCGCTCATCGCCACCCTGGACTGGTCGTTCTCCAACGGCCGCGACTGGGGCAGCCCGTCGATCCCGGAACGCCTCGACCTGCGCACGGCCGTCAGGTTCGCCCCCGACGTACTGCCGCACCCGCGCTGGCTCCTCGCGTTCGCCAGGGCCCGCCGGCTCCCCGACCTGACCACGCCCAACCTCCAGGCGCCCGGCGGGCAGGCCCCGACGTTCTTCGGCGCCTACGGCGAATGGCTGCAGACCCCGCCTCCCACCTGGGACGACGTGGAGTGGCTGCGCAAGGAGTGGGGCGGCCCGTTCCTGCTCAAGGGCGTCAGCAGGGTCGACGACGCCAAGCGGGCCGTCGACGCGGGCGTCACCGGCATCTCGGTCTCCAACCATGGTGGCAACAATCTCGACACCACCCCCGCCACCATCCGCCTCCTCCCGGCGATTGCCGAAGCAGTCGGCGCCGACATCGAGGTGCTCCTCGACGGCGGCGTGCGGCGCGGCGGCGATGTCGCCAAGGCCCTCGCGCTCGGCGCCCGGGCCGTCCTCATCGGGCGCGCCCACCTGTGGGGCCTGGCCGCGAACGGGCAGGCGGGCGTGGAGAACGTCCTGGACATCCTGCGCGGCGGCCTCGACTCCGCCGTCCTCGGCCTCGGGCACGCCTCCGTCGACGAACTGGATCCCGACGACCTGGTGATCCCGGACGGCTTCACCCGCACCCTCGGGGTCCCGCGTGCCTGAACCGGTGGAGCTCGCGCGGGCGACCTGGCCCGAGGTACCGCAGGGCGCCCTGGTCCTCGTCCCCGTCGGCTCCACCGAACAGCACGGCCCGCACCTGCCGTTGCACACCGACAGCACGATCGCCGAAGCGGTGGCACGAGGGATCGCGCGTCAACTCCCGGGCATGTCGGCGCTGTTGGCGCCCACCCTCGCCTACGGTGCGAGCGGTGAGCACGCCGGATTCCCCGGCACCCTCTCCATCGGCCACGAGGCACTGCACGCGGTCCTCGTCGAGGCGATGCGGTCCCTGTCCCTGTGGGCGGGCCGCGTCGTCTTGGTCAACGGCCACGGCGGCAACGTCACCACCCTCGACGCGGCCTGCACCCAACTCCGCCACGAAGGCCACGACGTGGCCTGGCTCGGCTGCGCCCCGCCGGACGGCGACGCCCACGCCGGCCGCACCGAGACCTCGATCATGCTGCACCTCGCCCCCGACGACGTACGCCTCTCGCAAGCGGCCCCCGGCGACACCCGCCCCCTGTCCGAACTGCTGCCCCGCCTCATGGCCCACGGGGTGCGCGGCGTCTCCCCGAACGGCGTGCTCGGCGACCCGACCGGAGCCACCGCCGAGGAAGGGCGTGGACTGGTCGAGGCGATGGTGTCGAACGCCGCACGGCTCGTCACCACCGGCCGCACCGACCCACGGGGCAGGCTGCTCCGGGCCGCCGCACCGCAAGGAGCCGCATGACCCTCCCGCACGGCTTCGTCGTCGCACTCGACCCGCGCACCCGCGTCCTCGACGACGGCCGCGCCCTGCTCGGCGGCCACCCGACGCGACTGCTGCGGCTGACACCACGGGCCCGCACGCTCCTGACCGGACGCACCCTGCGCGTGCACGACCGGGCAGGAGCGGTCCTCGCCGACCGACTCCTCGCGACCGGCCTCGCGCACCCACTGGTCGCCGAGCTGCCACCGAACACCCCGGACGCCCCGAACGACCCGGTCACGTACGCCATCCCCGTCCGCGACCGCCCCGACCAACTTGACCGCGCGCTCGCGAGCATCCGCGCCACCACGGCCGACGCCCCGGTGATCGTCGTCGACGACGCCTCGTACGCACCGGCCCCCGTCGCCGCCGTGGCCGCACGCCACCACGCGCGCGTGCTCCCGCTGCCCGCCAACCTCGGCCCGGCCGGCGCCCGCAACGCGGGCCTGCGCGAGGTCACCACCCCGTACGTGGCGTTCGTCGACTCCGACATCGTCCTCGCGCCCGACACGGTGGACGTCCTGCTGCGCCACTTCGCCGATCCGGCCGTCGTCCTGGCCGTCCCCCGCATCACCGCGCTGCCGGGCCCCGACGCCGAGCGCTGGCTGGGCCGTTACGAGAGCGTCCGCTCCTCCCTCGACCTGGGCCGCCACCCCGCCGCGGTGCGCACCGGCACGCCCGTCTCCTGGGTCCCCAGCGCCTGCATGCTCGCCCGCACCGACGCGCTCCTCAAGGCCGACGGCTTCGACGCCACCATGCGCGTGGGGGAGGACGTCGACCTGTGCTGGCGGCTGACCGCCGACGGCGGACGCGTTCGCTACGAACCCGCCGTGCGGGCCGCCCACGAACACCGCGTCGAACTCGTGGACTGGTTCCGTCGCAAGGCCGTTTACGGCACCGGGGCGCACCCCCTGGCCCGCCGCCACCCCGACAACATCGCCCCCGCGATCCTCGCCCCGTGGAGCGCGGCGCTGCTCGTCGTCCTGCTCGCGCAGCGCCGTTGGTCGCTGCCGGCGGCGGGCGGGCTCGCGGCGGTGGCCACGGTGAGCAACGCCCGGAAGCTCAAGGGCATCGCGCATCCGCTGCCGCACGCGGCCCGGCTCACGGCGCTCGGCTCGCTCGCCTCACTCACCCAGGGCGCGGCGCTGCTCACCCGCCACTGGTGGCCCCTGACGGCGGTGGGCTGTCTGGCCTCGCGGCGACTGCGCCGCGCCACGGCCGTCGCGGCGGTCGCCGACGTCGCCCTGGAGACCCTCGGACGCGGCCCGAACCCCACCCGCCTCGACCCCGTCAGCTACGCGGTCGCCCGCCGCCTCGACGACCTCGCGTACGGCTCGGGGGTGTGGCTGTCGGCGCTCAAGGGCCGCTCCACTGCCGCGTTGCGGCCCCGGATCGCGTGGCCGGCCCGTCGTCCCCGGTCCCCGCTTCCTCGCGGGCGCGCAGCTCGCCGTGCAGACGCGCGACCCCGCCGCACACCAGCGGCATGACCAGCGGCGGCAGCAGGAGCAGCGCCACCGCCGTGGGGAAGACGATCATCAGTACGCCGGTCATCCACACGTTGTCGTCGCTCAGCCACAGCATGCCCAGCCCGGCCCAGTGGTTCAGGGGACCGGCCGCGTACGCGACGACCACGTAGGCGAGCACGGCCGCGGCGCAGCACAGCAGTCCCAGGCCGAACGTGCGCAGGCGGGCGCGGCGGGTCAACACCCAGGAGCGCCACACCGCCGCGAACGGATTGCGGCGCTCCAGGACCGTCTCGGCGGTGGCCCCGGACAGCCGGAACCAGAGCAGCGGGCCGAGCGACCAGATGGTGATCGGCAGCACCCAACCCACCAGCGTGTACTGCCAGGACGCGGTCTCGCCCAGGGGAGTGGGTTCGACGCCGGGCACCTCGTGGGTGTCGACCAGGGTGAACAGGACCAGGCCCGCGAACACCACCGTGGCGACGAAGGCGCCGGTCAGGAAATTGGTGACGACGGCGGCGAACAGCCGCGGGCGGGTGCGCCGCCAGAACTCGCCGACGGACAGCGGCCCGCCGTCCCGCCGCGCGTGCGAACTGGCGACCGCGTGCGCGCTGTGGAGCACGGAGACGACGACCAGCGCCAGCAGGAGGAACACCGGCGCCGCGACGGCCCCGACGGCCCGCAAGGGGTCCAGGCCCCCGTCCGCGTACGCGACATAGGAGTCCTCGTTGGCTATGTTGCGGTCCGCGTAGTCCCGGACGTTCTCGAAGCCGTCCCACGCAGCGGCGAACGCGCCCGCCAGGACGGCGAATCCGAGCACGGCGGTGGCCGCCGACACCCAGAGAGTGAAGCGGTACAGCGTGCCCCGGTAGGGCCTGACGTCGTGTTCCATGGTCGGGCCCTACCTCCGTGCGGTTCGCGTCCCCCGAGTACGAAGATCAGGACGCCCGACGGGACGTGCGAGGTTCCCGACGCCCGGCCATCACCCCGCGTACGTCGTCCCGAACGCCTCCAGGAACTCCATCGTCGCCGCGGCCGACCGGCTGGGACACGACACCGCCGTCCACGTCACCCCGGCCTTCTCCAGCGCGGCGAAGGCCTCCCGGTGCCGGTCCGCGTCCCGGGCCGGCTCCGCGAGGGCCTCGTCGCGGTAGGAGTGCAGGACGTCGACGCGGTCACCGCGCCCGGCCGCGGCCGTGGCGTCGCGCACCTCCGCGATGGCGCCCGCCAGTTCGGGCAGTGGGCCGAGCGTCGGGGTGCGGGCGGTGGCGCTCAGTTCGGGGCCGCCGGACATCGGCATCCAGCCGTGCGCCCGCTCGGCCACCCGGCGCCGGGTCAGCCGTGAGTTGCCGCCGATCCACAACGGAACGGGCCGCTGCGCAGGACGGGGCATGGCCTGCGCGTCGCGGACGTTGAAGTGCCGGCCCTCGTAGCTGAACGGCTCGCCGCTCCAGTGCAGCGGCAGCACGTCGAGCACCTCGTCGAAGAGCGCGTTGCGTTCCTCGAAGTCGACGCCCAGGGCGTGGAACTCGCCCTTCAGATACCCGGCGCCGAGGCCGAGGACCAGCCGCCCGCCGGAGAGCCGGTCGAGCGTCGCCGCCTGCTTGGCCAGCAGCAGGGGATTGCGGTACGGGGCGACCGCCAGATACGTCAGCAGGCGCAGCCGGCTGGTGACCGCCGCCGCGTGGGAGAGCGCCACGAACGGGTCGAGGGTCTGGTGCCCGCCGTGGTTCAGCCAGCGCGCGCCGGGAGCGGGGTGTTCGCTGAAGGAGAGCCCCGAGAACCCGAACTGCTCGGCGGCGCGCGCCACTTCGGTCAGCGGACCGGCGTCCAGCATGTCGGCGTCCGGCCCGTGCGCCTCCGGGTAGTGAAACAAGAATCGCATGTCACGCGTCTACCCATGCGCGCCGCAAAAGGGAAGGGCTTCGGCGGCTCTCCTGCCTGGTTCAGGAGCGGGGCCAGGGCTGACCGCTGAGCCGTTCGATGCTGGTGTTGAAGCGCTGCAAGTAGTGGGCGAAGGTCTCGACGTCGTCGGCCGACCAGTCCTCGAAGACCTTGTCCAGCTCCTGGACGTGGGTCGCGCGCTCGTGGTCGAGGCACCGCTCGCCCTCTTCGGTGAGCCGGAACTTGCGTGCCATGCCCCCGTCCGGATCGGGGATCCGCTCCAGGAGGCCGGCCCGCATCGCGCTCGCCGTCTGCCGGTTGAGCGTGGACGCGTCGAGCATCAGCGCCTCGCTGAGCTGCCCGATCGACATCGGCCCCTGAACCCTGATCCGGCTCAGCAGGATGTATGCGCTTCGCTCCATGCGAGCGGCCTCGCGGCGCCGCTTCTCGCTGCCGAGCTGATGCCGGCCGAGCACCATGTGCTCGAACTCGACCAGGTGCGATGGCTTGTCCATGTACGTGCGTCCTCCCAGGTCGACCGTATCGCAGGGCCTCGGCGCCGATGCGTCCCATCCGGACTCCTGCCCCGCTCGAGCGCCGCACCGTTACATATGTGTGTCATGCATGGAGTATGCGTGATACACGTCATGTGTACGATGCATATCGTTGCACACGTTGAAGAGTTTGAAGAGATTGAGGAGTCCTTCATGGATGCGCCCCAGTCGAGCGGCAGGTCGGGCGTCGTCGTCGCCACCCTCGCGCTCGCCGGAACCGTCGCCGCGATCATGCAGACGCTGGTGACCCCGCTCATCGCCGAACTGCCCCGGATCCTGGACACGTCCGCCTCGAACGCGGCCTGGGTGATCACGGTCACCCTGCTCGTCTCGGGCGTGTGCGTACCCGTTTCCGGACGCCTCGGCGACCTGATCGGCAAGCGCCGCATGATGCTGGTCTGCGCGGTGCCGCTGGTCATCGGCTCAGTGGTGTGCGCCCTGTCGTCGTCCGTCGTGCCGATGATCATCGGGCGCGGGCTGCAGGGGATGGGCATGGGCATGGTGCCGCTCGGCATCGCCCTGCTGCGCGACGTCGTGCCCACCGAGAAGCTCAGCGGTTCCATCGCCCTGGTCAGCGCGTCCATGGGCATCGGCGGTGCGATAGGCCTGCCGATCGCCGCCGCGGTCGCGCAGTACGCGAACTGGCGCGTGCTGTTCTGGGGCGCCGCCGTGCTCGCCCTGATCATCGGTGCCATGATCTTCCTGATCGTGCCGGACGTCCCGGCCGGGGCAAAGGGGCAGCGCTTCGACGCCCCGGGCGCGATCGGCCTGGCCATCGGCCTTGTCTCGCTGCTGCTCGCCATCTCCAAGGGGGCCGACTGGGGCTGGTCGTCGGGCACCACGCTGGGCCTGTTCGGCGTCGCCGTCGTGGCGCTTCTCGTCTGGGGCCGCTACGAACTGCGCACCCGCGAGCCGCTGGTCGACCTGCGCACGACCGCCCGCCCGCGCGTGCTGTTCACCAACGCCGCCTCGATCCTCATCGGCGTCGGCATGTACTCGTTCATGCTGATCGCGCCCCAGGTCCTGCAGTTCCCCGAGGCCACCGGGTACGGACTCGGCCAGTCGATGCTGGCCGCCGGTCTGTGGATGGCGCCCGGCGGCGTCATGATGATGCTCATCTCGCCGCTCGGCGGAAAGCTGATCAACGCGCGCGGCCCGAAGACCGCGCTCATCGGCGGCGCCCTCGTGATCGCCGTGGGATACGGGGTCGCCCTGCCGCTCATGGGGACGGCCTGGGGCATCATGATCGCCGGCATCGTGATCAACAGTGGTGTGGCCCTCGCCTATGGCGCCATGCCGGCGCTGATCATGGGCTCGGTGCCGCTCTCCGAGACGGCCGCGGCCAACGGCTTCAACACCCTGATGCGCTCGCTCGGTACGACCATCGGCTCCGCCGTGATCGGTGTGGTCCTCGCGCAGATGACCATGTCCATGGGCGGCTACACGTTCGCCTCCGAGGGCGGATTCCGCACCGGCCTGATGATCGGCTGCGGTGTCGCCCTGGTCTCCGCCGCCGTCGCGACACTCATCCCGGCGCTGCGCACCGCGGGCACGGACCGGGCCGCCGACGTGCGGCCGGCCGAGGACGGCCAGGCCGCGGCGCGCGCCTGAGGTGGCCCGTGGGGGAGGGGTGGCCCGGCCGCGGGGCCGCCCCGGGGCACCTGCCCCTCGCATGGGCGAAGGGGCGGTTGTCGTGCGAAGTGCCGGGCAGGAGTGGTAAAAGGTCACTCGGGTTCCCTTGCCCGGCACGGCACTTGGAGGTGCACCGTGATGCTCCCGGCTCGCCGACGTGCAGCGAACGCTGCCCGCGAGAGGGAAGAGCGGTCCGCCGAACTCGAGGCGAAGGTCGAGCAGCTGAAGGAGGCGGTGACCTCGCACGCCGAGGTCGACCAGGCCATAGGCGTCGTGATCGCGGTGGGCGGTGTCACGCCGGCCGAGGCCTGGGACGTGCTGCGCGAGGTCTCCATGCGCACCAACACCCGGCTCCGGCTGGTCGCCCGGCAACTGATCGCGTGGCCGCGCACCCACGAGTTGGATCCGGCGATCCGCGTCGAGCTGGAGCGTCAACTCGCCCAGCGCAGGTCGACGGCGGACCCGGTGGCGACCGAACCGCGTTGAAGCCCCGCTTCCCGGCCCGGCCCGTGAAGGCTCCCACCGAGAAGCGGGGGCGGGCTCACTGCCGAACCCGCCACGGCCAGCATTGACCGCTTCACCCCTCGGGGTAACACGCAGGCCCGCTCACTAACGCAAATGTGCCCGGAATCTTCACCTGGGCTGGCCCGCCCGGTCACGAGCGACGCCGGAACCCTCGGCCAGCACGTCCGCCATCCTGCTCAGGACCACGTCGACCTCGTCGTCCGTCAGCGGTACGAGTTCCAGGGCCAGCTCGCCGTCATCCTGGCGGTCCGTGTAGAGCCAGATCCGCGGGTCCCCGGCCCGGAGCGCGTCCGCGAGGGCCGCCGCGTCGAGCCCGGTCCGCACCGCGTCGACCCGCAACGCCGCGCGCGGGAACGGCAGTCCGGTCGGGTCGGGCACCGGGTGCGCGGCGAGGCCGGGCAGCTCGGCGGCGCGGGCGGCGAACCGCGCGACCTTGTCCGCCTGGCGCCGCGCCCACGCGGACACGTCCAGCTCCTGCCGTGCCTCCAGCGCGGCCAGCGTGCCCACGATCGACTCCTTGCTCGCCTTCATCGCCCGGCCGATGCCCCTGCCCTGTGCCCGCACCGCCCGCACGGCCTCGGCGCGGCCGAGCACCAGACCCGCCGTCGGGCCGCCCAGGTACTTCTGTCCGCTGACGAGCACCAGATCGGCCCCGGTGTCCAGGAGTTCACCGACCCGGAAGTCCTGCGCGGCCCCGTCGACGACCGCGGGCACCCCGCGCCGGTGCGCCGCCGCGACCGCCTCTGCGAGCGGGAAGCGTGCCCCGCGCGTGAGCCGCGACGACACCAGCACGAGACACGCGGTTCCGGGGTGCGCGAGGTCCTTCTCCAACTCCTCCAGGGAGCAGGCGGCATCGGATCCCGACAGGACGGGCGTGGCGCCCGCGAGCCGGATGTCCTGGACGAGCGGGTGCCCGTAGTCGACCGCGTGGCCCGCGGGCAGCACCACGCGCGCGGGCAGTCCGTCGGTGTCCGGCAACGCGGCGATCCGCTCCGCCGATTCGCCCGTCATCGCGGCCGCGACCGACAACGTGATCGCCGACGACGTGCAGTGCACGACCGTTCCGGCCTCCGCCCCCGTGACGCGTGCGAGGGTGCGGTCGGCGAGCTCGTGCAGCTCCTCCATGACGAGGAAGCCGGACAGCGCCTCCGCGACCGCGCGCCCGATCCGCTCCTCGCTGCGCGAGACACCGGCCGGGGTGAACGGACCCCGCGCGTTGATCAGTCGCGTCAGCCCGTACCGCTCGTGAAGCCCTCGCCGGTCGTCAGGCCCCTGCTGTTCGTCAGGCCCCTGCTGTTCGTGAATTCCCATGGGCAGCATGGTGCCCGGTCGGCGCCGTGCGCCCGGCGACCGGCTCAGCGGGTCGCGTGCAGCGCGTCGCCGAACCGCCGGTGGCTCTGCCGCCACGCGCCCGATACCCGTACGGCGTCGCGCACATGCGGATGGTCCGCGGCGAGCCCCACGTGCACGTGCTCCAGTGCTGTGGCTGCTCGCCCTGGAGGAGTCGGACGTGGGCTCGCTCGCGGACCGCGTCGCCGCCTCGCGCACGGCCGTCAGCCAGCCCCTGGCGAAGCTCCGGCTCGCGGGCCTGGTCGAGGCGCGCCGCGAGGGCCGGCACATGTACTACCGCCTCACCGACGGGCACCTGCGGCGCCTGGTGACGGAGGCGCTGAGCCACGCGGACCACCGGGTGACCGGAGAGGCCCCGCACGACTGAGAGCGTCCGACCGGGAAGATCCCGGGTCACGCGCGGTCGCGGACCGAGGTGAGCAGTCCGTAGAGGACGACGTTCCCCGCGTATCCGCTGCTCTTGCTGTACGTGCCGCCGCAGGTGATGACGCGGAGTTCGGGCAGGCCGGTGCCCCCGTAGACCCGGCGGGACGGGAAGTGCTTCTTGTCGACGACGTCGATGCCGTGGATCTCGAACACGGCCGTCCTGCCGTCCGCGCGGTCGATCTCGATGTGCTCGCCCTTCTTGAGCGCGCCGAGCCCGTAGAAGACGGCGCGGCCCTCGGCGTTGTCGACGTGCCCATCGACGACCGCCGTGCCGCGCTCGCCGGGCGTGACCGCGCCGGGGAACCAGCCCGCCAGATTCGCCTTCTCCGGCGGTGGCGCGTCCAGCCAGCCCTCGGCGTCCCGGCCGACGCGTGTCAGCGGCGCGTCCACACCGATCTCGGGGATGCGGATGCGCTGCGGCGCCGCGGCGGGCAACGGGTCGGCGGGCGGAGTATTGGTGCCGAGCTTCGCCGCGCCGGGTTCGGGCTGCGGCGGCCCGTCACCGGAGATCCCGTGATGGACGAGCAGCACACCGGCGAGCAGCGCCGCCGCGAGGAAGGACCACGTGGGGCGGCGGCGCCGCAGCACAGGAGGGGATTCGGCTATCGCAGGCATCAGCGGGCCCCGCTCGGCCGCCGTCGTCGGCGCAGCCGCCTGCCGAGGAGCACCGGCACACACGCCAGCGCGAGCAGCCCGGCCGCTGCGCCGAGATGGCGGCCGAGCCCGCCCGACGTATCGGCCGTCACCTCGGCGCCCGTGGCGGGCGCGGGCGCCGGTGCGGCCGCCGCCAGCTGCTGCGGAGCCGACGGGGGCCGGGACGCCGCCGCCTGCTGCGCGTGCAACGGCGCCGCCTCGGCGCCCCAGTCGAGCAGCGCGCGGCTCTCCTCGTAGACCGCGTTGAAGTCCGGGCTCTGCGGATTCATGACGGTCACCAGGACCGTGCGGCCGTCGTGCGTCGCGGCGGAGACCAGGGTGCAGCCGGCCTTGGACGTGTAGCCGTTCTTGACGCCGATAAGGCCCGGATACGGCCGCACTCCGTGCGAGCCCACGAGGAGCCGGTTGGTGTTCTCGATGCCGAACGCCCGCGGACCGCCGGCCGCCGGGAAGCGCGCCCACTTCGTGGCCATGTAGCGCCGGAAGTCGTGATTCTTGAGGCCCTCACGGGCGATCAGCGCCAGATCGTGGGCCGAGGAGAACTGGCCGGACGTGTCGTAGCCGTCGGGGGAACGGACCTGGGTGTCGCGGGCGCCGATCCGGCGGGCGGTCGCCTGCATCTGCGCGACGGTGCGGGCGACGCCGCCGTTCATGTGGGCGAGCGTGTGCACGGCGTCGTTGCCGGAGCTGAGGAACACCCCGCGCCACAGGTCGGCCACCGTGTAGCGGTGCCCCTCGTCGACCCCGACGAGGCTGCTGCCCTCGGAGACGTCGGAGAGATCCCCGTACGTCGCCCGGTGCGTCTCGTCCTGGCGCAGCTTCGGCAGCACGGTGAGGGCGAACAGGGTCTTGAGCGTGCTCGCGGGCGGCAGCCTGCGGTGCGGCGCCTTCGCGGCGAGAACGTCACCGGTGCGCGCGTCCATGACCTCCCACGACAGCGCGGTGAGGGCGGACGGCGGCGCGGGCGGGTCGGGCACCGGCGGGTCGGAGGCGGCCGGGCAGACGGCGGCGACGGACACCGTCGCGCACACGCCGCACGTGACAACGGCCCTGCTCAGGGCAGGGCGAAAGCGGAAGATTGACGCCATGCCGGAAACGTAGGACCGGCTCGGCGCAACCGCGCTCCACGTACGCCATACGGCCTCCGCACACGGGGGACGCCGTCCACGAGGTGCGCACGGTACGGCCCGGAAATACGCTGTTCGGGTGACGGCCGCTCCGCTCGTGGCGGCCGTGATCCTCCCCGCCGAGCCGGGCGGGCCACGAACGTGACGTACGTACGCTGGAATGACACGACGGTGGAGGTGGCCGCCATGACGGCCCAGACACGACTCCTGAACCGGCTCTCGCACGCGGACCGGGACCGGCTGATGCCCCTGGCCAAGGAGGTCTCGTTCGCCCAGGACACCCGGATCTTCGAGGAGGGGGACCGGGCGGACCGGTTCTGGATCATCCGGACCGGGATGGTCACCCTCGACGTCCGCGTCTCCGACCGGGCCCTGCTGCCCATCGATCCGCTCGGCCCCGGCGATCTGCTGGGCTGGTCCTGGCTGTTCGAGCCGTACGAATGGGACTTCGGAGCGGAGGCGTTCAGCACGGTGCGGGCCTACGAGTTCGACGGCGGGTCCGTGCGGACGCTGTGCGAGCAGGAACCGAGGCTCGGTGTCGCGGTGCTGCACGCGGTGGCCGAGGTGATGGCGCACCGCCTCGAGTCGGCGCGGGTCAAGCTGGTCGACGCGCATCGGACGCACGGGCGGATCGCCGGGATCTGACGCACGGGTGGGCGTGCCGACGGGCCCCGGAGGGGCTTGCGTGTCACCCGACTCGACGCCTCGACAGGCGGCGGGCGCGTCCACGCGGTGGGATCGGTCGCGGAGCATCCGCACATCCGTGGTCCGTCCGCCGGGCCCGCCGAGAGGATCCACATGGGCCGCACCGCGTCCTGGCCGACCGCCGCCGTCGCCGCGGCCGCACTCGCCTTCGGGGCGCTCGCGTGCCCGGCGGCCTGGGCCGCGGACGACGATCCCGCGTGGAACACCGACACCTCGTGGACCGAGAGCCCGCCGATGGCCGACACCTCGGGAACACTGGAACTCGTGCCCGCCGACCCGGGCCCGGGGGCGAGTGTCACGGCCAGCACGAGCGCCTGCGGCGAGGACCAGACCGCGACGGGGGACGCCGACAGCCTCGGGGCGGGCGAGTTCCCCTTGCAGACGGCGACGCAGGAGGGCTCGGTCACCGGCCAGTTCAAGGTGCCGTCGGGAGCCAGGTCCGGAACGTTCCCGATCTCCGTGACCTGCGAGAGCGGCACCGAGGTGCGGCAGACGCTCACCGTGTCGGGCCGGGGGAGCACCGAACTGGGCGGGGTCAAGGCCGGAGACGGCGGCTCCCTGGGCACGCTGAGCGTCGCGCAACTCGCCCTGGGCGGAGTCCTCATCGCGGGCGCGCTGGCCGCGGCCGGGCACTACGCACGCCGACGCGCCCAGGAGGCGTGAGGCTCCCGGGCGCGGCGATGGTGTCGAACTCTCTTAACCCTTGCGGGTCTTGACCTCTTCGGTCAGGGCGGGGACGACGTCGAAGAGGTCGCCGACGACGCCGTAGTCGACGAGGTCGAAGATCGGCGCCTC
>NZ_JBITCS010000027.1:0-122414 GCF_044453445.1 Streptomyces sp. NPDC051684 | reverse complement strand
TGGCCGGACTCGCACGCACGACGATGGCCAAGAGCGTGCACGACGCGGGCTGGTCGATGTTCGTCAACATGCTCACGTACAAAGCCGTGCGGTACGGGCGCGCCTTCGTACAGATCGACCGGTTCGAGCCGACCACCCGCACCTGCTCGACCTGCGGACACCTCGACACACCCGAACCCCTCCACATCCGAGAATGGGACTGCCCCGTCTGCGGGGCCCATCACGATCGCGACATCAACGCCGCGAAGAACGTCAAAGCCGCCGGACAGCGCGGTTCGAGCCTGCGGAGCATCAGTAAGGCCAGCCCTCCAGCACCATCGGAGGCGCGGCACGGTGCGAAGAAACAGGAAGCCACGGAATCACCTACCGAAAACCGTGCCGCGTAGCGGCACAGCAATCGGCAGGGATGGCCAGAATCCTCGGGCTTCAGCCCGAGGAGCATGTCAATTGTTCAGCCCCGCGAACCAAACCTCCGTACCGCCGGCGGGAAGAAGACCGCGACCATGGCCACCGGCCACGCCACCGCCGGCCACACCTCGTCCGGGGCGCGCCGCACGTCGTGGCCCGCCACCTCGACGCGGCCCCCGTCGGGCCTCAGCAATGTGGTCATGACGCGCACGGCGGTGGCCTTGCCCGCCCCATTCGTCAAACTTGATTAGCGGTTCTTCGCCCGATCCCGCTCCGCCGCCGCGAACGGGTTCTCCTGCCCCTCCGCGAGCACCCCGACGAAGGGTTCACCCTCGCCCGCGAAGGTGTAGGCACCGCCCTCGATGCGGGCGATCAGACCCCTGGTCCACTTCGCGCCGGTGTCGGCCGAGAAGACCCAGTGGTTCATGATCTCGCCGATGTGGCCCAGCTGTTCGGGCCCGTCCTCGGGGGTGTAGTACTCCGTGACGGAGCGCCGCCACTCCTCCATGCTCCGCACCCGCTCCTTGAGCAGGGCGACGACCTCGTCGCGCGGCAGGTCGACCATGCAGCCGAGCGCCGCGGTGAGGATGTCGGGCCGCTGGTCGTACGAGGTCAGCGACGAGCGGACCAGGGTGAGGTACTCCTCCTGCCCCTGCTCCGTGAGCTCGTACTCGGTGCGCGGCGGGCCGCCGGCCGTGGAGGGCGCGACCTCATGGGCGTGCAGCAGCCCTTGTTTCGCCATCTGCTTGAGCGCGTGGTAGATCGAGCCGGGCTTGGCGTTCGACCACTCGTGGGCGCCCCAGAACTCCAGGTCGTTGCGTACTTGGTAGCCGTGCGCGCGGCCGTGCTGGCGTACGGCCCCGAGAACCAGCAGGCGGATCGCTGACATGCGGTCAAGCGTAGACGCCGGGGGCACAGGCCTCTGCCGCCGGTCAAGCGGCGCACAAAACGCGTAGGGCTTTCCCTACGTTTGACGCGTAGGGAAAACCCTACATATCGTCGGGCGCATGAACATCACCCACGCCTCCTTCCTCACCCTCCCCGTCACCGACCAGGACCGCGCCCTGCGCTTCTACGTCGACGTGCTGGGCTTTGACGTCGTCGTCGACCGGCAGATGCCGCCGGGCCGCTGGCTTCAGGTCGCGCCCGCGGGCGCGCAGACCGTTTTCACGCTGGCCGGACCCGGCATGGGCGATTTCACGCCCGGTTCGGCGCGGGGGATCATGTTCGTCACGACCGATGTCGACGCGGACTGTGCGCGCCTGAAGGCCGCGGGCGTCGAGGTCAGCGGGCCCGAGCAGCTGCCGTGGGGTCGGATGGCGGGCCTGACCGACCCGGACGGCAACGGCCTGATGCTGATCACCGAGAACGAGACTGGGAGCTTCTGACCGCCATGACCCCCGCGAGCGCGCACCCCGCCACCGGCCAGGACCCGGACCGGATCTTCGGCGCGCTCGCCAACGGCACCCGGCGCGAGATCCTGCGCCTGCTGCGGGAGCACGGCCCGCAGCCGGCCGGGTCACTGGCGAACCGCTTCGACATGGCCCGGCCCAGCCTCTCCGAACACCTCAGAGTGCTGCGCGACGCAGGCCTCGTCTCCGAGGAGCGCTCGGGCCGGCAGCGGATCTACCGCCTGGAGGCCGCACCGCTCGCGGACGTACAGGACTGGCTGCATCCCTACGAGCGATTCTGGCGGAAGAAGCTGAGTGATCTCAGCGACGTACTGGACGCCATGCCCGACGATGGCGCCCCATGAGCACCAGTGAGCCCGACCCGACGCCCGACCCCACCACCATCACGGTCGACCAGTTCTTTCCGCACCCGCCCGCGAAGGTCTGGCGCGCGCTGACCGAGCCCGAGCTGATCGAGCGCTGGATGATGCCGGGCGGCGAGCAGTTCCGGCTCGCGGTCGGCCACCGCTACACGATGACCGCGGTGCCGCGCCCCAACACCAATTTCTCCGGCACGGTCGAGGCGGAGGTCCTCGCCTACGAGGACGAGCGGATGCTGAGGATGCGCTGGGCGGATCGAGATCCGGCCAATCCCGCCGACTGGACGATCACTTGGACGCTGCACGCGGAAGGCCGTGGGACGCGCCTTTTCCTCGTTCACGAAGGACTCGATCCGGACGATCCGGCCCAGGCGATGGCCAGAAAGATCATGGACGGTGGCTGGCGATCGCATGTAATGCATGCGCTGGGGAAGGCGCTTTCCGAGCTGTAACTGCGAGAACACCCCGCGTGCACGTGCATCTGCCCATGCATGGGCATATGAACGCAGCTATGATCCTGGACAGTTGGGGCAGTTGATCATTGCCGTCCCGGCTTTCACATTGACCACAGAATCATTCACTGTTACAGCACTGACAGCACCACCGGGGAGCGAACCGTGCACCACGTGTACAACGGCATGGCGGCCACGGAGTTGCACGGAGTGGTCTGGCAGAAGAGCAGGCACAGCAACTCGCAGGGTTCCTGCGTGGAGTTCGCGAAGTTGCCCGGCGGAAGGATCGCCGTACGCAACTCGAACTTTCCCGAGGGGCCCGCGCTCGTCTATACGCCCGCGGAGATAGAGGCGATGCTCCTCGGCGTGAAGGACGGGGAATTCGACCATCTGACGGCCGGGGCCTGACGCGGCTTCAATAGGCGGCGTCCGCAGGCCTCACAACCGCACGACCTCACAGCCGGAAGAGCGCCCAGACCACCTTGCCGCTCGGCACCCCCGCCAGGGGATGCCAGCCCCAGCTGTCGGCGAAGGAGTCGACGAGGAACAGGCCGCGCCCCGACTCCGCCGAGAAGTCGGCGTCGATGTCCACCTCTTGGGCGACCGGACTGTCGTCGCTGGGATCGCGGACCGCGCACACTACGCGCGAAGACCAGTGCATCAAATGAAGCCGTACGGGCGGATCCTGGCCGTGCGGTGTGTCCGCCGGCAGGCCGTGCCGCAGCGCGTTGGTGACGAGTTCGGAGACGACCAGACAGATGTCGTCGAAGCGCTCCAACGCCTCCCAGTCGGCGAGCGCCCTGCAACTGAACTCCCGGGCGCAGCGCACCGCTTCATAGCGGGCGGGAAGAGCGCAGGACGCGGTGCTGGAGACGGCCGAGGGGTCGACCGGAGGCAAGCCGCGCCTTAACTCGCTCAAAGGCTCGAGCATGGTCGATCCGTCCGTCCCCATGCGAGGCACTCCCCATTTTCGCAGTACGCAGCGAGCGGTGGTGGCGCCATCGTTCCGAATGCGTACAGCGGATGCAAGGGCAGATGCACGTGCACGCGCCCGACTTGAGCAACCCCGTACCGCTTCTCGCGCATTTCTTCCTACGACTTCTTGCGCATGTAGTTCGTGATCTTTCCGTTTCTGTAACCGAACGAGTACAGGCTGGAGCTTTTTGATGGCAGACTTCGGCCGTGGACCAATGGGGAGGATGAAGAGACGTGACCGCTGGGGAGGCATGGGGGTCGCCCCAGGCGCTGAACTCTGGTGGGGGCTCGGTGGTGCGACGCATCCTGCTGGGCTCACAGCTGAGGCGCCTGCGGGAATCGCACGGGATCACCCGCGAGGCCGCCGGCTACTCGATTCGCGCCTCCGAATCGAAGATCAGCCGCATGGAGTTGGGACGGGTGAGCTTCAAAACGCGCGATGTCGCCGACCTGCTGACGCTGTACGGGGTGGATGACGAGGCGGAGCGCTCCGCGCTGCTCTCGCTCGCGAAGGAGGCCAACGTCGCGGGCTGGTGGCACAGTTACAGCGACGTACTGCCCGGCTGGTTCCCCACGTACCTCGGACTCGAGGGCGCGGCCACCCAGATCCGCGGCTACGAGGCCCAGTTCGTGCACGGCCTGCTGCAGACCGAGGGGTACGCCCACGCGGTCGTCGAGCAGGGCATGAGGGGCGCCGCGCGCGAGGACGTCGAGCGGCGGGTCGCGCTGCGCATCGAACGGCAGAAGCTGCTGGTCGACGAGCGGGCGCCGCAGGTGCACATCGTGCTCGACGAGGCGACGGTGCGGCGCGTGCAGGGCGGGCGCGAGGTGATGCGCGGGCAGCTGGAGCACCTCATCGAGCTGGCCTCGCTCCCTCATCTGACGTTGCAGATCATGCCGTTCAGCCATGGCTGGCACGCCGGCGAGTCCGGCACGTTCACCATCCTCACGTTCCCGGAGTCCGACCTTTCGGACGTCGTCTTCCTCGAACAGCTCACCAGCGCGCTGTACCTGGACAAACGCGAGGACGTGACGCAGTACTCGAAGGCGATGACGGAACTCGCGACCCAGTGCCCCTCACCCGAGGACAGTGTGCGACTGCTTCGTGACGCGTTGTCCGAATTGGCTTGAGCCTGCTGTGAGTTGACAGATCTCCTGCTGCAACTGTCGTTACCCGCACGTACGATGACGTGCATCAGAGGTGCCCGGCGCTGCAGCAAGGGATGACATGTCCTACTTCACGGAACTGGACCGGCAGTACATCGACGGCTCGTGGCGTCCCGGACGCGGGGCGTGGGACATCATCGACTTCAATCCCTACAACGGGGACAAGCTCGCCTCCATCACCGTCGCCTCCGTGGAGGAGGTCGACGAGGCGTACCGCGCGGCCGAGCGGGTCCAGAAGGACTGGGCGGCGACCAACGCGTACGCGCGCCGCGCCGTCCTCGAGCGCACCCTGCGCCTCCTGGAGGAGCGCGAGGAGGAGATCACCGAGGCGATCATCGACGAGCTCAGTGGTACGCGGGTCAAGGCCGGCTTCGAGCTGCACCTCGCCAAGGAGTTCCTGCGCGAGTCGGTGCAGCTGGCGCTGCGCCCGCAGTGCAGCGTGATCCCCTCGCCCGTGGACGGCAAGGAGAACCGGCTCTACCGGGTGCCGGTCGGGGTCGTCGGGGTCATCTCGCCGTTCAACTTCCCGTTCCTGCTGTCCCTGAAGTCCGTCGCGCCCGCGCTCGCGCTGGGCAACGGCGTGGTCCTCAAGCCGCATCAGAACACCCCGGTCACCGGCGGTTCGCTGATCGCGAAGCTCTTCGAGGACGCGGGCCTGCCGGCCGGGCTGCTCAACGTCGTCATCACGGACATCGCCGAGATCGGTGACGCGTTCCTGACCCACCCGGTGCCCAAGGTGATCTCCTTCACCGGCTCCGACCAGGTCGGCAGGCATGTCGCGACGGTCTGCGCCGCGCAGTTCAAGCAGTCGATCCTCGAACTCGGCGGCAACAGCGCGCTGACCGTGCTCGACGACGCGGACATCGACTACGCGGTGGACGCCGCGGTCTTCAGCCGGTACGTCCATCAGGGCCAGGTCTGCATGGCGGCGAACCGGATCCTCGTGGACCGCAAGGTGGAGAAGGAGTTCACGGAGAAGTTCGTGGCGAAGGTCTCCTCCCTCAAGACGGGCGACCCGCGCGACCCCGCCACCGTCATCGGGCCGGTCATCAACTCCACGCAGGCGGACGCGATTTCGAGCGTCGTCGCCACCGCGGTCGCCGAGGGCGCCACCGCTCTCGTACGCGGGGGTGTGGACGGGAACATGGTGGAACCGGTCGTGCTCGGCGGGCTGCCCGCCGACTCCCCCGTGCTGCGGCAGGAGATCTTCGGCCCCGTCGCCCTGCTCATCCCGTTCGACGGGGACGAGGAGGCGGTGCGGATCGCGAACGACACCCCGTACGGGCTGAGCGGCGCCGTGCACACGGGCGACGTGGAGCGCGGGGTGGCCTTCGCCCAGCGGATCGACACCGGCATGTTCCATGTGAACGACGGGACCGTGCACGACGAGCCGCTCGTCGCCTTCGGCGGGCAGAAGCAGTCCGGGATCGGGCGGCTCAACGGCGAGGCGACGGTGGAGGCGTTCACCACGCAGAAGTGGATATCGGTGCAGCGGGGGCGCTCGCAGTTCCCGTTCTGAGGACGTACTGAGGTTGGGAGACGTTGTGCGCAGCAGGACCGTGCGGTGCGGAGTGGGCGCTGCCGCCGTGGTGGTGGCGCTTGCCCTCGGCGGGTGCAGCGGCGGGGGTGACGACGACGGTGGAAACGGTGGAAAGGCCCAGGGCAAGGGCTCTGACTCGGCCTCGAAGGGGAGTTCGTCGGCACCCGCCGGGGACTCTTCCCCCGGTTCCGTGAAGGACGCCGAGGGTGTGTGGAAGGCGTCCGGCGGCGGCAAGCCCGTCGTCCTCGTCGTCGGCGCGCAGCAGGCCGCGCTGACCACCGCCGACGGACACCTGTGCACCGGGACCCTGACGGGTGCCGGGAAGCCGACGCTCAGCCTCCGGTGCGCGGACGGGAACACCGACCGCACGAAGGGCGCGGTCGAGTCCAACGACGGCAGCACGATGCGGATCGCGTGGGACGCCGGCCGGCAGGACACGTTCAAGAAGGCGAAGGACGGCGAGCTGCCGACCGGCCTGCCCAGCGGCCTCCCGACGAACTGAGTCGCCTCTGGCCGGGTCACCGCTGGTCGGTCGACTCCCGGGTCATCGGCGGTACGTCGGTGTCCAGGGCGTCGGACAGTTCCTCCAGGGTTTCGAGGAACAGTCCGGCCCCGCGGCGCACCACCCGGTCCGGGACGCCTTCGCCGTCCCACGCGTCGAGGGCCTCGCGGACGGGTTTCCAGCGCGGGATCCGGCGCTCGCGGATGGCCTGGGCGCCGTCGCGGGTCGCGTCGCGCAGCGCGTCGGCGAGCGCGTCGGCGGCGGGCACCGGGGTCGCGCCGCGCTCCGGCAGGTGCGCCTCCATCAGCATCACCACGCGGCCGATGTGATGCAGGGCGTGCGCGGCGTCGTCGGCGGCGGCGTTGGACAGGCCGCGGTGGCGTACGGGTTCGGTCTTGGCGCGGGCCGCGGCCTGCTCCCAGGCGATGTGCGCGTCCCGGGCCTTGAGCAGGGCCTCGCGCACGTCCGGGCAGCTCTTGCCCGCCGGGCTGGCGTAGTGGGCGACGACCGCGGCGGCGTACTCGCCGAGCGCGGCCAGCCAGTCGGCGAGGTGGGTGCGCAGGCGCGGCGTCTCCCAGGCCGGGTACAGGGCGTACGACAGCATGGCCAGTACTCCGCCGACGAGGGTGAGCACGACGCGTTCGGGGACGGTCTGGCTCCACTCCTGGCCGCCCATGCCGAGCAGGAACACCACGTACATGGCGACGCAGCACTGGGCGGCGAGCTGGCCCGTGCGCATCAGCAGGTACATCAACGCCGCGCACACCACGGCGAACAGCGCGGAGAGATACGTGCCGGGGTGGGCGACCTGGAGGATCGCGGTGGCCAGGGTGACACCGACGAGCGTGCCGCCGAACCGGGCCACCGCCCGCGAGTACGTCTGCGAGAAGTCGGGGCGCATGACCATCACGGCCGACATCGGCGCCCAGTAGCCGTGGCCGTACGGGAGGGCGTCACCGATCAGGTACCCGGCGACGGCGACCGCGGCGACCCGGTTCGCATGCCGCAACACCGGCGACCCGGGCCGCGCCTCCCGCCGGATCGCCCGGACGGCGACGGGCAACAGGGCGAAGATGCTGGGCCGCCGAAGCGGTTTCGCGATGGGAGCCGGGGCGGGTTCGTCGGTACGGGTGTGCAGATCAAGCCCCGCCGGCGATTGAGGCGCGGGGTCCGGGGCGGAGCCCCGTGGCGTGAGGTCGGCGACCGTGTCGTCGGAGGGCCGCACCCCGCCCGCCGTCTCCAGGACGTCACGGAGGAGCGAGCCAAGACGGGTGGCCGCACGCTGCGGCGGCCCGGACAGGATCGCCCCGGTGTCCGGGGACCGGAACGCCGCGACCGCATCCGGCGGAACCCGCACCGGCGACCCGTGCCGGATGGCCCTCGCCGCGGCGTCGAGAAGGGCCCCCGTCGCGGCCAGCAATTCCCGCACCCGGTCCCGCTCGGGCCCCTCCTCCGGCACGCCGACCGCCGGATCGGCGAGCGAGGCGAGCACCGGTCGGATCCGCTCCGCGACGCCCCGCGCACCGTGCAGCTGCGCGGGCCGGGTCCGGGCCTGCCGCGGCGTGAGCGCGGCGGCGTTGCGCGCCAGCATCAGCGGCTCCGGATCGAACGCGGCGACGGAATCGTGCCGCAGCCGCCGCGCGTAGTCGGCCTCCGCCGCGAGCGCGTCGGCGAGGGCGTCGCGGTGCGCTCCCCATCGGCGTACGGGGAAGAGGATCACCAGCGCCGCCTGGACCAGGCCGCCGAAGACCATCATCGCCGCGTGGCCGGCGGCCTCGGCGATCGTCGTCGGCAGGGTGATGGTCACGAGCATCATCGCGACGTTCGACGACGCCATGATGCCGATGGTCGGCCCCGCCGCCCAGGCGAGCCCCGCGAGATACGTCCACAGCGCGAGCAGCGGCAGGAAGAAGACGAGGTGGGAGCCGGTGAGATAGCCGAGGAACGTCGAGATGCCGAGGCTGGCGCCGGAGGCGAGCGCGAGTTCGGGACGCGGCCGCCAGCTCCGCTGGAACGTGGCGATCGCCGCCTGGTACGCGCCGAAGGCGGAACCGGCCGCGACCGCGGGGCCGAACAGCGACAGGCTCACCGCGATCACGATCGCGAGCCCCGCGGCGCCGCGCAGGGCGATCAGCGGTTCGAGGCGCTTGCGCTCGACGGTCAGGCCCGAGCGCGTGGTCACCTTCAACGCCCGGAACCAGCTCATTTCGCCAGAATACGGGCATCCACCTTTCCTGACGGCAGGCCTTACTCCCCTTCGCGGAGCACCAGGTCCAGGAGACCGGGGAAACGGGTGTCGAACTCGGCGCGGCGCAGCCGGTTGAGCCGCCTGGGCCCGGCGTCCCGCTGCTCCAGCAGCCCCGCCTCCCGCAGCACGGAGAAGTGCCGGCTCAACGTCGCCTTGGTGACGGGCACGTCGAAGGTCCCGCAGGTCCGCTCCCAATCAACGGCCCCGGACAACTCCCGCACAAGCGCACGCCGCACCGGATCGGCCAGCGCGACGAGCGCCGCCCCCAGCGGCACATCCACCGGATCGACATGCACCGGCGCCGCCCGGTGCCCGCTCGTCGTACCCGCCGCCGCCACCTGCGCCAACGTCATGCCGTCCTCCCTGCTCCCGGATGAATGAGCGCGGCCGCCGCCCGCCGGTGGCCGCCAGGACCCACCTGCCCGCTCTACGCCGTCCGACGCCGGCTCACCCGTCCAGGCGGGCCTGTTGTGCCGCCGCCGTGCCCTCCTCCCAGCCCGCTCCGTCGGTGACGCCTCGCATGCGGGTCGTCGTGGTTTCGGGGAACATTTCCTCGGCGCGGCCGGTGACCGCGACGTCGCGGGCGGCGAGGACCGGGAGGGCGTCGCCCGCCGACTGCGTGACCTGGTCGGCGACGGCGGCGAGCCGGTCCCCGATCCGGTGCGCGTACGCGGCCAGGAACGACTGCCGGAAGGTCTTCGTGCGCTTCCTGCCGCCCGCCCGCTGCTCGGCCTCGGCGCGCGTCATCGCGGCGGTGGCCTGCACGAGCAACGACGTGTGAAGCACCTCGACGACCTCCAGATCCGGCTCGAAGCCGACGACCGTCGAGAAGCCGAACGCCGAGTTCCACACCGCCCGGCAGCGGTTCGCCGAGGCCACTGCGTCGAGGAGGACCGCCTTCGCCGTCTCGTAGGGGGCGTCGACGCCGATCCGGCAGGCGGCGGGCGCGTCCTTGGCGTGCGTACGGGAGGCGAGCAGCGCCTCGTCGACCGAGTGCCGGGCCATCAGCTCCTGCGCCTTCGCCGACAGCGCCTCCGCCTCCGGCGGGTACCCGGTCCGCTCCGCCTTGGCGAGCAGCGCGCGGATCTTCGCCAGGGCCCGCGGCTCGCCCGCCACCGGGACCGTGACCGACTCCCCCGGCACCGGGCCGACCGGTTCGATCGCGGGCAGCCGCGCAAGGAGTCGGTACAGCTCCAGGGCGGCGGTGGCGCCCGAGAACCGGTCCGTGCGGGCGGGTTCCTCCGCCGGCAGCTCGGCGAGCTGGGCGGACCAGCGCGGCGGCAGGTGCTCGTACCGCTCGGTCTCGCCGCGGATCAGGCGGGCCGCGAGCCGTTCGTGGCCCGCGTCCAGGCCCTCCTGCCGTACGACCATCCGCAGCACGTCGGCCGGCTGCCAGCCGCGCTCCCACGCCCGCCGCACGAACTCCCGTCCCCGCAGGGCGAGTTCCGCGTCGGACGCCGGGTCGGCGGCGAGCAGCGAGGCCCCCGTGTCGAGGTCGCCGCCGTCGTGGAGGGCGGCGGCGAAGGCCCGCTCGACCGTGCTGTCCCCGCTGCTCGTACCGCTCATACGGCCATGATCCCAGCCCTAAGCGGTCAGGGACTCCACGATCAATTCCGTCGCCCGCTTCACCAGCGGGCTGTCGCCCTCTGCGGCCGGGTCCGGCTTGGTCGACAGGACGGAGAGGATCACCGGCGCCCCGTCCGGCGTCCAGGCGATGCCGACGTCGTTGGCGGTGCCGTACCGGCCCGTGCCGGTCTTGTCGCCGACGACCCAGTCGGCGGGCAGCGCCGCCCGGAAGCGTTCGCCGCTGGTGGTGTTGTCGAGCAGCCACCGGGTCAGCCGGTCGCGGTCGGCGGGGGCGAGTGCGTCGCCGAGGACCAGGCGCGCGTACGTCGCCCCGAGCGCGCGGGGCGTGCTGGTGTCGGTGACGCGGCCCGGTTCGGCCGAGTTCAACTCGGGCTCCCAGCGGTCGAGCCGGGTCGTGCGGTCGCCGGTCGAGCGGACGAAGCGGGTGACGGCGGCGGGGCCGCCGAGGCGCTCCATGAGGAGGTTCGCGGCGGTGTTGTCGCTGTACGAGACCGCGGCGCCGCACAGCTCGGCGACGGTCATGCCGTGCGCGAGGTTCTCGGGCTTCCCGGTGACCGGGGCGCCGCCCGCACGGTCGATGTCGGCCTGCGTGTAGCGGATGCGGCGGGCCAGGAACTCGCCGTCCTTGTCGAGGTCGCGCAGCACGGCGGCGACGGCGATCGTCTTGAACGTGGAGCACATCGGGAAGCGCTCGTCGGCGCGGTGGCGGACGGTGCGCCCGGTGCCGAGGTCGTGCGCGTACACGCCGAGGCGGGCGCCGTGCTTGCGTTCGAGGGCGGCGAAGCGGCCGTCGGCGTGCGTGGTGCCGGATGCCGGCCGAGGAGCGGCGGAGGCGGTGCCGGCGAGCGCGGTGGCGCCCAGCGCGGTCGCGGTGGTGAGGATGGCGCGGCGGGTGGTGGACACGGTGGGGGTGGTCCTTTCTGCGCGGCGGTGATCTTTTTGTTCGACTCGGGTACGAGGACGGTCCTGACCACCCGAACGGTTGCGGCCCACCGAGATGCCAGGGGCCGCCGCGACGTGCGAGGCTCGGGGGCATGAGAGTGGCACTGGCGCAGACCGACTGCGAACTCGGCGATGTGGACGCCAACCTGGACACGGCCCGCGAACAGATCGCGCAGGCCAAGGCCCAGGGGGCGGATCTCGTCGTCTTTCCCGAACTGAGCCTGCACGGCTATCACCTCGGCGGCCTGAAGTCGGACACGTCGATCGCCACGAACGACCCGCGGCTGCTCGGCCTCACGTCCCCGGACGGCCCGGACGTCATGGTGGGCCTGCACGAACACACCAGCCTGCGCGCGTACAACACCTCCGCCTACTACGCGGGCGGCGCCCTGCTGCACGCCCATCGCAAGCTGTACCTCCCGAACTACCTGGCCTGGGAGGAGCGCAAGCACGTCAGCCCCGGTCAGCACTCGCGCGCGTACGACCTGCCCGGCGAGCACGGCAGGGCCGCGACGCTGGTCTGCAACGACGCGTGGCAGCCGGTGCTGCCGTGGCTGGCGGTGCAGGACGGCGCGGAGGTCCTGTTCGTGCCCGCGAACAGCGCGGCGACGCTGGACCCGGAGGCCATGGACACGACCCTGTACTGGGACACGCTCCTGTCGTACACGGCCAAGATGCTCCAGTGCTGGGTCGTCTTCGTGAACCGCGTCGGCAACGAGAACGGGGCGTCCTTCTGGGGCGGCTCCCGTGTGGTCGACCCGCGCGGCACGGTGGTGGCGCAGGCGCCGCAGTGGGAGCCGGGGCTCGTCACGGTCGACCTCGATCTGCACGAGGCGCGCCGCCAGCGGAGGGCGGTTCCCCTGGTGGCGGAGGCGCGGCTGGGTTTGGTCGACCGGGAGGTCCGCCGGTTGATCGACGAGGGCGGCGACAGCTAGGGCTTGTCGTTTGGATCAGGCCGGGCTCGCGGGGCTCCGCCCCGGACCCCGCGCCTCAATCGCCGGCGGGGCTTGAGATGGTCGACCAGATCAAGCCCCTGCGGCGATTGAGCAGCGGGGTCCGGGGCGGAGCCCCGCGGCCGCAACGCCGTCGCGGCGGAAAGATTGTCAGTGCCGGGTGTGACACTCGGCCATGTGACAGACCGATGGGCCCTGGCCCCCACCGAGCACGGCGGCGCCGACCTGGTGCCGCTGGGCCCGGACGGCCACCCCGCAGGACCGGTCACCCGGGAGCCCGACCTGGTGACCGCCGTCCGCTCCCGACCGGAGGTCACCCGTTGGGTGTGGCGGGACACGCACGCCGTCTACCCCCAGCTGCTCGCCGCAGGCGCCCGCGTGGAGCGCTGCTACGACATCGAGGCCGCCGAGAACCTCCTGGTCGCGCACGAGGGGCGGCACGGCGACCCCCGTTCCGCCGCCGCGGCCCTCGCCCGCCTGAAGGGCGCACCCGTCCCGCCCGATCCGCCGCCCCGCGTCGCCGCCCCCGGCTCCCAGTCGTCCCTCTTCGAACCACGCCCACCCGTGGACGTACCGCTGACCGATCTCGTCGAGGTCTACGCGGAGCAGCAGCGCCGCCACGAGGCCACCGGGCAGCCGGGCCGGATGCGGCTGCTCACCGCGTCCGAGTCGGCGGGCATGTTGGTGGCCGCCGAGATGCACGCGGCGGGCCTGCCGTGGCGGGCGGACGTGCACCGCGCGGTCCTCGGCGAGCTGCTCGGCGAGCGGTACGGCGGCGGGGGCGAGCCGCGCCGCCTCGCGGAGCTGGCGGACGAGGTGTCGGAGGCGTTCGGCAGACCGGTGCGGCCCGACCTGCCCGCCGACGTCATCAAGGCGTTCGCGCACGCCGGCATCAAGCTCACGTCGACGCGCCGCTGGGAGATCGAGGGCATCGACCACCCCGCCGTAGGGCCCCTGATCGAGTACAAGAAGCTGTACCGCATCTACACGGCGCACGGCTGGTCCTGGTTGCAGGACTGGGTCAGGGAGGGCCGGTTCAGACCCGAGTACCTGCCGGGCGGCACGGTCTCGGGGCGATGGACGACGAACGGCGGGGGCGCGCTGCAGATCCCCAAGGTCATCCGGCGCGCGGTCGTGGCCGACCCGGGCTGGCGACTCGTCGTGGCGGACGCCGATCAGATGGAGCCCAGAGTCCTCGCCGCGATCTCCCGCGACCCCGCGTTCATGGAGGTCTCGGGCCAGGCAGCCGACCTCTACCAGGCGGTCTCCGACCGGGCGTTCGCCGGTGACCGGGGCCAGGCCAAGCTGGCCGTGCTCGGCGCCATATACGGGCAGACCTCGGGCGACGGCCTGAAGAACCTGGCGCTGCTACGGCGCCGCTTCCCGCTGGCGGTCGCATACGTGGACGAGGCGGCGCGCGCGGGCGAGGAGGGGCGGCTCGTGCGCACGTGGCTGGGCCGCACCTGCCCGCCCGCCGTGGGCGCCGCCGAACCCGAGGAGGCCGGCATCCCGCAGGACGAGCCCGAACAGGCCGCGGAGGCGGGCGGGTTGACGTACGGCTACGCCTCGTCGAACTCGCGCGCCCGCGGCCGCTTCACCCGGAACTTCGTCGTGCAGGGCAGCGCCGCCGACTGGACGCTGCTGGTCCTGGCCGCACTGCGCCGGGAACTGGCGGACATGGCGGCCGAGTTGGTGTTCTTCCAGCACGACGAGGTGATCGTGCACTGCCCCGAGGAGGAGGCGGCGCGGGTGAGCGCGGCCATCACGGAGGCGGCCGAGCTCGCGGGCCGGATCGCCTTCGGTGAGACCCCGGTGCGCTTCCCGTTCACGGTGGCGGTCGTGGAGTGCTACGCGGACGCCAAGTGACCGGGAGCGCACCGGTGCCGACGGCTCACGCCGCCCGGAACGCGAGGACCACGTTGTGCCCGCCGAAGCCGAAGGAGTTGTTCAGGGCGACACCCCCCGCGGGCAGCGCCCTGGGTCCGTCCCGGACGATGTCGGCCTCGGCCGCGGCTGCCGGGTCGACGCGGTCGAGGTTGATGGTCGCGGGCGCGAGGCGGTCCCGCAGCGCGAGGACGGTGGCGACGGTCTCGACGCCGCCCGCCGCGCCCATCAGGTGCCCCGTCATGGACTTGGTCGCCGACACCGCGATGCGGTCGGCGTCGTCCCCGAACACCTGGCGCAGCGCGCGCAGTTCGGCTACGTCACCGAGCGGGGTCGATGCCGCCCTTCCGGCGGATCACCGGCCCCGCCACCCGTCAGCACGTCAAGGCGACCCTCCGTGCGGCCCTGAACGACGCGATCGGGCAGCAGATCATCACCTTCAACCCGGCCGCCCACGTCGAGATCGATCCCGTACGCAAGCCGAAGGCACTCGTGTGGACGGACGAGCGGGTCGCCAAATGGGAGCAGTCGGGCGAGAAGCCGTCGCCCGTAATGGTCTGGACGCCCCAGCAGACCGGCGCCTTCCTCGACTTCGTCGCCCAAGACCGGCTGTACGCGATGTGGCACCTGATCGCCTTCCGGGGACTGCGCCGTGGCGAGGCGTGCGGGCAGCCGTGGTCGGAGACGAACCTCGACACCTACTCACTCACCGTCTCCTCCCAACTCGTCCAGGACGGTTGGGAAGTCGAGACATCCGAGCCCAAGACCGACAGCGGATCCCGCGTGGTCGCCCTCGACGACGACACCGGCGATGTCCTGAAGCGGCATCGCGAACGCCAGGACGAGGCGCGCGAGGAGTGGGGCACGGCCTGGGTCGAGACCGGCCACGTCTTCACACAGAAAGACGGCTCCTGGCTTCACCCGGGCAAGGTCACCGACCTCTTCGAGCGCCTGGTCGCCGCGTCCAGCCTCCCGCCGATCCGGCTGCACGATCTGCGCCACGGCGCGGCAACGCTCATGCTCGCCGCCGACATCGACATCAAGATCGTGTCGGACACCCTCGGGCACAGCGACACCCGGATCACGCGAGACATCTACCAGAGCGTCCTGCCCCACGTCGGCAAGAGCGCAGCCGAGGCCACGGCCAAGCTGGTTCCGCTCCAGCGCAAGACGGACGCGGAAGCGGCCGAATACAAAGCGGAGAAGGCCCGGAAGAAGGCGAAGCGCGCCAAGAAGTCGCAGGCCGAGGGCAAGAAGAAGGACGGGCGGAAGAAGCCCAAGAAGTAGGGCCGACTCCGCTTCGCCCACGCGACTTACGGGGCGCTCGCCAACGTGAAGATAGGCAGTAGTTTCCTCTGTACCGTTACCCGCGAGCTGCTGCGGCCGGAGCAGACCAGAAGGTCACCGTCGGCCCGTAGGATCCGTCCTCCTCGTCGGTCACCTGGACAGTGATCTTCAGGTCGGGATACCGGGTGGACAGGACGCCCTGCCAGCACTCCCCCAGAGCCAGGGCGAGCTGAGGCAGTTCCTCGCCAATTTGATCCTCCTCCGTCAGAGGGGTGTTGACGAAGGTGTCCCACAACTTGACCTGATTGGTGACTGCTTCGATGCGTTCCCGGTCGTCGCCCAGGTTCGCGAACCAGTTGTCGACGTTCTCCTCCCGGAATTGCTCCTTGAGGAACACGCCGCCGCGGTACTCGACCGTCTCGGGGCAGAACAGCCAGGCTGCGGCCAGGACGAAGGGCACCCCGCCCTCGTAGTCGATGTAGCTGATCGGGGAGAGCTCATCGTTCTTCCAGTCGGTGCGCCACTGCTTGAAGAAGGCCGGCAGCACGCGCTCGGACCACGACGGTTTGATGCTACTCACGGAATCTCCCAGGGGAACGCGGCGCGCACGTCCTTCGGCTTGTCCACGAAGACCTGCCCAGTCTTCGGATTGGTGTTGCGTCCGAACTCTACGACGTGCGGAGTCTCCACTCCGTTGTGGGCGGCGCCCTCCAGATCCACACGCTTCAGCGCACGCCCCTCGGCGTCGTACGTGCTGTAGCCGGTGACTTTCCCAGTCTGCGGATCCGTCTTGTACAGGGTTCCGTTCTGCGGGCCGTTTTCCATCGGGATTTTGATCCCTCCGCGACCGGCGCCGGTGCTCTTGTAGTGCTCACCATTCTTGATCAGCTCGGACGCCGGCTGCTGTGAGGAGCCGCTGGCGCCGGATCCTTCATTGTTCATCCGCAGGGGTTCGACCTTGGAGTCGCTTCCGGCATGCTGGGCGAGGTCCATGGCTCCGGCGCCCGCCACACCCACGCCCGTGGCTATTCCAGCAGCGGAGACGGCGTTGAGTGGGACACCGGCGACCGCGCCGACGCCGGTGGCGTCCAAGGCGACGCCAAGCCCTTCACCGCCCGCGCTGAGCCCGGTCAGGAGCGCACCGCCGAGCATCGCGGCGCTGTCGCCCGGATGCTGGATCATCGCGTTGCCGAAAGAGGCGAGATCGTTGACGACGACCTTGCCCACGTCCACGGCCCCTTCACCCACATCGCTGAAGAAGTCACCGACCTGGGACCAGAACCCCGGTTTCTCAGGGGCTGACTCGGTGGCCTTCTTCACCAGCGCTGTCGCGGTGTGCCCTGCGCTGTCCACGTTGCCGCGAGCGGTCTCGAGAGTCCCGCGGGCGGCTGTACGGTCGGCTTCCCCGGGATCATGAAAGGGGATCTCGGTCTCATCCCCTCTGCTGCGTGCCTGATTGACTTGCTGTGCGTGGGCATTCTCTGCAGCTGCCGTCGTGGCTTCGCCGCGCGCGAACTGGGATATGGCTTCCTCTGCGCGCTGCTGGGCTGCGCGCAGGGTGTAGCTGTAGTCGTACATGGCGTTCGCGGCGGCGTGGAAGTTGTCGCCTGCCTTGACCCACCTCGACGGCTCGCCATGGAAACGATCGCGGAAGGCGTCACCTGCCGGACCTCTCCACCCGTCTTCGGTCTCAATCTTCGCCAGTCCCTCGCCGGCCTCGATGAGAACGTCGCCGTAGGCGAGGAGAGACTGAGCGGTCGTATTCAGAGCATCGGGCGTTCCGGGAACAAGATCACGGGGGTTCGACGTCTCCCCGAGCTCGGCCATCAGGACGCCCCCGGATCGGACCCGGTCGAGGACTGAAGAATGCCCTGAACAGAGAGTTGGATGTGTTCCTCAGCCTTTTCGTAGCTGTTGACGCAGTGCGTCAGCCAGTCGGAGACCTCCGCGCCATCGGTGGCCAGGTGCGAGACGCCGATGTTCCACCGATCGCAGAAATCGGCGACGGCTGACGCCAGTTCGTCGTGGCCGAAGGCGTCCTTGGGAGCATCGATGTCACTCACCTTCTTGGTGGCCATCGCGTCCAGAGTGGTGGTAATCCCGGTTGCGGCCTTGCGAAGTGCATCAAGGTCCACAGAGAACCCTTCTGACATGTTCCATCCCCTCCCCCGTGCTCAGCACCTAGCAGTCACCTGACACGAACCCATCAATGATCGCGAACAACTGGGCAGGCTAGCAGCGGAGTCTTCGAGGAACCGCACAAAGATCCGGATGGGCCTGATGCGGCTTGGGAGACGAGTGCGGTCGCGCGGACTGGGTGGCCGGTGTGGCCATGGCGCCACCGGGAACGACCGCGCTGGCGGGCCTACGTCATCGCGCCATGCCGACCGGCAGCGCTCCGTCGGCCAGGCACTTCGCACCCCTTCCGCTCACGCATCGCTCACGCAAGCAAAGATGCGGCACCCCAGCCGCCTAGCGCAGGAGACCTCGGGCAACAGAAAACCCCAGGTCACAGACAATGTGACCTGGGGTTTCAACTGAGCCGCCTTCGGGATTCGAACCCGAGACCTACGCATTACGAGTGCGTTGCTCTGGCCATCTGAGCTAAGGCGGCGCCGCCACGCGCACCGGAGTGCGTCAGCAACGTCGCCAATCCTACACGCTCCCCGGGGGTGCTCCGTACAGCCTTTATGACCAGGGGACACGCACTACGAGCAGCGCTTTCCGTCGGCCGGAGGGGTGCCGGTCAAGAGGTAGTCGTCGATCGCTCCGTCCACGCAGTCGCTGCCGCGGCCGTACGCCGTGTGGCCGTCGCCGTCGTACGTGAGGAGGCGGCCGGAGGAGAGCTGGGAGGCGAGGGACTTCGCCCAGCGGTAGGGGGTCGCCGGGTCGCGGGTGGTGCCCGCCACCACGATCGGGGCGGCGCCCTCGGCGGTGATGCGATGGGCCTCGCCCGTCGCCTTCACCGGCCAGTAGCCGCAGTTCAGGGAGGACCAGGCGAGGCCCTCACCGAACAGCGGGGAGGCCTTCTCGAAGTCGGGGACCGCCTTCTCGACCTCCGCGGGCGAGGTGAAGGACGGGGGCTGGTCGAGGCAGTTCACGGCGGCGTTGGCGAACATCATGTTCGAGTACGTGCCGTCGGGGTCGCGCTCGTAGTAGCTGTCGGAGAGGGCGAGCAGGCCCGCGCCGTCCTTGTGCTTCATCGCCGCGGTGAGCGCCTCGCGCAGCTGCGGCCACGACCCCTCGTCGTACATCGCGGCGATCACGCCGGTCGTGGCGAGGGCCTCGCCGAGCTTGCGGCCGTGCTCGTCGCCGGTGGCGATCGGCTTGCGGTCGAGGGTGGTGAAGAAGTCCTTGAGGCGCTTGCTCGACGCGGCGGGGGCGCCCGTACCGAGGGGGCAGCCGGAGCGCTTCGCGCAGTCCTTCGCGAAGGACTTGAACGCGGTCTCGAAGCCGGCGGTCTGCTGTTCGTTCATCTCGCGCGCGGGCAGCGAGGGGTCCATCGCGCCGTCCAGGACGACCCTGCCGACCCGCTCCGGGTACAGGCCCGCGTACGTCGCGCCCAGGAACGTCCCGTACGAGGCGCCCACGTAGTTGAGCTTCTCGTCGTCGAGCGCCGCGCGCACGAGGTCCATGTCGCGGGCCGCCTCCACCGTGGAGACATGCGGCAGGACCCGGCCGGACGTACGGTCCGACGTCTCGCAGCCGGCGCCGAAACCCTTGTAGGCGGCGGCCAGGCGGGCCCGCTCGGCCGCGTCGTCCGGGGTGACATCGGTCTGCGTGTACGTGTCCATCCGCTTGCCGTCGAGGCAGGTGACGGGCTCGCTGCGGGCGACGCCGCGCGGGTCGACGGCGACCATGTCGTAGCGGGCCCGGACCTTCTCCGGGTAGCCGATGCCCGCGTACGACTGGAGGTATCCGATCGCCGAGCCGCCGGGGCCGCCCGGGTTGACCAGGAGCGAGCCGAGACGCTTGCCGGGGCCCGTGGCCTTCTTCCGGGAGACGGCGAGGTCGATGTCGCCGGCGGACGGCTTGTCGTAGTCGAGCGGCGCCTTGAGGGTGCCGCACTCGAATCCGGGCACGCCGCACTTGTGCCACTTCGGGGTCTGGTCGTAGTACGGGGCCAGATCGGCCGGCGTGGAGCGGGGCAGCGCGGCGAGCGAGGAGCCCGGAGTCCCCGAACTGCCCGACGCGCAGGCGGAGATGGCGGCAAGCAGCAGCCCACCGGCGACGGCGAGCGCGGCGGGACGGCGGCGGGGGGTGAGGGGGTGGCGCCAGGAGTACATCGAGCGAGCGTAACGCTCCGCGCCGAACTGGCCACCTTGCGTGGCCGCCGCCAGCGGCTGGTGGGTAAAATCAAGCCCCTGCGGCGATTGAGCAGCGGGGTCCGGGGCGGAGCCCCGAGGCCGGGGACGGCTCCCGGCACCCGACCGCTAACCCGCGCGGAGCGCGACCGTCATCGCCTCCACCGCCAGAAGCGGCGCCACATTCCCGTCCAACGCCACCCGGCACGCCCCGATCGCCTCGATCCGCCGCAGCGTCGACTCCGGCGACGTACCGCGGGCGACCCGCTCCAACGTGTCCTGGATCTCGACGTTCGCCAGGTCCACGCGCGAGCCGAGCTGCATCGCGAGCACGTCCCGGTAGACCCCGGTCAGCTCCGTGAGCGCCAGGTCGAGGCTGTCGCGCTGCGAACGCGTGCGGCGCCGCTTCTGCATGTCCTCGAGGTCCTTCATGACCCCGGCGGTACCGCGCGGCATCCGCCCGCCGCTCTGCGCACCGAGCGCCGCCTTCAGCTCTTCCGTTTCCTTGGTGTCGACCTCTTCGGCGAGCTGCTTGGAGTCCTCGGCGGCCGCGTCCACCAGTTCCTGCGCCGCCTTGAGGCAGCCGCCGATCTCCTCGACCCGCAGCGGCACCTTCAGCACGGCGGCCCGGCGCTCCCGCGCGCGCGGGTCCGTGGCCAGGCGGCGGGCCCGGTCGATGTGGCCCTGCGTGGCACGGGAGACGGCGGCGGCGACATCCGGCTCGATGCCGTCACGTCGTACGAGCATGTCGGCGACGGCGGAGACGGCGGGCGTGCTCAGGGTGAGCAGGCGGCAGCGGGAGCGGATCGTCGGCAGCACGTCCTCCACGGAGGGCGCGCACAGCAGCCACACGGTGCGCGGAGCCGGCTCCTCGACGGCCTTCAGGACCGCGTTCGCCGACTTCTCGTTGAGCCGCTCGGCGTCCTCCACGAGGATCACCTGCCAGCGGCCGCCCGCCGGTGCCGTGTACGACTTGCGGACCGTGTCACGCATGTCCTTGACGAGGATCTCCGCACCGACCGCGGCCACCGTCGACACGTCCGCGTGCGTGCCGAGCAGCGCGGTGTGGCAGCCGTCGCAGAATCCGCAGCCGGGGGCGCCGCCGAGGGCGCGGTCCGGGCTGACGCACTGGAGGGCCGCGGCGAACGCGCGGGCCGCGGTCTCCCGGCCGGCTCCCGGCGGGCCGGTGAACAGCCAGGCGTGCGTCATCTTCGACGCGGTCGGGGGCGGGGTGTCGGCCGCGGCGGCCGTCACCAGGGCGTCCGCGTCCCGCGCCGCGGCGGTCAGCTCCGCGATCACCCGGTCCTGGCCGACCAGGTCGTCCCACACGGCCATGCGGCCACCGTTCCTTTCGCCACCCGAACCCGACTTCAGCAATTGTGCCGGGCCCCACTGACATCCCGTTACGGCAGACCGTCCAACGCCACGGGGCTCCGCCCCGGGCCCCGCTGCTCAATCGCCGCAGGGGCTTGATTTTGCCCACCCGGCCTTGGGCAGACGCCTACCGCCGACGCCGCCGGTCGTCCTCGTCCTGCCCACCGAGCAACTCGTCCGCCAGCGACGGCAGGTCGTCCAGCGGGGTCACCTCCGCCCAGTCGGGGCGGGGGCGCCGCGGCCTGCCGTTCTCGTCGACCTGCGGCAGCTCCGCCGTACGGTCGTTGGGGCTGGCCCCGTCCGGGTCGGCGGCGGGCCGCTCGTCGCGGAAGTACCCGCTCGGCACCCGGTCCGCCGGCTCGGAGACCTGCGGAAGGACCGCCGTCTCGTCCGCCGCGCCGGGCGCGGGCGGCTGCGGCAGCTGCGTCGTCTCCTCGGCGTCCTCGGCGGCCGCCGTGTCCCGCACCTGCGGCAGCACCGTGGTCTCGTCGGCGTCGGGCCGCACGATCGGCGTCGGCACGGTCGTCTCGTTGTCCGGCACCGCGTCGTCCGCTGGGGCCTCGCTCGGGAGCTCGACCTTGCGGAGGTTCGCGGTCGGCGCGCCCGCACTGCGCTGCGCCTGCTCCGCGGCCTGCGCGGCGAGCCGCCGCGCCTCCTCCGCACGCAGCAGCGCCTCTTCGGCCTTGCGCTGCTTCTCCAGGCGCCGCTCCTCGGCCTCGGCCCGCAGCCGCGCCTCGTCCTCGGCCTGCTTGCGCAGTCGCTCCTGCTCGGCGGCGCGCGCCTCTTCCTCCGCCTTGAGGCGGGCCCGCTCCTCCTCGGCCCTGCGGCGCTCCTCCTCGGCGCGCTGCCGGGCCTCCTCGGCCTGCCGCTCGGCCTCCAGACGCTGTGCCTCTTCCAGCTCGCGGCGCTTGCGCTCCTCCTCCTCGGCGCGCAGCTTGGCGAGCTGCTCCTGGCGCTCGCGCTCCAGGCGCTCCTCCTCCGCCTTGCGGGCGGCCTCTTCCTCGGCCTTGCGGCGCGCCTCTTCCTCGGCGGCCTTCCGGGCCTCCTCCTGCGCCTTGATCTCGGCCTCGGAGAGCGGAAGCAGTACGTCGAGCCGGTGCCGGACGACGGTCGTGACGGCCTCCGGCTCCTGCCCCGCGTCGACCACCAGGTAGCGGCCGGGGTCGCCCGCGGCAAGCGTCAGGAAACCGGAGCGCACGCGCGTGTGGAACTCCATCGGCTCCGACTCCAGGCGGTCCGGCGCCTCCGTGAAGCGCTCACGGGCCGCCTCCGGGTCGACGTCGAGCAGCACGGTCAGGTTCGGTACGAGTCCGCTCGTGGCCCACCGGTTGATGCGGGCGACCTCGGTCGGCGACAGGTCGCGGCCCGCGCCCTGGTAGGCGACGGACGAGTCGATGTAGCGGTCGGAGATGACGACGGCGCCGCGTTCGAGCGCCGGGCGGACGACCGTGTCGACGTGCTCCGCGCGGTCGGCGGCGTAGAGCAGCGCCTCCGCGCGGTGCGAGAGACCGGCGGACGAGACGTCCAGCAGGATCGACCGGAGCCGCTTGCCGACCGGCGTCGCGCCCGGCTCGCGCGTGACGACGACCTCGTGGCCCTTGCCGCGGATCCATTCCGCGAGCGCCTCCGCCTGCGTCGACTTCCCGGCGCCGTCCCCGCCCTCCAGGGCGATGAAGAAGCCGGTCGCGGCGGGGGCCTGCACCGGGTCGTTCCCACCGAGCAGCGCGTCGCGCAGGTCGTGCCGCAGCGGCACCCCGCTGCGGTCGTCGGCCTTGGCGAGCACGAGCGCGGCGACGGGCAGCAGCAGCGCGCCCACGAGCATCAGCGTGAACGCGGCGCCCCCGTGCGCGAAGACGAACTTTCCGCTCTCCAGGTGGTGCGGCCCGATGAGCGCGGCCAGAACCGGCGCGAGCAGCGCGCCCAGCGCGACGCACACCCGTACGACGGCCTGAAGGTGCTCGGTCGTGCGGGCCCGCCGGTGGTCCTCGGTCTCCTGGTCGAGCAGCGCGTGGCCGGTGTTCGCCGCGATGCCCGCGGTGACTCCGGCGATCGTCACGAGCAGGATCACGCTCGTCACGTCGGGCACCAGGCCGGCCGCGAGCAGCGCGATGCCGGTGAGCGCGATGGCGAGCGCGAAGAGGCGGCGCCGCGACAGCGGCGGCAGCACCTTGGGCGCCGTGCGGATGCCGACGACGGTGCCGCCGGTCAGGCCGAGCACGAGCAGGCCGAACGTGACCGGGCCCCCGCCCAGGTCCTTGGCGTGCAGGACGGACACGGCGACGGCCGCGGCGATCGCCCCGGCGACACAGGAGCAGGCGAGCACGAGCAGCCGGATCGCGCCCGTGCGGCCCTTGTCCACGCCCGTGCCGGTGCTGGGCCTGCGCAGCCCCTCCAGCGGCGACCGCGCGCGCGGGGTCTGCGTGTCGGGCAGTTCGAGGAAGAACACGACCGACAGGGAGGCGGCGAACAGGCCCGCCCCCACGTAGGAGGACAGCGCCACCTGGTGCGAGGCGAACCAGTCGACGCCTGCGGCGATCAGGTTCTGCACCAGGGTCACGAGGACGAGGCCGGCCGCGCCCAGCGGCACTGCGACGAATCCGGTGCGCAGCGAGAGCCGCCGCAGCGCGTCCGTGTGGTCGGGCAACGGCCGCACGGACGCGCCCTCGATCGGCGGCGGGGGCAGCAGCGCAGGCGCCGCGCTCGCCTTGGCGACGGTCCAGAACCGCTCGGCGACACCGCCGACGAACGCGGTCACGAGGAGCATCGCCAGCGCGTTGTCCGGCACCCAGTCGACCCACAGGGGGGCGACGATGAGCAGCGCGGCCCGCACGCCGTCGGCGCCGACCATGGTCCAGCGCCGGTCGAGCGGCCCGCCCGGCGTCGTCAGCTGGGTCAGCGGTCCGAGCAGGACGGCGCCGAACAGCAGCGTCGACAGGATCCGCGCCCCGAACACGGCGGCGACGGCGAAGGCCACACCCCGGTATCCACCGCCGAAGGACTCCTCGGGGATGGCCGTCTGCACCGCCAGCACCACAAGGACGAGCAGCCCGATCACGTCGCCGACTCCGCCGACGAGTTGCGCCGACCACAGTCGCTTCAACTGAGGTACGCGCAACAAGGCGCGCACCGCACGCTCTCGGGAGTCCGCGACCAGGGCGTCGTCCGGGGCCGTGTTGGGGTCCGTTGGCTGCTCGGCACGGGTCATTCGTCCAGCCTATAGGGACCCGCTGACACACCGAAGGAGTGTTCCCGGTGTGAACGCCTCCCCGACCGGATCACGGGGAGGCACTCGTTCCGCCGGGCGGCCGACTACTCCGCCGGAGCCGTCTTCTTGGCCGCCGTCTTCGCGGTCGTCGTCTTCTTGGCCGCGGTCTTCTTCGCCGTGGTCGTCTTCTTGGCGGCCGTCTTCTTGGCCGCCGTCTTCTTCGCGGCGGTCTTCTTGGCGGGCGCCTTCTTGGCCGCGGTCTTCTTCTTGGCCGGGCCCTTCGCCCGCTTCTCGGCGAGCAGCTCGAACCCGCGCTCCGCCGTGATCTCCTCCACGGAGTCCGCCGAGCGCAGCGTCGCGTTGGTCTCGCCATCGGTGACGTACGGGCCGAATCGGCCGTCCTTCACCACGACGGGCTTCTCGCTGACCGGGTCGGTGCCGAGCTCCTTGAGCGGCGGCTTGGCGGCCGCGCGCCCGCGCTGCTTCGGCTTGGAGTAGATCTCCAGGGCCTCTTCCAGCGTGATGCCGAAGATCTGGTCCTCGGTCTCCAGGGAGCGCGAGTCCGTGCCCTTCTTCAGGTACGGGCCGTACCGGCCGTTCTGCGCGGTGATGTCGACGCCCTCGGCGTCCTGGCCGACGACGCGCGGCAGCGACATCAGCTTCAGGGCGTCGGCGAGCGTCACCGTGTCGAGCGCCATGGACTTGAAGAGCGAGGCCGTGCGCGGCTTCACCGCGTTCTTGCCGGTCTTCGGGGTGCCCTCGGGGAGCACCTCGGTGACGTACGGGCCGTAGCGGCCGTCCTTGGCGATGATCTGGCGGCCGGTCTCCGGGTCCGCGCCCAGCTCGAAGTCGCCGCTCGGCTTGGCGAGCAGCTCCTCGGCGTACTCCACGGACAACTCGTCCGGGGCGAGGTCCTCGGGGACGTCGGCGCGCTGGTGGTTCTCGGAGTCGCGCTCGCCGCGCTCGATGTACGGGCCGTAGCGGCCGACGCGCAGCACGATGTCGTTGCCCACGGGGAACGACGAGACCTCGCGGGCGTCGATCGCGCCCAGGTCGGTCACGAGCTCCTTGAGGCCGCCGAGGTGGTCCCCGTCGCCGTTCCCGGCGTCCGCGGCGCCGCCCTGGCCGTCCGAGCCCTCACCGAAGTAGAAGCGCCGCAGCCACGGCACGGCCTGCGCCTCACCGCGCGCGATGCGGTCGAGGTCGTCCTCCATGGAGGCGGTGAAGCTGTAGTCGACCAGCCGGCCGAAGTGCTTCTCCAGCAGGTTGACGACGGCGAAGGACAAGAAGGAGGGCACGAGCGCCGTCCCCTTCTTGAAGACGTAACCACGGTCGAGAATGGTCCCGATGATGGACGCGTACGTAGACGGGCGTCCGATCTCGCGCTCTTCGAGCTCCTTGACGAGCGAAGCCTCGGTGTAGCGCGCGGGCGGCTTGGTGGCGTGGCCGTCGACCGAGATCTCCTCGGCGGACAGGCCGTCGCCCTCGGCGACCTGCGGAAGACGGCGCTCGCGGTCGTCCAGTTCCGCGTTCGGGTCGTCGGCGCCCTCCACGTAGGCCTTCAGGAAGCCGTGGAAGGTGATCGTCTTGCCGGAGGCGCTGAACTCGGCGTCGCGGCCGTCGGCGGACGTGCCACCGATCTTCACGGTGACGCTGTTGCCGACCGCGTCCTTCATCTGGGAGGCGACGGTGCGCTTCCAGATCAGCTCGTACAGCTTGAACTGGTCGCCGGTCAGGCCGGTCTCGGCGGGCGTGCGGAAGCGGTCGCCGGAGGGGCGGATCGCCTCGTGCGCCTCCTGCGCGTTCTTGACCTTGCCGGCGTACGTACGCGGCTTGTCCGGCAGGTAGTCGCTGCCGTAGAGCTGCGTGACCTGCGAACGGGCGGCCGCGACGGCCGTGTCCGACAGCGTCGTGGAGTCCGTACGCATGTAGGTGATGAAGCCGTTCTCGTACAGCTTCTGGGCGACCTGCATGGTCGCCTTGGCGCCGAAGCCCAGCTTGCGCGAGGCCTCCTGCTGCATCGTCGTCGTACGGAACGGGGCGTACGGCGAGCGGCGGTACGGCTTGGACTCGACCGATCGTACGGAGAACTGCGTCTGCTCCAGGGCGGCGGCGAGCGCACGGGCGTTCGTCTCGTCCAGGTGCAGCGTGTTCGCCGAACCGGCCTTCAGCCGGCCCAGCGAGTCGAAGTCGCGGCCCTGCGCGATGCGCTTGCCGTCGACCGCGCTCAGGCGGGCGGTCAGCGAGGACGGGTCGGAGGAGTCACCGGCGCGGCCCGTCGCGAACGTGCCGGTCAGGTCCCAGTACTCGGCCGAGCGGAAGGCGATGCGGTCGCGCTCGCGCTCGACGACGAGGCGGGTGGCGACGGACTGGACACGGCCCGCCGACAGGCGCGGCATGACCTTCTTCCACAGGACCGGCGAGACCTCGTAGCCGTACAGGCGGTCGAGGATGCGGCGGGTCTCCTGGGCGTCGACCAGCTTCTTGTTCAGCTCACGGGGGTTCGCGACGGCGGACCGGATCGCGTCCTTGGTGATCTCGTGGAAGACCATCCGGTGGACCGGGATCTTCGGCTTGAGGACTTCCTGGAGGTGCCACGCGATGGCCTCGCCCTCGCGGTCCTCATCGGTGGCGAGGAAGAGCTCGTCGGACTCCTTCATGAGGTCCTTGAGCTTCTTGACCTGCGCCTTCTTGTCGCTGTTCACGACGTAGATGGGCTGGAAGTCGTGCTCGACGTCCACTCCGAGGCGGCGCACCTCGCCGGTGTACTTGTCCGGCACTTCGGCCGCGCCGTTCGGGAGGTCGCGGATGTGCCCGACGCTCGCTTCGACGACGTATCCGGGGCCGAGATAGCCCTTGATCGTCTTCGCCTTGGCGGGCGACTCGACGATGACGAGTCGGCGGCCGCCCTGTGCGGTCTCGCTGGTCGGGGACAACTTCGCTCTTCTCTCCGGTCGGCGGTTCGGGGCCGTGTCGATGGCTCTCTCCCGCGGGATCGTGCCGTTTCCGCGGTACTGCTGCGGAGTGTGACGGTACCTCCCGCCGGTGTGTCAAACGGGAAAAGCACGCAGCAGCCACTCGGAACGGTAACCCGACTCCTCGTGATCCTGCCCCCGGACCGGCAAGGGCCCACCCCGATACGTAGCGGTCCCGTGCCCTCGGACCCGCCGTTTATCCCTTCCTGACAAGATGGCGGACGGCTGGGGGAGCCCGCGGGGAGCCTCCGGCTCGTCCCCACGGCATCACTATCCAGGAGCTTCCGGACATGTCCGACAGTAATCCGTACGGCCAGCCCCCCAAGGACCCGTCGGGCGGGAACCCGTACAACCAGCCCCCGGCCGGCCAGCCGTACGGCTACCCGCAGCAGGGCTCGCAGCCCGGCTACGGCACGCCACCTCTCGGCCAGCCCGGCCAGCCGCCCCAGGGCCAGCCCGGTCAGCCCGGTCAGCCCAGCTACGGCTACCCCTACCCCGGCTCCGCCCCGGCCGGCGGCGGCGCGTACCCGCCCCCGCCGGGCCCAGGCATGGGCGGCCCGCACATGGGCCCCGGCATGGGCGGCATGCCCTACGACCCGGCGGCGCCCTACGGCTACGACCCCTACGGCCGCCCGTACTCCGACAAGACGAAGCTCGCCGCGGGCCTCCTCGGCATCTTCCTCGGCTTCTTCGGCGCGGGCCGCTTCTACACCGGACACACCGGCATCGCCGTCGCCCAGCTCATCGTGTCGATCGTGACCTGTGGAGTCGGCAGCGTCTGGGGTCTGATCGACGGCATCATGATGCTCGCCGGTGGCAACGCCACCGACTCCCAGGGCCGCCTGCTGCGGGACTCCTGACCCGTGCCCCGCGCCGCGTCCCCCATGGCCCGCCTCAGGAGCGCGCTCGGCGCCCCCGCGGCGGCCCCGCTCGGGGTGCTCGCGGCAGGGGCCGCGGCGGCGTTGTACCTGTACGGCACGGACCCGCACGAACCCGGCCACGTGCTGCCGGGCTGCCCCTTCCGCATCGCCACGGGACTGCTCTGCCCTGCGTGCGGCGGGACGCGGATGGCCTACGACCTGATGCACGGCCAGTACGTCATGGCCTGGCACGACAACGGCGCGCTGCTGCTCGCCGCCCCCTTCCTCCTTGCCCTGCTGGGGTGTTGGACGTACGAGGGGCTGCGCGGTCGCCGCTGGGCGCCACCGATCGGGGGTCGCGGTGCGGCCGCGATCCTGATCGGGGCGGTGGCCTGGGCGGCCCTGCGCAACACGCTCTGAGCGACGCCCCGGTGGAACCGGATGGCCGGGCGGCCCAGGGCTCTGGAGCCCTGGAGTCCTAGAGCCCTAGACCTGGCCGAAACACCACACCGCGAGCGCCAGGGCACCCGCCCCGGCCGCCCCCGCGAGCACCGCCGACGTCACGGGGCTCGCCCCGTACGCCACCGGCTCACGGTGCGCCGCGCGCACCCCGGTCCACGTCAGCAGGCCCGCCCCGAACAATCCGAACACCGCACCTGCGAACACCGCGGGAACACTCTCCATCGCCTTGCCTCCCCCAGCTACGGACCGATTTCCGGTACCCAGGCGGGCGACGCTGACACGGGCAGCCGAACCCCGGATGAACTCCCGGGCGCCACAAGGCGAAGAGCGGCCGACCGGTGTCGACGGCGGTGGTTTCAGCCGACGGGCGTGAACGGCTCCAGGAACCCCTGCTCGACCAGCGTGCGGATCTGCGCGGGCGTGCGGTCGCGCAGCATCACCGGGTCCTCGCCCATGAGTTGGGCGATGGCGTCCAGGATCGTCCCGGCGCTCAGCGAGCCGTCGCACACGCCGGCGAACCCGGCCCCGACCGTGTCCACCTTCGTCGCCCGGCGCATCCCGCGGCCCTGCCGCAGCACGACGTGCTCCGGGTCCTCGGCACCCGGCAGCCCGACCTGCTCCTGCACGACCTCGGCGGCCAGCTTGAAGTGCGCGCCGAGCAGCGCCGCGTCGTCGTGCGCCCGCAGCCAGTCGACCCGCTCGAAGTGCCCGCGCACGGTGTCGCCGAGCGGCTGCTCGACGGGGTGCGGCCACTCCTCGACGACGATCGACGGCTCCTCGGACCCGGTCTTCCTGAGCGTGATCCAGCCGAAGCCGACGGCCCGCACCTTGCGCGCCTCGAACTCGTCGAGCCACGCGTCGTACCGCGCCGCGTACTCGGCCGGGTCGCCGCGGTGGTCACCCGCGTCCCGCAGCCACAACTCGGCGTACTGCGCGACGTCCTGCACCTCGCGCTGCACGATCCAGGCGTCACAGCCGCGCGGCACCCAGGAGCGCAGCCGCTCGGTCCACTCCTCCCCCTCCACGTGCTGCCAGTTGGCGAGGAACTGGGCGTACCCCCCGTCGTTCAGGTGCTCCCCTGCCCCCTGAACGACCGAACGGCACAGATCGTCCCCGCTCATGCCGCCGTCGCGGTACGTGAGCCGGGCGCCCGGCGAGATCACGAACGGCGGGTTGGAGACGACCAGGTCGTACGTGGCGTCGCCCACCGGCTCGTACAGCGAGCCCTCCCGCAGCTCGGCCGCCTGCGCACCCGACAGCGCGAGGGTCAGCGCCGTCATGTGCAGCGCGCGGGGGTTGAGATCGGTCGCGGTGACCCGCGTGGCGTGGCGCGCTGCGTGCAGCGCCTGGATACCGGATCCGGTGCCGAGGTCGAGGGCCGAGCCGACGGGCATGCGAACGGTGACGCCGGCGAGCGTGGTGGACGCCCCGCCGACCCCGAGCACGACGCCCTCCTCGCTGCTGCCGATGCCCCCGGCGCCGCCGACCGCGCACCCGAGGTCGGACACGATGAACCAGTCCTCGCCCTCGGGACCGCCATACGGGCGTACGTCGACGCTCGCCGCGACCTCGTCGCCCCCGACGGCCCGCAGCCACCCGCTCTCCAGGCACGCGTCGAGCGGCAGCACGCCGGCGACCCGCTCCCGCGGCGCGGGCTGCTGCAACAGGAACAGCCTTACGAGCGTCTCCAGGGGCCGCTCGCCCCTGGTGGCCCGCAGTGCAGGCACGGTCTCACTGCGCGCGAGCGCCGCATAGGCGGACGCCCCAAGCAGCTCGAGCAGCCCATCGGCAGTGAACTCGGCGGACACCAAGGCGTCCCGCAGAGACCGGGCGACGTCGTTTCGATCAACAGAGGGCAGCGGCACAACAACAGAAGAACTCACACCCCCATTGTGACGCTCCCCCCGACCACGGGCAGCCGCTCCGCCCCGCTGTGGGCACCAGTCCGCCCTGCTGTGGGCAGGCGTTCCGCACGGCAAAACGGGTGGGCACAGCCCCCGGTGCAGGGCTCCGAAAACACGACAGCGCCCCCGGTGCAGCGCAGAAAGAGCGCAACTCCGGGGGCGCGGAAGAAAACGCGAGGCCTAGGGCTTGTCGTTTGGATCAGGCCGGATCAGGGAGCGGGGCCTGGTGCGTGCGATCGCAAGGCGGAGGAGGGAGGCGACGCGGAGCGTCGTCGACCGACGACAACGCCGCGAGCGTGCGTGCCAGGCCCCGCGAGCCCGGCCTGATCCAAACGACAAGCCCTAGGACCCCGACGGCGTAGCGGAAGCGCTCTTGCAGCTCTCCTGCTTCGCCATCGCCTTGCCCACGTCCCCCTCCTCAAGGTTCTTGAGCGCGTCACTGCCGTCCTGGCTCAGCGTGTCCAGCTGCCCGGCGATGTCCTTGAGCCCGTCGGCGAACTTCGCCTGGTCGCCCGTGTCGAGCTTGTCGACCTTCTTCTTCAGGTCGGCGTACGACGTCGAGATCTTGTCCAGTTCCTTGACGGCGTTCTGCTGCTTCTTGTCACCGCCGTCGACCGGCGGAGCCCCGGCCTTGTCGACCGCGTCACCGATCGCCTTGTACGCGTCGGACATGTCCTGGAACGCCTGCGAGTCCGTCTTCTGGACCTGCTTGGGTTCGCTGTTGTCCGAGGTCTCCTTCTGGATCGCGGCGTTCGCGGCCTCGATCTTCTTGGCCTGCGGCTGGACCTTGTCGCAGACCTGCTTGGCCCAGGAGTCCAGCTTCTCGTTGCTGTCGTCGCTGCAGCCCGACAACGCCAGTACCAGTACCGCACCGCCGGACAGTGCGGCAGCAAGCTTCTTGTTCACCGGATTGGTCCCTTCCATGGCTCTCGGCCCCGGAACTTACACGCCACGCACACGACAATCGCACGCCGGGTGTCCTATACGACCACTTTATTGACCTTTAGCAGCCATTTGCACCAAGAGAGATAAGGCTCACTGAAACCGGAAGGCCCCGCCCCGCAGACGTAAGAAAACTACGCCAGAACAGACCGATGGGCGGACAGGCCGTCAAAAGACGCTGTCCGCCCACCTGTTGTCGTACTGACGTGCACTCAACTCACGTACGCGGGTTCCTCACGTACGTGTCGTGGAGACCACGGCGGGGTCCGACTGCTCCGGCACCCGTCCGGCCCCTTCGCTGTCCCCGTCCTCGTCCCCGCCGACCGCGATGCCGCGCCGCTTGGACATGTACACGGCTCCGATGATCACGGCGAGCGCCACGACGGCGGCGGCGACCCGTACGCCCACGCTCGCGTCGTCCCCGTAGCTGAACTTCACGATCGCCGGCGCGATGAGCAGCGCCACGAGGTTCATCACCTTCAGGAGCGGGTTGATGGCAGGGCCCGCGGTGTCCTTGAAGGGGTCGCCGACGGTGTCGCCGATGATCGTCGCCTCGTGCGCCTCGCTGCCCTTGCCGCCGTGGTGCCCGTCCTCGACGAGCTTCTTGGCGTTGTCCCAGGCGCCGCCGGAGTTCGCGAGGAAGACGGCCATCAGCGTGCCCGTCCCGATCGCGCCCGCGAGATACGCGCCGAGCGCCCCGACGCCGAGCGTGAAGCCGACCGCGATCGGCGCCACGACGGCGAGCAGCCCGGGCGTGGCGAGCTCCCGCAGCGCGTCCTTGGTGCAGATGTCGACGACGCGCCCGTACTCCGGCTTCTCCGTGTAGTCCATGATCCCGGGGTGCTCGCGAAACTGCCTGCGCACCTCGTAGACCACCGAACCCGCCGACCGCGAGACGGCGTTGATGGCGAGCCCGGAGAAGAGGAACACGACCGCGGCGCCCGCGATGAGCCCGACCAGGTTGTTGGGCTGCGAGATGTCCATGACCAGATTCATGGGCCCGCCGGAGCCGACCTTCTCGCCGACGTCCTGCGCCGCCGTGACGATCGCGTCCCGGTACGAGCCGAACAGCGCGGCGGCCGCGAGCACGGCCGTCGCGATGGCGATGCCCTTGGTGATGGCCTTCGTCGTGTTGCCGACGGCGTCCAGGTCGGTGAGCACCTGCGCGCCCGCGCCCTCGACGTCGCCGGACATCTCGGCGATGCCCTGCGCGTTGTCGGAGACCGGGCCGAAGGTGTCCATGGCGACGATGACGCCGACCGTGGTGAGCAGCCCCGTTCCGGCCAGGGCGACCGCGAACAGGGCGAGCATGATCGACGTACCGCCGAGCAGGAACGCCCCGTAGACGCCGAGCCCGATCAGCACCGCCGTGTAGACGGCCGACTCCAGGCCGATGGAGATGCCGGCCAGCACCACCGTCGCGGGGCCCGTCAGCGAGGTCTTGCCGATGTCCCTGACCGGGCGCCGGGTCGTCTCGGTGAAGTAGCCGGTGAGCTGCTGGATGAGGGCCGCGAGCACGATGCCGATCGCCACGGCGACGACCGCGAGGATCCGGGGGTCGCCGGCCTTTCCACTGATCGCGGAGTCCGTTACGCCGTCCAGGTCGCCGTACGAGCCCGGCAGGTACGTGAAGACGGCGATGGCCACGAGCACGATCGAGATCACCGCGGAGATGAAGAACCCGCGGTTGATGGCGCTCATCCCGGAGCGGTCGGAGCGGCGCGGCGCGACGGCGAAGATGCCGATCATCGCCGTGATCACCCCGATCGCGGGCACGATCAGCGGGAACGCCAGGCCCGCGTCGCCGAAGGCGGCCTTGCCGAGGATCAGCGCGGCGACCAGCGTGACGGCGTACGACTCGAAGAGGTCGGCGGCCATACCGGCGCAGTCTCCGACGTTGTCGCCCACGTTGTCGGCGATGGTCGCGGCATTGCGCGGATCGTCCTCCGGAATGCCCTGTTCGACCTTGCCGACCAGGTCGGCGCCGACGTCGGCGGCCTTGGTGAAGATGCCGCCCCCGACACGCATGAACATCGCGATCAGCGCGGCGCCGAGCCCGAAGCCCTCCAGGACCTTGGGCGCGTCGGCCGCGTAGACGAGCACGACGCAGGAAGCGCCGAGCAGGCCGAGTCCCACCGTGAACATGCCGACGACGCCGCCCGTACGGAAAGCGATCTTCATTGCGTGGTGCGAGACGGTGGTGAGATCCTTTTCCGGCTCGCCTTCCGCCGGAGTCGCTTCTCGTGCGGCGGCGGCGACGCGCACATTGCTGCGCACCGCGAGCCACATTCCGATATAGCCGGTGACGGCCGAGAACACCGCGCCGATCAAGAAGAAGATCGACCGGCCCGCTCGCTGATTCCAGTCGTCCGCCGGAAGCAGCATGAGCAGGAAGAACACCACGACGGCGAATACGCCGAGGGTTCGCAGTTGCCGACCCAGATAGGCTTTCGCGCCTTCCTGGACCGCGCCCGCGATCTCCTTCATCGAGTCCGTGCCCTCGCCGGCCGCGAGCACCTGGCGCACCAGGACTCCGGCGACGGCGAGCGCCGCGAGCGCGACGACGGCGATGACGACGACGATCAATCTGTTGTCGTCGGTCAGAACTGCGGCTGCGAACGTAGCAGGGGTAGAGGGCTCCGCCATTCGTCCTCCTTGACGCTTGGACTGAGCTCAAGATGTGGACGGATTGTAGGGAGCGGACCCTGATCAAAACAGGGCGCGGCAAACGGAATTGTTTCCTACCCAGCAAATGTTCGGTGAACCTCGATCTGCCGCGCGAAGAGGAATGCCTAATGCTTTTGAGTCATTAGCGGGCGCGGCCTCTCTTAATGATCTCAATAAACACCGTGTGACCTCGGGGAACACAACAGCGGCCCCGTTCACCAGGAAGTGAACGGGGCCGCTGAAAAAGATCTCCGACCGAGCGGAACGCTACGGAAGCGTCGCCGGCAGGGTCGGCCAACTCATCCGAATGAGTCCGCCGTCCGTGTCCGCGCTGACCTCGACATCGTCCACGAGGCCACTGATGACGGCGAGACCCATCTCGTCCTCACCCTCGGCCTCCAGATCGTCCGCGGAGCCCGCGCCGTCGGCCGCGGCCGACGGGGGCACCGAACGCGGCGCCTCGTCCCCGACCTCGATGGAGAACTGCTTCTCCTCCTCGATCAGGGCCACCCGCACCGGCGCCGAGATGCCGCTGCTCTGGTGCAGCCCGACCGCGCGACTGCAGGCCTCACCGACGGCGAGCCTGACCTCGTCGAGCACGGCCTCGTCCACGCCCGACCTGCGCGCCACGGCGGCCGCCACCAGGCGGGCCGTCCTGACGTGCTCGGGCAGAGGGCTGAAGCGGAGTTCGACAGTGGCCATGCATCCCCCTCGGACAGACGGGCCCACGGTTGTACGGGCGTGCTCCCGGGATCGGCCGGCCTCGGCCGCCCGATCCCCTTGTCTCCGCCGGTGTCGCCACCGGCATCAACCGGATCAGTCGGTCGCCGAGACGGCTTCCTCGACCGAGGTGTGGATCGGGAACACCTTGGTCAGTCCGGTGATACGGAAGATCTTGAGAATGCGCTCCTGGTTGCACACCAGGCGCAGCGAGCCCTCATGGGCGCGCACGCGCTTCAGACCGCCGACCAGCACGCCGAGCCCGGTGGAGTCGAGGAAGTCCACGCCCTCCATGTCGACGACAAGGTGGAAACTGCCGTCATTCACCAGCTCGACCAACTGCTCGCGCAGCTTGGGCGCGGTATACACATCAATTTCGCCACCGACCTCGACGACCGTACGATCGCCGACGGTACGGGTCGACAGGGACAGGTCCACGGATCCTCCAGCACCTTGCTATCGAGCGGTCGCCCCTCGGGGACACCTCGGCTTGATCCCCCGGGACGGTTCGCCAGCCGCGATGGCATTCAATCACTTACCGGCAGGCGTGCACGACGCCTTGAGAGCATTGTCCGTCACGCCAGTGACACACTCGGTGCCGATGGCCAAGAATCTCCGATCCGAACGACCCTCGGCATCCGCCCCAGACCGCCCCTCTCCCGGTGCGGTCCTGGACCGGCTCGCCTCGGGTCCGAGCAGGGCTGCGCGCATCACCCATACGGAGCACTTGCCCCCTCGCCCGGGCCGTCATGCCGTCTGGCCCGATCGGATCCGTGCCGAGGTCATCGCGGCCGTGCAGACCGCCGGAATCGCACATCCCTGGGCCCATCAGGCACTCGCGGCGGAGCACGCCCTGGACGGCGATTCGGTGGTCGTCGCCACGGGCACGGCCTCCGGCAAGTCGCTCGCCTATCTGGTCCCGGTCCTGTCGACCCTGCTCGACGGATCCGAGGCTCCGAACGGACGCGGCGCGACCACGCTCTACCTCGCCCCGACGAAGGCGCTCGCGGCGGACCAGTGCCGATCGGTGAAGGAACTTTCACAACCGCTCGGTACGGCGATTCGGCCGGCGGTCTACGACGGCGACACCCCGTTCGAGGAACGCGAATGGGTACGTCAGTACGGAAACTACGTCCTCACCAACCCGGACATGCTGCACCGGGGCATCCTGCCCTCGCACCCGCGCTGGTCCTCCTTCCTCAAGGCGCTCAAGTACGTCGTGATCGACGAGTGCCACACGTATCGCGGCGTCTTCGGCTCGCACGTCGCGCAGGTGCTGCGAAGACTGCGCCGCATATGTGCCCGCTACGGATCCGACCCCGTCTTCCTGCTGGCCTCCGCCACCTCGGCCGAACCGGCCCTGTCCGCCCAGCGGTTGACGGGTCTGCCGGTCGTCGAGGTCGCCGACGACGCCTCGCCGCGCGGCGAACTGGTCTTCGCGCTCTGGGAACCCCCGCTGACGGAGATGCAGGGCGAGAAGGGCGCGCCCGTGCGGCGCACGGCGACCGCGGAGACGGCGGAACTCCTGACCGACCTCGCGGTCCAGGGCGTACGCTCGGTCGCCTTCGTCCGCTCCCGGCGCGGCGCCGAGCTGATCTCGGTGATCGCGCAGGAACGACTCGCCGAGGTCGACCGCTCGCTCGCCCGGCGGGTCGCGGCCTACCGCGGCGGCTATCTCTCCGAGGAACGCCGCGCCCTCGAAGCGGCCCTGCACTCTGGCGAACTCCTCGGCCTCGCCGCGACCACCGCCCTCGAACTCGGCATCGACGTCTCGGGGTTGGACGCCGTACTGATCTCCGGCTATCCGGGTACGCGGGCATCGTTGTGGCAGCAGGCGGGGCGGGCCGGGCGCTCGGGACAGGGCGCGCTCGCCGTCCTCGTCGCCCGCGACGACCCCCTGGACACCTATCTGGTGCACCACCCCGAAGCCCTCTTCGACCAGCCGGTCGAGTCGACGGTCCTCGACCCCGACAACCCGTACGTCCTGGCCCCGCACCTGTGCGCCGCGGCACAGGAAATCCCGCTGACCGAACCGGATCTGGACCTGTTCGGCCCGGCCGCCCTGGACCTGCTGCCGCAGCTGGAGGCCGCGAAGCTGCTGCGGCGCCGCGCCGCCACGAAAGCCTGGCACTGGACGCGCCGCGAGTCCGCCGCCGACCTGGCCGACATCCGCGGCGAGGGCGGCTCTCCCGTCCAGGTCGTCGAGGCCGGCACGGGCCGGCTGCTCGGCACGGTCGACGCGGGCTCGGCCCACACCTCGGTCCACGACGGCGCTGTCCACCTCCACCAGGGCCGCACATACGTCGTGAAGAAGCTGGACCTCGACGACAACGTCGCCCTGGTCGAGACGGCGAATCCCACCTACTCGACCACCGCCCGCGACACCACGGCCATCTCCATCCTGGAGACCGACGTCGAAGTCCCTTGGGGCGACGGCCGGTTGTGCTACGGCTCGGTCGAAGTCACCAACCAGGTCGTCGGCTATCTCCGCCGCCGCCTCATCACCGGCGAGGTCCTCGGCGAGACCAAGCTCGACCTCCCCCCTCGTACGCTGCGCACCCGCGCGGTGTGGTGGACGGTCACGGAGGACCAGCTCGACGCGGCCCGCGTGAACCCCGAGATCCTCGGCGGCGCCCTGCACGCCGCCGAACACGCCTCCATCGGCCTCCTTCCACTCTTCGCCACGTGCGACCGCTGGGACATCGGCGGTGTCTCGATCCCGCTCCATCCGGACACGCTCCTTCCCACGGTCTTCGTCTACGACGGTCATCCCGGCGGCGCGGGATTCGCCGAACGGGCCTTCCACACCGCCCGCGAGTGGCTGACCGCCACCCGTGAGGCCATCGCCTCCTGCGAGTGCGAGGCCGGTTGCCCCTCCTGCATCCAGTCCCCCAAGTGCGGCAACGGCAACGAGCCGTTGCACAAGCGGGGCGCGGTGCGGCTCCTCTCCGTTCTGTTGCGGGATGCGGCGGGGTAGGTGGGCGGGCGGGCCGGCGGGCTCACCCGTTTCGTCTCGGTCAACCGGTCCTACGTCTCGGGGCTCCGCCCCGGGCCCCGCTGCTCAATCGCCGCCGGGGCTTGAACTACCGGGCCGGCGCACCCGTCACGACGGCCCTGCCCGGGCTTTCACCTCCGCGTGGAACGTGCCGGCGCCCGCCGTTGCCGTCACCGATGACACCTCGCCGTGGACCGCGCAGCGCACCACCGTCGCCTCCTGTGCTCGCGCCACCCGTGCCGCCAGCGCGCACGCCTCCGCTCTCCCGTCCATCCAGTGGTCCGCCGCCGCCAGTGCCGCCAGATCGGCCGCCGAGCCTGCCCGGTGGCGTGCCTCGACCGCCTGCGCCATCGCCAGCACCGACCCGAACACCACCCCGATCGCGGCCATCGCCATCGCGACCCACACGGTCGCCGAACCGCGGTCGCCCCGCCCCCTCACGTCGCCTCCTCCGCCGCCGCCACCGCCTGCGCGCCCAGCTCCACCCCGAGCACGCCCGGCCCCACCGACCTCGCCCGCACCGTCACCCGCACCAGATCGCCCTCCCGGCCCACCACGACCCGCGCACCCGGCGGCGCGGCCTCCCGCGCCGCCGCCAGCGCCGCGCCCCGCGGCTCCTGCCGGGCCACCGCCCTGGCCCCGGCCCGCGCCGCGTCCACGCATCTGATCTGCGCCGACGCCGCGAGCACCACCCAGACCAGCGCCATCGTGAACATCACGAGCACCGGCAGCACCACGGCCGCCTCCGCCGTCACGAACCCCCGGTCACCGCGCCGGGGCTCAGAACGACCCATGGAGCGCCTTCGCCACCAAGGACTGCAGCGCCGACTGCACGACATCGCTCGTCACCACCTGGTACAGCACCCCGGCGAAGCCCACCGCCGCGATCAGCCCCACCGCGTACTCGGCACTGACCATCCCGGCATCCCGCCGCCCGGACCGCACCGCCCGCGCCCATCGCAGAACGCCTCCGCGCAACCACCCGTACGCCCGCTCCGCCCGCCCCGGCCTCTCCGACCGCATTCCGTTCATGCCAACTCCCCTGCTGCGTAGTCCCGCTCGTGTCCCACTCCGTCGTCCGAGGGCCGTCGTTCATCTCCCTCCAAAGACCCCGTCTCCGAGGCCGATCACCACCGGAACCACCCCGACCACCAGGAACGCCGGCAGGAAGCACAGGCCCACCGGCGCGGTGATCGCCACCGCGGCGCGGCGTGCCGCCGTCGTCGCGCGGCGCGCCCGCTCGGCCCGGCACTCCGACGCGAACCGCGCGACCGGCGCCGCCGCCGGGGCACCGGACTCGCCCGCCCGCTCCAGCAGCCGCACAAGCCCCGCCGCCCCGGGAATCTCCGACAACTCCCGCCACGCCCTGCCCAGTTCGCCACCGAGACGGACCTGGGCAGCGCCCCGCTCCAGGCCTCGCCCAACGGGCCCGCCCAAGGCCTCCCCGACCGCCCGCGCCGCCTCCACAGGACCGGCCCCCGCCGCCAGACACGAAGCCAACAGGTCCGACGCCAAGGGCAGTTGACGTACCGCTTCGTCCCGCGACACCACCCCGGATCCCACGCGCCCCTCCTGGCGGCGCGACCACGTCCACACCCCCACGCCGCACACTCCACCGGCCACCACCCCCGGCACCCCACCGACCAGCACGAACCCGGCACACACCGCCCCTGCGACAGGGACCCACCGCCGCACTCCGGCCGGCAGCCCCACGGTCCGCCGCGCCGACCGCTCCACGGCCACGTCGAGCACCAGCCGCACCCGCCTCCGCAGTGCCCGCTCGTCCCGGCGCCTCGCGATCTCCCGGGCCAGCCACATCACCAGCACCGCGACGCACAGCACCGCCCCCAGCCTGTGGACAACATTCATCGCCCCTCACCCCTCCGCCCCTCGTACGATCCGCATCGCCCAGCACAGTCCGGCGGCCTCCAGCACCCCGCCCACCACCAGGCACCCGATCCCCGGCCACGTGTGCAGCAGCACCCGCAGGGGTCGCGCGCCCATCCCCGCCCCGAGCAACAGCGCGCACACGGGCAGCGCGGCGAGCATCACCGCCGTCGACGAGGGGCCCGCCAACTGGGCTCTGAAGTCGGCCCGTTGATCCCGCTCCGCCCGCAGGGCGTCCGCGAGCCGCTCCAACCCGGACGCGAGCCCCGCTCCCCGGTCCACCGCCACCCGCCAGCACGCCGCGAGCCCGCCCAGCCCCTCGGCCCCCGGCTCCCGCGCCGCCGCTCCGAGGGCCCCGGGCACATCCCCGCCGAACCGGGCCGCCGCCACCACGGCCGCACTCCCCGCGCCGGTCAACGCCCCCGACCCCCGCACCGCCACCACCAGCGCCTCCCCCGGCTGCCGCCCGGCCCGCACCTCACCCGCCAGCAGCCCGCACAGCCGGATCACCGCCTCCTCACGCCGCCCCTTTCCCCGCCGCGCCGCCCGCGCCCGGCGCCACCGGCCCGCTCCGGGCACCGCGCACACCCCGAGCACGACCGGCAGCACCGAGGCCCCGACGATCCCGACCACCAACCCGCCGACCGCACACCACCATTCGGGCCGCGCCCGCACCCACGCCCACCACCGCTCGCCCAGGCCCGACCACCCGGCGAGCACCCCGAGCTCCGCCCCGGCCCCCAACACCCTCCGGACCCGCCGCACCTCCAACTCCCGTACCCGCACCGCCCGCAACGCGACGCCGGCCCCCAACGCGGCCACCACAACACCGGGGCCGCCCACCAAAACCCCACCACTCACACCCACGCACCCCTCTCCACCAGCTCTACCGACCCCTGCGCCTCCGACCGGCACCCCGCCGCCAAAACCCGACCGCTCACACCCACGCACCCCTCTCCACCAGCTCCACCGACTCCGCCGAATCCACCGACCCCTGCACCTCCGACCAGCACCCCGCCGCCACACGCCCTCCCCGACCCCCGCAACCCGACCGGCACCCCGCCGCCACGCCTCCTCCCCGGGACCCACCGGCGGCCACCGATCCACACCCCACGCCCGACTCCCCGCCCACACGACCCCTCACCGCGCGTACCGCCCGCGCCCCACCACCACCGCCATCACCCCAACCGCACCCCCAGCAACCCACCGAGCCGCGCCCACCCCACCCCCTCCACAAATCCCCGCTCGCCCCACGCCAGCGCCGGCACCGACCGCACCCAGCCCTCCGCGTCCCGCTCCAGCACCTGGACCTGGGCGATCCGCCGCCGCCCGTCCCGGTCCCGTACGAGATGCAGCACGACCGACAACGCCGCCGCCAACTGGCTGTGCAGCGCCGCCCGGTCGAGCCCGGCCGCCGTCCCCAGCGCCTCCAGACGCACCGGGACATCGCTCGCCGCGTTGGCGTGAACGGTCCCGGAACCGCCCTCGTGGCCCGTGTTGAGCGCGGCCAGGAGCGCGACCACCTCGGCGCCGCGCACCTCGCCCACCACGAGCCGGTCGGGCCGCATCCGCAGCGCCTGCCTGACCAGGTCGTCCAGGCCCACGGCGCCCGCGCCCTCCTGGTTGGCCGGGCGGGATTCGAGCCGGACGACATGGGGGTGGTCCGGCCGCAGCTCGGCGGAGTCCTCGGCCAGGACGATCCGCTCCCGCGGCCCCACCAGGCCGAGCAGCGCGCTCAGCAGCGTCGTCTTGCCCGTGCCCGTACCGCCGCTGATCAGGAACGACAGGCGTGCGTCGAGCAGGGCCCGCAGCACCCGGTCGCCGCCCGGCGGCACCGTCCCCGCCGCCACGAGCTCCTCCAGGGTGAACGCCCGCGGCCGCACGACCCGCAGGGACAGACAGGTGCAGCCCGCCGCGATCGGTGGCAGCACCGCGTGCAGCCGAGTCCCGTCGGGCAGTCGGGCGTCCACCCACGGCCGCGCGTCGTCCAGGCGGCGCCCCACGACGGCCGCGAGCCGCTGGGCCAACCGCCGCACATCGGCGGCGCCTTCGAAGGCCACGTCGGCCCGCTCGAGACCGCCGCCCCGGTCGACCCACACCTCGTCCGGCGCCGACACCAGGACATCCGTCACCGAGGGGTCGGCGAGCAGCGGCTCCAGCGGGCCCGCGCCCACCAGCTCCGACCTCAACCTGCCCGCCGCGCCGAGCACTTCGGCGTCGCCCAGGATCCGGCCCTGCGCCCGCAGCGCCTCGGCCACGCGCGCGGGCGTCGCCTCCGACCCGTTCTCGGCGAGCCACTGCCGTACGCCGTCCAGCATCCGCGCCCCGACCACCGCGCTCATGACACCCCTCCCCGCACCCACCGCTCAACCGTCCGCACACCGACCACCGCCGCACCCTCCACAAGCCGCCAAGCCGCGCCCGGCTCCCCATCCCGCCGATTCACGCCGCGTCCCCCTCCGCCGTCACCGGCATCCGCTCCCAGAACGTCCCGCAGAACCGCCCCAGCGGACCGCCCTTCACCACCTCGGCGTCCGCCGGGAGTTCGCCGGCGAACGGCAGCCCGACGAGCCGCGCCACCTCGTGTGCCGCGAGGCCTCCCGCGCCCGCGCGCGCCGTCACCACCCGCAGGTCCCGCAGCACCATCCCCGCCGCCCCCGCCATCCGGCGCGCCGCCGCCACGGCCCGCAGCTCCGGTGGCACGACGAGCAGCCCCAGGTCGAGCTGGGCCAGGGCCTCGACGGATCCGGCGTCGACCCGGCGCGGCAGATCCACCACGACGACCCCGCCCCTGCGCCGCCCGGCCGCGAGCACCGCCCGCACCGCCTCCGACGGCACCGCCGTGAGATCGCCGCGGTCCCAGCTGAGCACCCGCAGATCGTGCAGCCGGGGCAGCGACTCCTCCAGGGCCGTACTGCCGACCCGGCCCCGGGACTCGGCGAAGGCCGGCCAGCGCAGCCCGTCCACCGCCTCGCCGCCCAGCAGCACATCGAGTCCGCCGCCGAGCGGATCCGCGTCGACCAGGAGCGTGCGCCGGCCCGACCGCGCGGCCGCCACCGCCAGCGCGCAGGCCAGCGTGGACGCCCCGGCCCCGCCGCACCCGCCGAGCACCCCGACGGTCAGGGCGGGCCGCCCCACTCCCTCCGCGACGTCGGCGATCCGGTCCATCAGCCACTGTTCGCCGTCCGGCAGGACCAGGACATGGTCGGCGCCGATCTCCACGGCCCGCCGCCACACCCCGGAATCGTCCTGATCACGCCCAACCAAGATCACGCCGTGCCGTCGGGACACCCCGCGCAGCCGCCGCGCGGCATCGTCACCGACCAGTACGAGGGGCGCCGATTCCCAGCCGCCCCAGCCCGCTCTGCCCGCCGGCGCCCCGTGTCCGACCTCGGGCCGCACACCCGCCGCCGCGCACAGCCGCAGCAGGTCGTCCAGCAGTTCCACGTCCTCCGTCACGATCAACGGGGCGCGTCGCACGTCCCGTGCGTCGCACTCGATGACTCCCGTCATGGTCCGGTCCCCCTCTCGCCGCGCTCGCCCGCCCCTGCGGACGACCCGTTCCGCACGTGAAGACGACGGGGTCCAAGGCGCCGAATACCGCTCATCCGCCACGGCACGGCCATAACAAACCGGCCATGAACACGGACCCGAACTTCGCGTGCGGAATCACCGTGCAGCGATCCCGGAAATCGTGGGGATCTTGGTAAATAACTGTGGACGCGAGAAGGCTTGTGAATATCCCCGTCACCCATACCAGTGACACTGTGAACTCGGCATGAATCTGTCCGCAGAGCAGCCCGACGGTTACACAGCGTGAGGAACCTCCGGCGTGCGGACCGGGGCACACGAGGCCCGGAAACCCGCCGTGCGGGCATGAAAAAAGGACCCGAAAACGGGTCCGGACATGCGACGACCCCCGCCGGGGGGGAGAGCGGGGGTCGTCCCCACGGTCCGACTCGGGGGGGGGAGGAGCCAGACCGGGTTAGCACGGTCGCGAACGATCCGTGACTTCCATGGTGTACCCGAGAGCCTTCTCAAGCAAACCCACGCGCCACAGCTTACGCCGAATGGTTGGCGCCTATGCTCGACCTCGTGGAAAACCACTCCTTGCCGCACTCCGCGCCCCGTACAGCCGCGTTCTTTGACCTGGACAAGACGGTCATCGCTAAGTCGAGCACACTCACGTTCAGCAAGTCGTTCTACCAAGGCGGGCTGATCAACCGGAGGGCCGTACTGCGCACCGCGTACGCGCAGTTCGTCTTCCTCGCAGGCGGCGCGGACCACGATCAGATGGAGCGGATGCGCGAGTACCTCTCGGCGCTCTGCCGCGGCTGGAACGTGCGGCAGGTGAAGGAGATCGTCGCCGAGACCCTGCACGACCTGATCGACCCGATCATCTACGACGAAGCGGCGTCCCTCATCGAGGAGCATCACACCGCCGGGCGCGACGTGGTCATCGTCTCCACATCAGGCGCCGAGGTCGTCGAGCCGATCGGCGAGCTCCTCGGCGCGGACCGGGTGGTCGCCACCCGCATGGTCGTGGGCGACGACGGCTGCTTCACGGGCGAGGTGGAGTACTACGCGTACGGGCCCACGAAGGCGGAGGCCATCAAGGAGCTGGCGCGCTCCGAGGGGTACGACCTCGCGCGCTGCTACGCGTACAGCGACTCGGCGACGGATCTGCCGATGCTCAGCTCGGTCGGGCATCCGCACGCCGTCAATCCGGACCGGGCGCTGCGCCGCGAGGCACTCGCGCGCGGGTGGCCGATCCTCGACTTCCACAAGCCGGTCCGGCTCAAGCAGCGCCTGCCCCATCTGTCCGCGCCCTCGCGCCCCGCGATGCTCGCGGCGGCCGGGGTCGGCGCGGCAGCGGTCACGGCCGGCCTGGTCTGGTACGCGAGCCGGCGTCGCGCGACGTCAGGCGCCCATTGAGGCCGCCGGTTCGCCCTATTTGAACCTAAAAGTAAAGAAGTGCGGCCAGGGCTTCCGCTTCCCCCGGGGGAGGAGTACAAAGGATTCAACGGCCCGCGAGACCAAGGACATCCGAGAGGAACACCTTCAACCGCAATCAGGCCCCACGGACCGATGCATGAACACCGGGCACCCACGCGACGTCGACCCGTCGATTACGGGCCAGCCGCACCAGGCGACGGGCAAAGAACCCGACCTGATGGGCAAATATTCGAGGACGCTTGGTAACCCAGTGAACATGCCAGCGGCGGTACGAGCATTCGTACCGCCGCAACCCGTTTCCCAGTCCCTTTCCCGCTACGCGGCGCCTCGCTGCAGCGCCTCACAGACGGCCGTCGACTCCCTGACGCCCAGCTCGATCGCCCTGCCGCAGTGGGTGATCCAGGCCGCCATCCCCTCCGGCGTACCGGAGACATAGCCGTCGAGCGCGGCCGCGTAGACCGCCCGGCCGAGTTCGGCGTGACCCAGCTCCGCCGGGCAGACGGACTTCGGGTCGAGGCCGCTGCCCACCAGGACGATGCGTTCGGCGGCCCGCGCGACCAGGCCGTTGTGCGAGCCGAAGGGGCGCAGCGCGAGCAGCTCGCCGTGCACGATGGCGGCGTTCACCAGGGCCGGCGCCGCGCTCTCGGCGATGATCAGCTGCGAGAGCCCCTCCAGGCGGCCCGCCACCTCATCGGCGTCCGGCACCGGGAGTTCGACGAGCGGCTCGTCGACCGGCTCGCCCGCGAGCCGGGGGCGCCCCACCGCGTCGCTCTTGTCGGCCGCCGCGACCAGGTGGAGGCGCGCGAGCACCCGCAGGGGCGACTGCCGCCAGATGGAGAGAAGCTGACCCGCCTCGGCGGTCAGCCGCAGGGCCGCGCCGACCGTGGGCGCCTCCTTGTCGCCGTCGGCGCCGCTGAAGTCGGTGCGCCTGCGCACCTCTTCGAGCGGCCAGTCGGCACCGGAGAGCGCCGCGCTGCCGCGCGCGCCGCGCAGCGCCGCCTCGGACGTGATCTCGTTGCTGCGACGCCGCATGACCCGGTGCCCGTAGACCCGGTCCACAGCCTTGCGCACGGAGTCCACGGAATCGGCCACGCCCGGCAGGTCGGCCAGGGCGGCGAGGGGGTCGGCTGTCGTACTCATGAGTGCGACCCTACGGGCCGTGCGGCGCCGCCCCACGAAGGAGTGGTCTTCTTCACGCCACATCGACACGGACAGCGACCATACCGATACCCTTCGTGAACATGAAGATCGCTTTCGTGGGGAAGGGCGGCAGTGGCAAGACCACGCTGTCCTCACTGTTCATCCGCCACCTCGCCGGTACCGGCTCGCCGGTCATCGCCGTCGACGCCGACATCAACCAGCACCTCGGGGCCGCGCTCGGGCTCGACGAGGGCGTCGCGGGCGAGCTGCCCGCGCTGGGGGCCCGGCTGCCCCTGATCAAGGACTATCTGCGCGGCTCGAACCCGCGGATCGCCTCGGCCGACACGATGATCAAGACGACGCCGCCCGGCGAGGGCTCCCGGCTGCTCAGGGTGCGCGAGAACAATCCGGTGTACGACGCCTGCGCCCGCGATGTGGAACTCGACGGCGGGGCCGTGCGTTTGATGGTCACCGGGCCCTTCACCGAGGCCGACCTCGGTGTGGCGTGCTACCACTCCAAGACCGGGGCGGTGGAGCTGTGTCTGAACCATCTCGTGGACGGCCGGGGCGAGTACGTGGTGGTCGACATGACCGCGGGCTCCGACTCCTTCGCCTCGGGCATGTTCACCCGCTTCGACATGACGTTCCTGGTCGCCGAACCGACCCGTAAGGGGATCTCGGTCTACCGCCAGTACAAGGAGTACGCGCGGGACTTCGGGATCGACCTGAGGGTGGTGGGCAACAAGGTGCGCGACGCCGACGACCTGGAGTTCCTGCACTCCGAGGTCGGCGAGGACCTGCTCGTCACCGTCGGGCACTCGGACTGGGTGCGCGCCATGGAGAAGGGGCGCCCGCCGCGCTTCGAGCTCCTGGAGGAGACCAACAAGGCCTCCCTGCAGGCGCTTCAGTCCGCGGCCGACGCCACGTACGAGGCCCGCGACTGGGAGCGCTACACGCGCCAGATGGTCCACTTCCACCTGAAGAACGCCCAGAGCTGGGGCAACGAGAAGACCGGGGCCGACCTGGCTTCGCAGGTCGACCCCGGCTTCGTACTGCGGGAGAGCGTCGCGGCGACCGCCTGACGCCCAGAGCGGCGAGCAGCCGATCAAGCGCCGCGCGGCACCTACGACTTGGCGGCCGGGGCTCCCGGTACCCCCTTCGGGGCCGGGGCCCGCTCGGCGCCGAGGTAGGACGCCCAGCCCCGCTTCGGCCCCTCGCCCACGCCGAGGCCCCCGAGCTTCTTCAGGGTCTTCGGGTCCTGGGCGTCGAGCCAGTCGGCGAGCTGCCGGAAGGAGACGCAGCGGACCTCCGGCTTCGTACAGACCCGCTCGACGGTCTCCTCGACGGCGCGCATGTAGGTGCCGCCGTTCCAGGACTCGAAGTGGTTGCCGATGACGAGCGGCGCGCGGTTGCCCTTGTAGGCGCGGTCGAAGCCGGCGAGCAGGCTGTCGCGCATCTGGTCGCCCCAGTACTCGCGCTTCGCGGGGTCGCCCTGGGTCGCCGTGCCGGACTGGTTGACCATGAAGTTGTAGTCCATGGTCAGCTGCTCGTAGGAGTGGCCCCTGAACGGGACGAGCTGCATCGACAGGTCCCACAGGCCGTTCTTCTTCTTGGGCCAGACCTGGTCGTTGACGCCGCTGGTGTCGTAGCGGAAGCCCAGCTCGCTCGCGGCGCGCGTGAAGTTCTCCCTGCCCTCGAGGCAGGGGGTGCGGGCGCCGATGAGCTCCTTGTCGTAGTCGAAGGGCAGCGACGCGGACCGGTTCAGGCCCGAGTTGGTCTTCCAGCCCTTCACGAACGACTTGGCCTGCCGGATCTCGCTCTTCCACTCGGCCACCGACCACTGGCCGACCCCGCCGCCCTTGCCGCAGAAGTGGCCGTTGAAGTGGGTGCCGATCTCGTTGCCCTCGAGCCAGGCGGCGCGCAGCTGCTCGACGGTGTCCTTGATTCCCTTGGCATCATTGAAGCCGATGTCCGAGCGGCCGGCCGAGTGCTGCGGCGCGTGGTACTTGTCGGCCTTGTCCTGTGGCAGCAGGTACACGCCGCTGAGGAAGTACGTCATGGTCGCGTCGTTCTCCTTCGCGACCTTGCGGAAGTGCGAGAAGAGCTTCTGGCTGTCCTCGCCCGCGCCGTCCCAGGAGAAGACCACGAACTGCGGCGGCTTCTGCCCCGGTCTGAGGCGCTCGGCCCGTGGCAGATTCGGCTGCCGCCCGGTGTACGCGGTGGAGCCGTCGCCGATGAGCTTGATCGCGCTGCCCGGCTTGGCCTTCTTCGGGCCGGGGGCACCCGGGCGGGGCTTGGTCTTCTCGGAGCGGTGCTCGCCGGACCCGCCGGTTTCCCCGGTGGCGCATCCGGCGAGTGCCGCGGCGCACGCCGCGGCGGCGGTGATGCCCGCGGCGAGCCGCTTGGCGGCAGTCCTGTGGGTGGCGGCCATCTTCCGCCCACCTTCTTCCTGGAGTCGGCTTGTGTGGCGGTGAAATGAGAGAGACGCCCGTTATGTACGGACATCGCCGTCACCGTGACACGAGGGCCGGACCCGATTAATCCGACAAGCCGACCAGGATTCTTATTCACTACTGAGCGTGAAAAACTGACCCATTTGCCCCTTTAATCCGTCCACACCCTTTACTCTGCATTACGATTCATTTACCGAGCGTTGATTCATCCCGCCGCTGCACGCCGTGAACCACGGCCGCGATCGACCCCACCCACCGCTCAGGGGTCACCCCACATTCCGCGACCGCGCTGCACCCCTCAGGAGACGGGAACCATGTCAGCCTGCGTACCCACCCGCACCAATGACTCCGACCGGCCGGGCGAGCCCTCGGGCGCCGCTCGTACCGCACACAGTCCACCGCCCACGCCCCGCCGCTTCCGCATCGCGGGAGCCGACCTCTCCGCGTCCGTCGCGGTCTTCCTCATCGCCCTGCCGCTGTCCCTTGGCATCGCCCTCGCGACCGGCGCGCCCCTGGAATCGGGGCTCGTCGCCGCCGCCGTCGGCGGGATCGTCGCCGGTGTCGTAGGCGGCGCGCCGCTCCAGGTCAGCGGGCCCGCCGCGGGCCTCACCGTCGTCACCGCCGAGCTGATCCAGCGTTACGGATGGCGGACCACCTGCGCCATCACGGTCCTCGCCGGAATCGCCCAACTCGGCCTCGGCTGCCTGCGGGTGGCCCGCACCGCCCTCGCCGTCAGCCCCGCCGTCGTCCACGGCATGCTCGCCGGTATCGGTGTCACCATCGCCGTCGCCCAGCTGCACATCGTGCTCGGCGGCAGCCCCGACAGCTCCGTGCTCGCCAACGTGGCCTCCCTGCCGGGCCAGTTGGCCGACGCCCAGCCCGCCGCCCTCGGCGTCAGCGCGCTCACGCTCACCGTGCTCCTGAGCTGGCCGCGCATCCCGGGGCGGATCGGCCGCATCGCGCGCAAGGTGCCGGCCGCACTCATCGCCGTGACCGCCGCGAGCGTGACCGCCGCCCTGCTGGGGCTCAGCCTGCCCGAGGTCGATCTGCCCTCCTGGAGCAGCCACGCGCTCGCCGGGCTTCCGGACGGGCCCGTGCTCGGCCTCGTCGCCGCCGTCCTGACCACCACGCTCGTGTGCAGCGTGCAGTCGCTGCTCGGGGCGGTCGCCGTGGACAAGATGACCGCGAAGCGGTCCGATCTGCCGCCCTCGATGCGCCGCTCGAACCTGGACCGGGAGCTGCTCGCGCAGGGCGCGTCGAACATCGTCTCGGGCTCGCTCGGCGGGCTGCCCGTCGCCGGGGTCGCGGTGCGCAGCACGGCGAACATCAACGCGGGGGCCGTGAGCGGGAACTCCTCAATCCTGCACGGCGTTTGGGTAGTAGCCGCCACGCTGCTCCTGGTCCCCGTCCTGGAGCTGATCCCGCTCGCCGCGCTCGCCGCGCTGGTGATGGCGGTCGGCGTCCAGATGGTGTCCCTGAACAACATCCGCACGGTCACCCGCCACCGCGAGGTCCTGGTCTACGCGGTCACCACCCTCGGCGTCGTCGTCCTCGGCGTGCTCGAAGGCGTCGGGCTCGGCGTCGCGGTCGCCGTCGGCGTCGCGCTGCACCGCCTCGCGCGCACCCGCATCACGCACGAGGTCGATTCCCGCGGCGTCCACCACGTGCGCGTACGCGGGCAGTTGACGTTCCTCGCGGTGCCCCGGCTCAGCCGGACCCTGCACCAGGTGCCGCACGGCACCGACTGTGTCGTGGAGCTGGACGGGTCCTTCATGGACCACGCCGCGTACGAGGCACTTCAGGACTGGCAGAAGTCGCACGCGGCGCAGGGCGGCGAGGTCGAGGTCGCCGGACGCGGCGGCGCCAGGATCGCCGAACCCGCGCGCGCGAGCCACACCTGCTGCCGACCCTGGACACCCTGGCGCAACCACCACTGCGACCGGCCCTCGCACGCGCCGCGGGAGGCCGAGGCCGAGACCGCCGAGCCGCGGCGCGCCGGAAGCCATCAACTGGCCAGCGGGATCAGCGCGTTCCAGCGCAATACGGCGCCGCTGGTGCGCGCGGAGCTGGCGCGGCTCGCGCGCGAGGGGCAGCAGCCCACACAGCTCTTCCTGACGTGCGCCGACTCGCGGCTCATCACATCGATGATCACGTCGAGCGGCCCCGGCGACCTGTTCGTCGTCCGCAATGTCGGCAACCTCGTGCCCCTGCCCGGCGCCGAGAGCGGGGACGATTCGGTGGCGGCCGCCATCGAGTACGCCGTGGACGTGCTGAAGGTGCAGTCGATCACCGTGTGCGGGCACTCCGGATGTGGGGCGATGCAGGCGCTGCTGAGCACGCCGCCCCACGCGGGCGCGCAGACCCCGCTCAAGCGCTGGCTGCGGCACGGGGTGCCGAGCCTGGAGCGGATGTCCGACGCGGTACTGCCGTGGGCGCGGCTCGCCGGGCGGGCGCCCGCCGACGCGGCCGAGCAGCTCTGCCTGACCAATGTCGTCCAGCAGTTGGAGCACCTGCGGGAGCACGAGTGCGTGGCGCGCGCCCTGGAGCGGGGCGCGCTCGAACTGCACGGCATGTACTTCCACGTCGGGGAGGCACAGGCGTATCTGCTGGAGGAGGCCGATCCCGTCTTCGGACAGGTCGCGGCCACCGCCCTCGACGGCGACCTCGGGGAAGGTCTTGAGGAAGGCAGCGCCACGCGGGCCTGAACCAAGCCTTCCCCGCCTCCGTGCAACAGAGTGAGACCGTAGGGCTCCCGACCAGGTCGGGAGCCCTACGCGTACAGGTCTAAACCAATTCACGGACCCCCCTTGTCACCAAGGGTCGCGGTCTGATGAGCTGTGGTCTGGGACACAACGGTCGCCTCCGGCGCAAACACTGCATGGGAGTTGTCGTGAGCAACGAAAGCCTGGCCAACCTTCTTAAGGAGGAGCGACGCTTCGCGCCGCCCGCTGACCTGGCCGCGAACGCCAACGTCACGGCCGAGGCGTACGAGCAGGCCAAGGCTGACCGGCTCGGTTTCTGGGCCGAGCAGGCCCGCCGCCTCACCTGGGCCACCGAGCCGACCGAGACCCTCGACTGGACGAACCCGCCGTTCGCCAAGTGGTTCAAGGACGGCAAGCTCAACGTCGCGTACAACTGCGTCGACCGGCACGTGGAGGCCGGCAACGGCGACCGCGTCGCGATTCACTTCGAGGGCGAGCCCGGCGACAGCCGCGCGATCACCTACGCCGAACTCAAGGACGAGGTCAGCCGGGCCGCGAACGCCCTGACCGAGCTGGGCGTTCAGGCCGGTGACCGGGTCGCCGTCTACCTGCCGATGATCCCGGAAGCCGTCATCTCGATGCTCGCCTGCGCGCGCATCGGCGCCGCGCACTCCGTCGTCTTCGGCGGCTTCTCCGCCGATGCCATCGCCAAGCGCATCGAGGACGCCGACGCCAAGGTCGTCATCACCTCCGACGGCGGCTACCGGCGCGGCAAGCCGTCCGCGCTCAAGCCCGCGGTCGACGACGCGCTGACCCGCGTATCCGTCGAGAAGGTCCTCGTCGTGCAGCGCACCAAGCAGGACGTGGCGTGGACCGAGGGCCGCGACCTGTGGTGGCACGAGACCGTCGGCCGCCAGTCCACCGAGCACGCGCCGCAGGCCTTCGACGCCGAGCAGCCGCTGTTCATCCTCTACACATCGGGCACGACGGGTAAGCCGAAGGGCATCCTGCACACCTCGGGCGGCTACCTGACGCAGGCCAGCTACACCCACCACGCCGTCTTCGACCTCAAGCCGGAGACCGACGTCTACTGGTGCACGGCCGACATCGGCTGGGTGACGGGCCACTCGTACATCACGTACGGCCCGCTCTCGAACGGCGCGACGCAGGTCATCTACGAGGGCACCCCGGACACCCCGCACCAGGGCCGCTTCTGGGAGATCGTGCAGAAGTACGGCGTCTCGATCCTCTACACGGCGCCGACCGCGATCCGCACGTTCATGAAGTGGGGCGACGAGATCCCCGCCAAGTACGACCTGAGCAGCCTGCGCGTGCTCGGTTCCGTGGGCGAGCCGATCAACCCCGAGGCCTGGGTCTGGTACCGGAAGAACATCGGCGCCGACAAGTGCCCCGTCGTGGACACCTGGTGGCAGACCGAGACCGGCGCGATCATGATCTCGCCGCTGCCGGGCGTCACGGAGGCCAAGCCGGGCTCCGCCCAGCGGGCGCTGCCGGGCATCTCCGCGACCGTCCTCGACGACGAGGGCCACGAGGTGCCCAACGGCGGGGGTGGCTACCTGGCCCTCACCGAGCCGTGGCCGTCGATGCTGCGCACCATCTGGGGCGACGACCAGCGGTTCATCGACACGTACTGGTCCCGCTTCGAGGGCACGTACTTCGCCGGTGACGGCGCCAAGAAGGACGAGGACGGCGACGTCTGGCTGCTCGGCCGGGTCGACGACGTCATGCTCGTCTCCGGGCACAACATCTCGACCACCGAGGTCGAGTCGGCGCTCGTCTCGCACCCGGCCGTCGCCGAGGCCGCCGTGGTCGGCGCCGCCGACGAGACGACCGGCCAGGCGATCGTCGCCTTCGTGATCCTGCGCGGCAGCGCGGACGCCGAGGACGAGTCGCTGGTGGCGGACCTGCGCAACCACGTGGGCACCACGCTCGGCCCGATCGCCAAGCCCAAGCGGGTGCTGCCGGTCGCCGAGCTGCCCAAGACCCGCTCCGGCAAGATCATGCGCCGCCTGCTGCGCGACGTCGCGGAGAACCGGGCGGTGGGCGACGTCACGACGCTCGCCGACTCCTCCGTGATGGACCTGATCCAGGCGGAGCTGCCCTCGGCATCCAGCGAGGACTGATCCGCGTACGGCCTCAGCGGCCAAAGGGACGGGCATCCGGCGAGCGCGCCGGGTGCCCGTTTCGCGCATAAGGTGATGATCACCAAGCAGGCCGGAGCACCCTGTAGGGTAAAAGTCGCGTCAACGATGCGACAAAGATCCAACAGGTGCGCCGGGAAGTCTGGTCGGCAACGCAGTCAGCCGTACCCGACTGGAGGTCTTCCCCGTGAGCGCGCCCAACAACAAGCCCGGCCGCAAGGCATTCGGCCGGCTCTCCCTGCCCGAGCGCACCTTCGTCGCCGACGCCCTGCGCACGGAGACCGTCGGCGGTGTGCTGCTCCTCGTGGCCGCGGTGGCCGCGCTCGTCTGGTCCAACATCCCGGCCCTGCACCACAGCTACGAGGCCGTTGGCGACTTCCACATGGGCCCGGGCGCCCTCGGCCTGAACCTCTCCATCGAGCACTGGGCCGCCGACGGGCTGCTCGCGGTCTTCTTCTTCGTCGCCGGCATAGAACTCAAGCGCGAGCTCGTCGCGGGCGACCTGCGCGACCCCAAGGCCGCCGCGCTGCCCGTCGTCGCCGCCCTGTGCGGCATGGCGACACCGGCGCTCGTGTACGTGGTGGTCAACGGGTTCGGCGGCGGCTCGATGGTCGGCTGGGCGGTGCCGACGGCCACCGACATCGCCTTCGCGCTCGCCGTCCTCGCCGTCATCGGCACCTCGCTGCCGAGCGCCCTGCGCGCCTTCCTGCTGACCCTCGCGGTCGTCGACGACCTCTTCGCGATCCTGATCATCGCGATCTTCTTCACGGACGACCTGAACTTCGCCGCGCTCGGCGGCGCCTTCCTCGGCCTCGCCGTCTTCTGGCTGCTGCTCAAGAAGCGGGTGCGCGGCTGGTACATCTACGTACCCCTGGCCCTGGTCATCTGGGGGGTGATGTACAACAGCGGCGTGCACGCCACCATCGCCGGTGTCGCCATGGGCCTGATGCTGCGCTGCCACCGCGAGGACGGCGAGGAGCACTCCCCCGGCGAGCACATCGAACACCTGGTGCGGCCGCTCTCCGCGGGGCTCGCGGTTCCGCTGTTCGCGCTGTTCAGCGCCGGTGTCGCGGTGTCGGGCGGGGCGCTGGGCGATGTGTTCACCAAGCCGGAGACGCTCGGCGTGGTGCTCGGTCTCGTCGTCGGCAAGGCGCTCGGGATCTTCGGCGGCACCTGGCTGACGGCCCGGTTCACCAAGGCCTCGCTCTCCGACGAACTGGCCTGGCCCGATGTGTTCGCAGTGGCCTCGCTCGCGGGCATCGGCTTCACGGTCTCGTTGCTCATCGGGGAACTCGCCTTCACCGACGACCCCTTGCTGACGGACGAGATCAAGGCGTCCGTGCTGATGGGCTCGCTGATCGCGGCGGTGATCTCCAGCGTGCTGCTGAAGATCCGCAACGCCAAGTACCAGGCCCTGTACGAGGCCGAGAACCGGGACGAGGACCTCTCCGGCGTCCCCGACATCTACGAAGAGGGCCTGCCGGAGTACCACCTCCGGATGGCCGAGATCTACGAGAAGAAAGCCGCGGAGCACCGCAGGCTTGCGCAAGTGGCGGCCGGGGCAGGCGGCGAGGACGAGCGTCCGGCATGATCTGACGGAGAGTCCGCGCGGTACGCGCGTCCGCACCGCACACGAAGCAGCCACAGAAGAACAGGGGAGTACGCGATGAGCGCACCCGACGACAACCCGGTCGGCGCCGAACGCAGCATCGGCCAGCTGTTCGCATCGGCGACGGCCGAGATGTCCGCGCTGGTGCACGACGAGATCGCGCTGGCCAAGTCGCAGCTGAAGCGGGATGTGAAGCGAGGTGCCGTCAGCGGCGGCGCACTCACGGCGGCGGGGGTGGTCCTCACCTTCTCGCTGCCGATGCTGAGCTTCGCTCTCGCGTACGGGATCAACGCGTGGACGGGCGGGTTCAACGGTGACGGCGGCTGGAACATGGCCTGGTGCTTCCTGCTGTCCTTCGCCGCCAGCGTGTTCCTGGCGCTTTTGCTCGGGCTGATCGGCTACGTGTTCGCGCAGAAGGCCAAGAAGGGCAAGGGGCCGCAGAAGACCGCCGCCTCGTTCAAGGAGTCGGCAGGCGTACTGCAGAACGCCAAGCCGCACCCCCGTGAGGTGACCGCGGACGGCCATGACACGAAGGCCATCGAGGCTGTGGCACGCTCGTCTTCATGACGGACCCTGCCACTCCTTCGGCCCAGCCGCCCGCATCCTTCGTACTCCTCGACGTCCCCGGCGGTCACAAGCTGACCCACCGGGACGTCGCGGCGAACGGCGCGCGCTTCCACATCGCGGAGATGGGCGACGGGCCGCTGGTCCTGCTTCTGCACGGCTTCCCGCAGTTCTGGTGGACGTGGCGGCACCAGCTCGTCGCGCTCGCCGACGCGGGCTTCCGGGCCGTGGCGATGGACCTTCGGGGGGTCGGCGGCAGCGACCGTACACCGCGGGGCTACGACCCGGCGAACCTCGCGCTCGACATCACGGGCGTGGTGCGCTCGCTCGGCGAGCCCGACGCGGCGCTCGTCGGCCACGACCTCGGCGGCTATCTCGCCTGGACCGCGGCCGTGATGCGCCCCAAGCTGGTGCGCCGGCTCGTGGTCTCCTCGATGCCGCATCCGCGCCGGTGGCGCTCGGCGATGCTGGCGGACTACCGGCAGTCGCGCTCGGGCTCGTACGTCTGGGGCTTCCAGCGCCCCTGGCTGCCCGAGCGGCAGCTCCTCGCCAACGACGGCGAGTTGGTGGGCAAGCTGGTCCGGGACTGGTCGGGGCCGCACCAGCCCGACGACGCCACCGTGCGGACGTACCGGCAGGCCATGTGCATCCCGTCGACCGCGCACTGCTCGATCGAGCCGTACCGGTGGATGGTGCGCTCCCTCGCGCGCCCCGACGGGATCCAGTTCAACCGGCGGATGAAGCGCCCCGTGCGCGTGCCGACGCTCCATGTGCACGGCTCCCTCGACCCGGTGATGCGGACCCGCAGCGCGGCGGGCTCGGGCGAGTACGTGGAGGCCCCCTACCGCTGGCGGCTCTTCGACGGCCTCGGACACTTCCCGCACGAGGAGGATCCGGCCGCGTTCTCGAAGGAACTGGTCAACTGGCTGAAGGATCCCGAACCGGACCGGTGAGCCCTGTTTGTTGCGGTTACGATAGGGGGAACGCCTGTGCTTCGAACGGCCAATTGCCCGGCGCATACGCCATTTTGGGGAGCGTGAGGGCGGTTACCGACCATGGGGCAGGGGCACACGTCGGGGTATGGGCTGGACGCACGACTACAGTGACGCAGCACGCAATCGCCGCCCAGCGATGACGCTGGGCTCTCCCCAGAGGGGGGCGCCGGACGGCTGGTCGGCGCACGATCCCCGGCTGGGCATTCCTCGTATCCTGCGGCGCCGGGCCCGGTGGGTGTCCGCGCGGATCCGGCACGGCGCGCGGGGCTGAACAGCCCTTCCGCGCCCGGCTGTTCCGCCGGGTGCCGCGGCCGGTCGGCTACAGCGCGCAGGCGTCCGTGTCGACCTGCTGGTTCGCCGCACGGCCGCGCGTGATGTCGGTGCTGATCTCGTCGCCGGACAGCGCGTAACCCGTCTGCGAGTCGTCCAGGGACTTGGCGAACACAACACCGTAGACCTGGCCGCTCGGAGTGAGCAGCGGGCCGCCGGAGTTGCCCTGACGGACCGTCGAGAACAGCGAGTACACATCGCGGCGCACGGTGCCGCGGTGGTAGATGTCCGGGCCGTTCGCCGTGATGCGGCCGCGCACGCGCGCGGGGCGCACGTCGTACGCGCCGTTTTCCGGGAAGCCCGCGACGATCGCGCCGCCGCCGCGCTGCGCGTCGGTCGCCGAGAACTGGAGCGGGGGCGCCTTCAGGGCCGGCACGTCCAGGACCGCGATGTCGCGCTTCCAGTCGTAGAGCACGACCTTCGCGTCGTACTTCACGCCCTCGCCGCCTATCTGCACGGTGGGTTCGTCGACACCGCCGACCACGTGCGCGTTCGTCATCACGCGGCGGTCGGAGAACACGAAGCCGGTGCCCTCCAGGACCTTGCCGCAACTGGGCGCCTGGCCCACGACCTTGACGATGGAACGCTTCGCGTTGAGCGCCACCCGGCTGTTCGCGAGCGCCGGGTCCGGCGGCTTCACCTCGGCGATCGGCTCGTTCGCGAACGGGCTGAAGACCTGCGGGAACCCGTTCTGCGCGAGGGTCGAGGAGAAGTCCGCGAACCAGGTGTCCGCCTGCGTGGGCAGCGCCTGCGAGACGCCGAGCAGCACCTTCGAACTGCGCACTTCCTTGCCGAGCGTGGGCAGCGTGGTGCCGGCGAGCGCGGAGCCTATGAGCCAGGCGACCAGGAGCATCGCCGCCACGTTGACCACCGCGCCGCCCGTCGCGTCGAGCGCGCGGGCCGGGGACCAAGTGATGTATCTGCGCAGCTTGTTGCCCAAGTGCGTGGTGAAGGCCTGGCCGACGGAGGCGCACACGATCACGACGACGACGGCGACGACCGCCGCGGTCGTGGTGACCTCCGCGTCACTGGTGATCGCGTCCCACAGGAGAGGCAGCGCGTAGACGGCGACGAGGCCGCCGCCGAGGAAGCCGATCACCGACAGGATGCCGACGACGAAACCCTGGCGGTACCCGACGATCGCGAACCACACGGCCGCGGCGAGCAGCAGGAAGTCCAGCACGTTCACCGATTCACGCCCCGCCTTGCATCTCGCCCCGCCCCTGTCCGCCTGTGCTCGTGATTCACGGCGCCCACCCTGTCACGACCGCCAATCGAGTGGCACCGTCTTTGATCGGTCCCAGGGGCGCTCCCACCCCGCGTAGTGCAGCAGCCGGTCGATGACGCCCGCGGTGAACCCCCAGACGAGGGCGGACTCCACCAGGAAGGCCGGGCCCCGGTGGCCGCTCGGGTGGACCGTCGTCGCCCGGTTCTCCGGGTCCGTGAGGTCCGCCACGGGGACCGTGAAGACGCGCGCCGTCTCCGCCGGGTCGACCGCGGCGACGGGTGAGGGCACCCGCCACCAACCCAGTACGGGCGTGACGACGAAGCTGCTCACCGGGATGTAGAGCTTCGGCAGCACGCCGAAGAGCTGGACGCCGCCCGGGTCGAGGCCGGTCTCCTCCCACGCCTCGCGCAGGGCGGCGCGCAGCGGGCCGTCGCCGAGCGGGTCGCCGTCCTCCGCGTCCAGGGCGCCGCCGGGGAACGAGGGCTGGCCCGCATGGGATCTGAGCGAGCCCGAGCGCTCCATGAGCAGTAGCTCCGGACCGCGCTCCCCCTCGCCGAACAGGATCAGCACGGCGGACTGCCGGCCGGCGCCGCTCTCCGGCGGCAGGAAGCGGCTGAGCTGCTCGCCGCGGACGGTGGCGGCGGCGTGCGCCACGGGGTCCAGCCAGCCGGGCAGCCCCTCGGTGCGGAGCGTCACATCGGAGGGGGGCGGGCCGTCCAGACCGCCCGGTCCGTGCGACCCGGCCGGTCCGTGCGATCCGCGCGCACTCGTCGTGCCGTGCGCCCCGGCCGTCCCTTCCGCCCCGCCGCTCATCCCGCCGATCTCGCTCACGTGCTTCATAGCCGCCCCCTCGCGGTGTGCTGGGCCCATGGCCCTTCTGACGGATCTCGCTGGAGTCGCGGGCCCGTCAAAAGGGCCAACCCCGACTGCCCTCCGATACGGTCCGTCACGCCTCCCGGCCGGCCAGGGGCGGCGCCGGGAGGCCGCCCGCGTCCAGGTAGGACTGCGGGGGCTTGAGGCGCTGGCCGGGGAAGCCGCCCTTCTCGTACTTGAGCAGCTTCTCGGCCTTCTGCGGGTCCGTCTCACCCTCCCCGTACGCCGGGCAGAGCGGGGCGATCGGGCAGGCGCCGCAGGCCGGCTTGCGAGCGTGGCAGATGCGGCGGCCGTGGAAGATCACGTTGTGACTGAGCTGCGTCCAGTCGCTCTTCGGGAAGAGCGCGCCGACGGCCTTCTCGACCTTGTCCGGGTCGGTCTCGTCGGTCCACTTCCAGCGGCGGACAAGCCGGCCGAAGTGGGTGTCGACGGTGATGCCGGGGCGTCCGAACGCGTTCCCCAACACCACGAAGGCCGTCTTGCGGCCCACTCCGGGCAGCTTGACCAGGTCTTCGAGGCGGCCGGGCACCTCGCCGCCGAAGTCCTCGCTCAGCGCCTTGGCCAGGCCCATGATCGAGCGCGTCTTGGCGCGGAAGAAGCCGGTCGGCCGGATCAGCTCCTCGACCTCCTCCGGGTTGGCCGCGGCCAGGTCCTCGGGGGTCGGGTACGCCGCGAACAGGGCCGGCGTCGTCTGGTTGACCCGCAGGTCCGTCGTCTGGGCCGACATCACCGTGGCCACCAGGAGCTGGAAGGGGTTCTCGAAGTCCAGCTCCGGGTGGGCGTACGGGTACACCTCCGCGAGCTCCCGGTTGATCTTCCGGGCGCGCCGGACGAGCGCCGTGTGCGACTCGGGCCGCGCGGACGCCTTCGGGGCGGCGGACTTCTTCGGCGCAGCGGGCACCTTCTTGGCGGCAGCCGCCTTCTTCGCACCGGTCGCGGGCTGCCCCGTACCGGCGGTCGGCTTCGGGGCGGCAGCCCTCTTCGCGGTCTTCTTCGCGGGCGCGGACATCGACTAGGCGGCCTTCCCCTGTGCGGACACGGACTTGAGTACGGGCGCGGCCCCGAGCACGCTCACCGGGGCCACCGACAGCCCCCTGGTCACGGCCTCGGGGGCACCTTTCTGCGCCTGTTCGCCCACAGCGGAATCGAGATCGCTCGCCACCGTCACGACCCCCTTCGCCTGCGCTCTCACCGGCATTTTGAACACTCGGCCAGCCTAAAGCCCGGCACCGACATCCGCCCCGAAGCCGCCGGATCGCTCCACGATTGGCCCCCTCCCCCTCGGGTTGTGGCGCGGGTGCGGCAGACTTGTGTACGAGTGACTGATCACACTGTTTGGACCGTCCGGCAAAATGGGCAGTGGAAATGATCGACAACCGGGGCGATCCGGTCGATTCGATCGGGTCCGGTCCCGATGCAGGCGACATAGGAGAGAAACTCGTGGACGACGTTCTGCGGCGCGCCCCGCTCTTCGCGGCGCTCGATGACGAGCAGGCCGCGGAGCTCCGCGCCTCCATGAGTGAGGTGACCCTCGCACGCGGCGACGCCCTGTTCCACGAGGGCGACCCCGGAGACCGCCTGTACGTGGTCACCGAGGGCAAGGTGAAGCTCCACCGCACTTCCCCCGACGGACGCGAGAACATGCTCGCCGTCCTCGGCCCCGGCGAGCTGATCGGCGAGCTCTCGCTGTTCGACCCGGGACCGCGCACCGCCACCGCGAGCGCCCTCACCGAGGTCAAGCTCCTCGGCCTCGGCCACGGCGACCTCCAGCCCTGGCTGAGCGCCCGCCCCGAGGTGGCCACGGCCCTGCTGCGCGCCGTCGCCAGGCGCCTGCGCAAGACCAACGACCAGATGTCCGACCTGGTCTTCTCCGACGTGCCCGGCCGTGTGGCCCGCGCGCTCCTCGACCTGTCGCGCCGCTTCGGCGTGCAGTCCGAGGAAGGCATCCACGTCGTGCACGACCTGACGCAGGAAGAACTGGCCCAGCTGGTCGGCGCCTCCCGCGAGACGGTCAACAAGGCGCTCGCCGACTTCGCGGGCCGCGGCTGGCTCCGCCTGGAGGCCCGCGCCGTGATCCTCCTGGACGTGGAGCGCCTCGCGAAGCGTTCGCGCTGACCAAGCACATGCCTACGTAGACGGGTCCCGCCACACCTCGTGGCGGGACCCGTCCACGTAGTGACACGTCGGGACACGTCGAGACACCAAGGGGAGCCCTCGATGACACAGTCGGCCGAACTCGTCACCCGTTTCGAGGAAGAGCGCGGGCGGCTGCGCTCGGTGGCGTACCGGATGCTCGGTTCGCTGAGCGAGGCCGAGGACGCCGTGCAGGAGGGCTGGCTGCGGCTGCAGCGCGCCGAGACGGACGACGTACGGAACCTGAGCGGCTGGCTGACCACCGTCGTCGGGCGGATCTGCCTGGACATGCTGCGCACCCGCACGGCGCGCCGCGAGGACCCGCTGGAGGACGGACCCGGCGGGACCCACGTCCCCGACCCGGTGGTCCGGCCCGCCGACCCCGTGCACGAGGCCGAACTCGCGGACTCCGTGGGACTCGCGCTGCTCGTCGTGCTCGACACCCTCGCGCCCGCCGAACGCCTCGCCTTCGTGCTGCACGACATGTTCTCGGTGTCGTTCGAGGAGCTCGCCCCCATCGTGGAGCGCACTCCCGCCGCGACCCGGCAGATGGCAAGCAGGGCGCGGCGCCGCGTACAGGGCGCCACGGTGCCGCCCGACACCTCCGTGGCACGGCAGCGCGAGGTCGTCGACGCCTGGCTGGCCGCCACGCGCGTTGGCGACTTCGAAGCCCTGCTCGAACTCCTCGACCCGGACGTCCTGTTGCGCGTCGACGCGGGCCCCGGCACCGCCACCGGGCTGCTGCGCGGCAGCCTGGCGGTGGCCAAGCAGGCCGCGTTCTACGGGAAGTTGGCGCAGGCGGCGTACCCGGCGTTCGTCGGCGACACCATGGGGCTCGTGCAGGCGCCGCGCGGCCAGGTCGTCGCGGTGCTCGCCTTCACGTTCCAGGACGACAGGGTCGTCGGCGTCGACATCATCGCGGACCCGCCGCGCCTGGCCGCCCTCGACATCACGTGGCCGCAGGAGACCGAAGGCGCGCCGGCCTGATCCAAACGACAGGCCCTAGATCAGCCCGTGTTCGCGCAGGTACTCGAGCTGGGCCCGCACGCTCAGCTCGGCCGCCGGCCACAGCGAGCGGTCCACGTCCGCGTACACGTGCGCCACGACGTCGGGCGCCGACACCAGCCCGTCCTCGACGGCCGTCTCCACCTGGGCGAGCCTGCCCGCGCGGTGCGCCAGGTAGAACTCGACCACGCCCTGCGCGTCCTCCAGTACGGGACCGTGGCCGGGCAGCACCGTGTGCACCCCGTCGTCGACCGTCAGCGACCGCAACCGGCGCAGCGAGTCGAGATAGTCGCCCAGGCGGCCGTCCGGATGGGCCACCACGGTCGTGCCGCGCCCGAGGACGGTGTCGCCCGTCAACACGGCCTGGTCGGCCGGGAGATGGAAGCACAGCGAGTCCGCGGTGTGGCCGGGCGTCGGTACGACACGCATCTCCAGGCCGCCCGTGGTGATCACGTCACCGGCGGCCAGGCCCTCGTCGCCGAGCCGCAGCGCCGGGTCGAGCGCCCGCACCTTCGTCCCGGTCAACTCGGCGAACCGGCCCGCCCCTTCGGCGTGGTCCGGGTGGCCGTGCGTGAGGAGGGTGAGCGCGATCCGCTTGCCCGCCTTCTCGGCGACGTCCATGACGGCGCGCAGGTGCCCGTCGTCCAGCGGACCGGGGTCGACGACCACGGCGAGGTCGCTGTCCGGTTCGGCGACGATCCAGGTGTTGGTGCCGTCGAGGGTCATCGCGGACGGGTTGGGCGCCAGCACGTTGATCGCGCGGGCGGTGGCGGGTCCTGTGAGCACCCCGCCGCGGGGCTGGCCGGGCAGGGCCGCGGCTTCGGTCATGAGGAGGCTCCCCCGTTGCTTTCGCGCTTCCCGGTCGGGATGTGCTTGGTGAACTCGTCGTGCCCCGGCCAGGACAGCACCAGCTCGTCCTCCTCCATGCGCGCCTGCGCGAGCACGGGCGTGAGGTCGCGCCCCGTCGCCCCGCCCAGGGCGTCGCCCACGCGCGCGTACTCGGCAAGCGTGCGCAGGGTCGCGATCGTCGGCGGCATCATCGTCAGCTCGCCCCGGTCGTACTCCGCCGCGGCCCGCCCCGGCCTGATCCACACCGTGCGGTCGGCCTCGGAGGAGTCGTCGCTGGTGCGCTGGCCCGCGGGGAGCGCGGCCACGAAGAACCACGTGTCGTAGCGGCGCGGCTCGAACTCGGGGGTGATCCAGCGGGCCCAGGCGCCCAGCAGGTCGGAGCGCAGCACCAGGCCGCGGTTCGCCAGGAACTCGGCGAAGGACAGGTCACGGTCGATCAGCGCCTGCCGGTCGGCCTGCCACCGCCCGCCCGTCGTGTCGTCGACGACGGTGTCCGGGGTGGGCCCGGCGAGCAGCACGCCCGCCTCCTCGAAGGTCTCCCGCACGGCGGCGCAGACGATCGCCTGGGCCTCCCCCTCCGGCACTCCGAGCCGTTCGGCCCACTCCGCGCGCGTGGGGCCCGCCCAGCGCACCAGCCGGTCGTCGTCGCGGGGGTCGACGCCGCCGCCCGGATACGCGTAGGCACCGGCCGCGAACTTCATCGACGTGCGTCTGCGGAGCATGTGCACCTCGACGCCCCCGGCGTCCCTGAGCAGCATCACCGTGGCCGCGCGGCGCGGGGTCGCGGGCGTCAGCGTGCCGGCGGCGAGGGCCCGGATGCGTTCCGGCCACTCGGGGGGATACCACTGCCCATTTGCCATGGCCGGAGGCTAACCGGTGACGCCAGGATGTTCGAGAGGCCGCCCGAAACCAAGATCGGACGGCCTCCCGGAAAACGGCCTACGCGCGCACACGCGCGTAGGCGTACGTCAGCGGCTCACTTGTCGGTGAGCTCCACCTGGATCTCGACCTCGACCGGCGCGTCCAGCGGCAGCACGGCCACGCCGACGGCGCTGCGCGCGTGCACGCCCTTGTCGCCGAGGACCTCGCCGAGCAGCTCGCTCGCGCCGTTGATGACGCCCGGCTGACCGGTGAAGTCGGTGGCGGAGGCAACGAAACCGACGACCTTCACGACACGCGCGATGCGGTCCAGGTCACCGGCGACGGACTTGACCGCCGCGAGCGCGTTCAGCGCGCACGTGCGGGCCAGGTCCTTGGCCTGCTCGTCGGTGACCTCGTCGCCGACCTTGCCGGTCAACGGCAGTTTTCCGTCGACCATCGGCAGCTGACCTGCCGTGTACACGTACACGCCGGACTGCACGGCCGGCTGGTACGCGGCGACCGGCGGAACGACGGGCGGCAGCGTCAGGCCCAGCTCGGCGAGCCGCGCGTCGACGACGCCGCTCACGCCGCCTTCTCCCGCTTCAGGTACGCCACCAGCTGCTCGGGGTTGTTCGGCCCCGGCACGACCTGGACCAGCTCCCAGCCGTCCTCGCCCCAGGTGTCCAGGATCTGCTTCGTCGCGTGCACGAGGAGCGGCACGGTCGCGTATTCCCACTTCTTTGCCATGGGGCCGACTGTATCCGCCGCGCGTGGCCGAGACGTTCCGGAGGCTGCTGCGTGGATGTCGGACGTTCTGGTTAGGCTCGAATACGTGAGCAGGCTCCAGGTCGTCAGCGGCAAGGGCGGGACCGGAAAGACCACGGTCGCCGCCGCGCTCGCGCTCGCCCTCGCGACCGAGGGCAAGCGCACTCTCCTCGTGGAGGTCGAGGGCAGACAGGGCATCGCACAGCTCTTCGAGACAGAAGCGCTCCCCTACGAGGAGCGCAAGATCGCCGTCGCGCCAGATGGAGGGGAGGTGTTCGCCCTCGCCATCGATCCCGAACTGGCGCTGCTCGACTACCTCCAGATGTTCTACAAGCTGGGCGGCGCGGGCCGCGCCCTGAAGAAGCTGGGCGCGATCGACTTCGCGACCACCATCGCGCCCGGCCTGCGGGACGTGCTCCTGACCGGCAAGGCCTGCGAGGCCGTCCGCCGCAAGGACAAGCAGGGGCGGTACATCTACGACTACGTGGTGATGGACGCCCCGCCCACCGGCCGCATCACCCGGTTCCTGAACGTGAACGACGAGGTGGCCGGGCTCGCCAAGATGGGCCCGATACACAATCAGGCGCAGGCCGTGATGCGGGTCCTCAAGTCCCGCGAGACGGCGGTGCACCTGGTGACCCTCCTGGAGGAGATGCCGGTGCAGGAGACCCTCGACGGGGTCGCCGAACTGCGCGCCGCGAAGCTCCCGGTGGGACGGATCATGGTGAACATGGTGCGACCCGCGCTTCTCGGGGAACCCGCCTTGGCGCTGACCTCCGACGGCGAGGTCCGTCCCGCGGTCACCGAGGCACTGGCGGCCGCCGGGCTCGGCAGCGCCAAGCGGCTCGTCGGCCCGCTGCTCGCGCAGGCCGGGGAGTACGCCGAGCGCTACGCCCTGGAGCGCGCCCAGCGCGACCAGCTCGCCGCGGCGGGCCTGTCGCTGCACGAACTGCCGTTGCTCACCGAGGGCCTCGACCTCTCCGGGCTGTACACGCTCGCCGAGGAACTGCGACAGCAAGGGATTTAGGGGACCGTTTCGATGACGCTGGATCCGCGCGCCTCGCTCGATGTCGACCCGCTGCTCGACGACCCGTCGACCCGCATCGTGGTGTGCTGCGGCAGCGGCGGGGTCGGCAAGACCACGACCGCCGCGGCCCTCGGCCTGCGTGCCGCCGAGCGCGGCCGCAAGGTCGTCGTCCTCACCATCGACCCGGCCCGCAGGCTCGCGCAGTCCATGGGCATCGACTCGCTGGACAACACCCCGCGCCGGGTGAAGGACATCGACAACGGTTCGGGCGGCGAGCTGCACGCGATGATGCTCGACATGAAGCGCACGTTCGACGAGATCGTCGAGGCGCACGCGGACGAGGAGCGCGCGAAGGCGATCCTCTCCAACCCCTTCTACCAGTCACTCTCGGCGGGCTTCGCGGGCACGCAGGAGTACATGGCGATGGAGAAGCTGGGCCAGCTGCGCTCGCGCGACGAGTGGGACCTGATCGTCGTCGACACCCCGCCCTCGCGCTCGGCACTGGACTTCCTGGACGCGCCGACGCGGCTCGGCTCCTTCCTCGACGGGAAGCTGATCCGGCTGCTCATGGCGCCCGCGAAGGTCGGCGGCCGGGCGGGCATGAAGTTCCTGAACGTCGGGATGTCGATGATGACCGGCACGCTCGGCAAGCTGCTCGGCGGTCAACTCCTGCGCGACGTGCAGACGTTCGTGGCCGCGATGGACACGACGTTCGGCGGCTTCCGCACCCGCGCGGACGCCACGTACAAGCTGCTTCAGGCGCCCGGCACCGCGTTCCTCGTGGTCGCCGCACCCGAGCGGGACGCGCTGCGCGAGGCCGCGTACTTCGTGGAGCGCCTGGCCGCCGAGAAGATGCCGCTGGCCGGTCTCGTACTGAACCGGGTGCACGGCAGCGGCGCGGGCCGGCTGTCGGCCGAGCGTGCCCTCGCCGCCGCGGAAAATCTTGACGAGTGCCGCATTGTGGATCAGACGGGCGGGAAGGAAGAGGGTCGTGCCACTCCCGAGGCACTCCCCGAGGCATCCTCCGAAGCGCCCATCGAGGCTTCCCCCGAGACATCAGGGTCCGACTCCACGGCCGGGTCCGACTCCACGGCCGGGTCCGACCCCACGGCCGAGCCCAGCATCGAACAACTGACCGCGGGACTGCTGCGGTTGCACGCGGAGCGCATGCAGGTGGTCGCGCGCGAACAGCGCACGCGTGACCGCTTCACCGCGCTGCATCCCGAGGTCGCCGTGACCGAGGTCGCGGCCCTGCCCGGCGATGTGCACGACCTGGCAGGCCTCAGGGACATCGGAGAACGGCTCGCGGCCGGTGGCACTCCGGCCGGAGCGTGAGCCGTACATCCGTGGTCCGACGGATGGTGGTGGTGCGCGCGCCGGCTATCCGACGGCCGCGTACCTCTCGTACGTCTCGTCGTTCTCCAGCTCCACGGGCAGCAGGCCCGCGCCGCGCTCGTACTCCGTACGCGCCGTCTCGAGCAACCTGCGCCACGAGGTGACCGTCGGACGCCTGCGCAGCAACGCGCGGCGCTCCCGTTCCGTCATGCCACCCCACACGCCGAACTCGACGCGATTGTCCAGCGCGTCCGCCAGGCACTCGGTCCGCACGGGACATCCCGTGCACACCGCCTTCGCCCGGTTCTGCGCTGCTCCTTGAACGAACAGTTCGTCCGGATCGGTAGTGCGGCAGGCCGCCTGCGCACTCCAGTCGACTACCCAGCCCATACCGGCGCCGTCCTCTCCCGAATCGAGGCTCCCCCACGGCGGCAGCGGCATATTCACCGCCGCCAGTTGAGGACGTTACGGAAGGTGGGCACAGCGCAACACCCCCTTCGGGCCCAATCTTGAATGGCCCGAACGGACTATGCGTGAGCGGCAGATCACCCGACGGAGTGACCGAAGGACATGCGTAATAACCCCGGCAAAGCGGGACAGTCCACTTGAGTCACAACGGGCGTCGAGTGACACACAAGGCGGATTCGGACACCCCCTGAGCCCTACGCGAAGCTCCGCGAAAGGGTCCGGGAATGACTACAAGAGGCACTTCATACGTACCGGGAACGATTCGGGGTCGTCCCGCATCTTGATACGAGACCGCACTGCTGTGACAGTTGAGTGCAGCTTAGGCCAAGGCATATACGCCTGTCCGGAGAATCGACACGTAGGCTGCCCCGTATGGGAAAGAAGCGCTCGGGCGGTGGCGGCGGCATGTCGCCGGCCCAACAGGCCGCCAAGTTCCTCGGAGTCAGCGTGCTCGCCGGAGCCGTGCTGGCAGGTATCGCCCTGCCCGCGGCAGGCGCGCTCGGCCTCGCGGCCAAGGGCTCGGTCGAGGGATTCGACGAGATCCCGGCGACGTTGAAGACCCCGCCGCTGAGCCAGCGCACCACGATCCTGGACAACCAGGGCGGGAAGATCGCGACCACGTACTCGCGCGACCGCACCGTCGTGAAGCTCGACGACATCTCGCCGTACATGCAGAAGGCGATCGTCGCGATCGAGGACTCGCGGTTCTACGAGCACGGCGCCGTCGACGCCAAGGGCATCCTGCGCGCGATCAACGCCAACGCGCAGAACGGCGGCGTCTCGCAGGGCGCTTCCACCCTCACGCAGCAGTACGTGAAGAACGTCTTCATGGAAGAGGCGGGCGACGACCCGACCAAGCTGGCGCAGGCGACTCAGCAGACCATCGGCCGCAAGGTCAAGGAGCTGAAGTACGCGATCCAGGTGGAGAACGAGGTCGGCAAGAAGAAGATCCTCAACAACTACCTGAACATCACGTACTTCGGGCAGCAGGCCTACGGCGTCGAGGCCGCGGCCCAGCGCTACTTCTCCAAGCCGGCCAAGGACCTGAACATCCAGGAGTCCGCGATGCTCGCCGGCATCGTGCAGTCGCCGAGCCGCTACGACCCCGTCAACGACGAGGCCGAGGCGAAGAAGCGGCGCAACATCGTGCTCCAGCGGATGGCCGAGACGCACGACATCACGCAGGCCGAGGCCGAGACGGCCAAGAAGACGCCGATCGGCCTCAAGGTCAGCAGGCCGCAGAACGGCTGCATCACCGCGGAGCACGGTGCGGCGTTCTTCTGCGACTACGTCAGGAACGCCTTCCTCAACAACTCGGCCTTCGGCAAGACGCCCGAGGACCGCGCCAAGGTCTGGAACCGCGGCGGCCTGACGGTGAAGACGACGCTCGACCCGCAGGCGCAGGAGTCCGTGCAGGCGGCGATCAAGCGGGGCGTCTACCAGTCGGACAAGGTCGACGCGGCGGGCGCGTTCGTCGAGCCGGGCACCGGCAAGGTCCTCGCCATGGGCCAGTCGAAGCCGTACGGCTCGGACGCCAGCAAGAACGAGTCGGAGATGAACTACTCCGTCAACTACCGGGACGGCGGCTCCAACCTCGGCTTCCCGACCGGTTCGACGTTCAAGCCGTTCGTGGCGGCCGCGGCCCTGGAGAAGGGCACGTCGGTCACGAAGCGGTACCCGGCCCCGTACCAGATGCCGTACCCGAGCCGCGTCCAGACGTGCAGCGGCAAGCCGTGGGTCAACGACGGCGGCTACAAGCTGGAGAACGAGAACGAGTCGGAGGTCGGCCCGTATCGCCTCAAGGAGGCGATGGCCAAGTCCATCAACACGTACTTCGTGCAGATGATCGGCGACATCGGCATGTGCCCGGTCGTGAAGATGACCGACAAGCTGGGCGTGGTCCAGGGCAACGGCAAGAAGGTCGACGAGGTCCCCTCGTCGATGACCCTCGGCTCGACGGGCCTGTCGCCGCTGACGATGGCCTCCGCGTACGCGGCGTTCGCGAACCGCGGCACCTACTGCACGCCCGTCGCCATCGAGTCGATCACCGACCCCAACGGCAAGGCGCTCGACGTGCCGAAGTCGAAGTGCTCGCGCGCGATGTCGGAGTCGACCGCCGACAAGATCAATACGCTGCTCAGCGGCGTGATCGACTCCGGTACGGGCAAGACGGCCGGACTCTCCGGCCGGGACAACGCGGGCAAGACCGGTACCACCGACGGCCGCAAGAACGCCTGGTTCTCCGGCTACACGCCGAACCTGTCCGGCGCCGTCTGGGTCGGCAGCGCCTCGCAGGCCGTCGAGATGACCGACATCACCATCGGCGGCCAGTACCACGACAAGGTCTTCGGCGCCGACACCCCGGGCCCGATCTGGCGCGACGCGATGACCGGCGCGCTGTCCGGCAAGGAAGCGCCCACCTTCAACAAGGTGAACATCCCGGACCCGGACAAGAAGAAGGGCAAGGGCAGGGACAAGGGGCACAAGCCCGAGCCCGGTGACGACGGGGGCAACGGCGACACCGACCCGCTGCCCGACATCTCGATCCCGCCGGACCTGATCGGCGGCAACGGGAACGGGGGCGGCTGGGGCCGCCACTGACCACCCGCCTCGCGAACGACCACGCGAACGACGAAGAGGGCGCACCCTGCGCGGGGTGCGCCCTCTTCGTCGTCTCGTCCTTCGCGGTCGCGGTCAGCCCGCCAGGAGCCGCTTGACCGTGGCGGCCACCCGGCCGCCCTCGGCGCGGTCCGCGACCTCCGGCTTCACGATCTTCATGACCTGGCCCATGGCCTTCGGCCCCTCGGCGCCGGCCGCCTTCGCCTCCTCGACCGCCTGCGCGACGATCTGCTCGAGCTCGGCGTCGGACAGCTGCTGCGGCAGGTACTGGGCGAGCAGCTCGCCCTCCGCCACCTCACGGGTGGCGGACTCGGTGCGGCCCGCCTTCTCGAAGGCCTCGGCCGCCTCGCGGCGCTTCTTGGCCTCCTTGGCGATCACCTTCTGCACCTCGTCGTCCGACAGCTCACGCTTCTCGGTGCCCGCGACTTCCTGGTTGGTGATCGCGGAGAGGGTCAGCCGGAGCGTCGAGGAGCGCAGCTCATCGCGCTCCCTGATGGCGGCATTGAGGTCGTCCTGCAGCTTCGACTTGAGCGTGGTCATGACTTGATTGTCGCAGGTGCCCGAGCGTCAACGCCCGCCGATTTCCGCTGCGGTGCGGGTCTGACACGATGGGACTCATGCGCGCTCGATACGGGAATCCCCTGAAGACCTCCCTGAAGGTGACGGCCGGCATCGCGGCGGCGGGCGCCGCCGGGCTGATCTACTCGGCGGGCTTCGAGGCCCGCTCCTTCCGCCTGCGACGGGTCACGATCCCCGTACTGCCTGCGGGAATGCGCCCCATGCGGGTGCTCCAGGTCTCCGACATCCACATGGTCGGCGGCCAGAACAAGAAGCGCCGCTGGCTGCAGTCCCTCGCGGGCCTGCGCCCCGACTTCGTCATCAACACGGGCGACAACCTCTCCGACACGGAGGGCGTCCCCGAGGTCCTCGACGCGCTCGGCCCGCTGATGGAGTTCCCCGGCGCGTACGTCTTCGGGTCCAACGACTACTACGGCCCCAAGCTCCTCAACCCGGCCCGCTACCTGAAGCAGCAGATCTCGGGCCGGCACGGGCTGAACGGCAACGCCCCCGTCGTCGGCGCCATCCACAACCCGTGGGAGGACCTGCGCGACGGCTTCGACGCGGCGGGCTGGCTGAACCTCACGAACACGCGGGGCTCCCTGAAGGTCGCGGGCGTGGAGATCGGCCTCACCGGCCTGGACGACCCGCACATCAAGCGCGACCGGTACACGGAGGTGGCCGGCGGCCCGCTCTCCGGCCCCGACTTCTCGATGGGCGTCGTGCACGCCCCGTACCTGCGCGCCCTGGACGCCTTCACCGCGGACGGCTACCCGCTGGTCCTCGCCGGCCACACACACGGCGGCCAGCTCTGCATCCCCTTCTACGGCGCCCTGGTCACCAATTGCGACCTGGACACGGACCGCGTGAAGGGCCTGTCCACGCACGAGGCGGCGGGCAACACGTCCTACCTCCACGTCTCGGCGGGCTGCGGCACCAACCGCTACACCCCCGTCCGCTTCGCCTGCCCGCCCGAGGCGACCCTGCTGACGCTGGCTCCGAAGGCGGCCTGAGGGCGCCGCCGAAAACCGGATTTCGTCTCAGGCCGACAGTCCGCTAAAGTAAACGACGTCGCCGCGACCTGCAGAACAGCAGAGACCGGAACAACGACATCGGGGTGTGGCGCAGCTTGGCAGCGCGCTTCGTTCGGGACGAAGAGGTCGTGGGTTCAAATCCCGCCACCCCGACAGCTGAAACACCAGGTCAGGGGCCTGATCCGCGAGAGCGGGTCGGGCCCCTGATTCGTTTTCTGGCTCTCTTGGGAGACATTGGGGAGCCAACATCGGAATCCGGCTCACGGCCGAGCTGCCGACGCTCCGCCAGGTATGCAGCCCCGAGCAGCGGCCACTCCATGCGTCTCGCACCGCGCCAAGGCACACGAGAAGGCTGTCCAGGACAACCCCGTAGCCCAGGACACCCTCGGCGCCCGCACCGAAGTCGCGAGGAACAGCTTCCTGCCCGGCTCCGTCCAGCGCGTCCTGCTGCGCACCGCCGTGGGCAACAACCCACTGCTCAAGGTGCAGGACCGGGACCAGCTCGTCCATGTCGGTCGCCGAACGCACCCGGGAGATCGGCCCGTTGCGGGCCTGGGGAACGCTGCTCCTCGTCTTCCTGCTCTCCCCCACGGTCGGCGCCTCGCGGTCGCGCTCAGCCCGCTGGAGGCCGTCGCGGACGCCTGAGGGGCGTCAGCCCCTGGCCTGTCCCGCGACGCGGTTGCCGTCCGCGTCGCAGGGCGGTTCCGCGTCCCTGTCGTGAGCACGCAGGTCGCGGGTGGCCTGCTTCTCGACGTCGGCGATGGCCGTGGGCTGTACGTCGACGATGCCGCCGAAGGGGCGGTCGACGTCGCGGATGATGCACAGGGTCGCCGTCAGCAGTGCCGTGATGAGGGTGAGCGCGATCAGCTGCCCGCGGTTGTGCTTGCGCGGCAGGCAGATCCCGAGCGAGACCACCGTCACGGCGAGGACGGCCAGCAGGAACCAGAAGATGGCGCTGGGGATGCTGGCGGTCGACTGGGTGAGGCGTTCCGAGCGCTCCTCGGAGCGCTTGGTGTCGGCGCCGACCAGCATGCCGAAGGCCGGTTCGCCCTCCAGGGGGCGGAAGTTGTGGCGCATGTCGGTGGACCACACGCTGGGCGCCTTGGAGCCGCTCCCGTTCCCGTCGGCCATCGCCGGCCATTCCTGGGCGCGGACGGCGCGGGCGTAACAGACGGCGTCGGACTGGATGGCCGCCCGCTGCTTGCCATTGGCGTACTCGGCGATCTCGACGAGCTGGTCCAGGGCGCGCGCCTCACCGCGCGCGGCCACCTCGGCCTTCCCGTACGAGCCGTTGGCCGTGACCAGGACGAAGGCCAGCAGCAGGACGGTCAGGGTGAGCAGTGGGCCCACGAGGTCCTTGACGGCCATCCCGCTGTCGTCGTCCTCGGTCAGCAGCCTCGGCCGCAGGAATTTATTGGCCGCGAGCCCCGCGATCAGGGCGAGCGCGGCGACGACGATGGCGATGGCCACGAGCGAGTACCTCCGGAAGACAGGAAAACGGTGCCCCTGTCGTGGCACACCGTGATCTTGTCCTGACCGTCGCCGCCCTCCGAGTACGGCGGACGGGCCCACTCACCCTCTATCGAGCGACAGGCCTTCCCCCGGAAAGCGGGGGGGCGGTGCAACGCACGGTGCCCGGAACGGCCGAAGCCGTCCCGGGCACCGTTGGTCCGGCGATGCCGGATGCCTAGCCGTTGACGCAGGTGTTGCCGCCCGCCGGGTTGAGCCCGGCGATCAGGTTCAGCGAGTTGCCGCACGCGTTGATCGGGACGTCGATCGGAATCTGGATGACGTTCCCCGACAACACGCCAGGGCTGTTCTGGGCCACGCCGGTGGCACTGGCGCCATCGGGGCCGTCCACGGCGGAGGCCATGGCGGCGGATCCCATGACAGCGGTCCCGGCCAGCACGGCCGCGGCCGCGAAGGTGCGAAGACGCATCGTTGCTCCCTAGAGAGGTGAGGGAATATGACGTGCCAATCACACCGTCGAAATGCCCGAGAACGGGGGAATTGAGCCAACGGGGGCGTGTCCGTCAGCCCATCCGGAACTCCCGCCGGCGGGTCAGGCACGCACGCGCCGGATGGGCAGCAGGCAGTGCGCGGAGGCCAGCAGGGTCTCCTCGGAGCCCACGAACTCCTCCAGCTCCTTCTCGGTGACCGGCGAACCCGGCGTCGCGTCGGGCCACACGCGCGTGGTGAACAGGAAGTACGCGCTCTTACGGGCCTCCGCCGCCGCCAGCCACTCGGGCGGCACGGAGCACTGGGCGTTCAGGAGCGGCATGGTGACGACGGCCTGGCCCGCCTCGACCAGCAGGGACACGGGGAACCGGGGCCGGCCCGCCGCGTCGTGGACGGTGGTGCCCACCGTGAGGCCGTTGGTCTCCAGGAGACCCCGCACGGCCGCTTCCGCGGCCTCGGGTCCCGCCGGGGAATCACCCATGGAATACGCCAGGAGAAAAGGAACGTCGCCATTTCCGTCGGGACCTTCGCCACTCCAGGCGATGACCGCCAGAGTTCCCAGATCGGCTGCTCGAAATGCGGGTCCACTGCTCACTGTTGAAGTCACCCGAGGAGCCTAGCCAGCCGCGCCCGGCGCACCGGCCGCCGTTCACTCGCTTGGGGGAACGCATTCCGTGGATGAAATACCGAAGGCTGATCCGGGAACCAGAAGTCCCGAACCAGCCTTCGACGCATGGCCCGCCGTACGAACCTACTGACCGGCGGGGAGCCCACCGAGCAGGCTGCCGGCGCCCGAGCCGCTCTCGTTCAGCCCGTTGACGGCGCCCGAGACGGTGCTGACGGCGCCCCCGTCGTTCTTCGGGTCGAGAAGGTTGCTGTCCACCGGCGCGACATCGAGCGTCCGCTGGCTGGTGATCGTGTTCACCGCACCGTTCAGGCTCATCGGAGTGAGGTCCGAGGCAAATGCCGGAGCGGCGGCACCGACAATCGCCATGGATCCGGCGACAACGGCAGCGGTCTTCAGAACCTTCATTGTTTATGCCTTCCCTCGACGACCTGCGTCGTCGGTTGGAAAATTCGCTTCTGTTTGTTCAACGAGCGTCTCGACCAGGGGGTGTGCCGCAATCGGGCCAAAAGCAGAAGGGGCCGCACAACGGAACAGCCGCCCCTCGATGAGGGGCGGCTGCGGAAGAGTCGGGCTGTACCCGTCAGTCGTTGGCGCAGGTGTTGCCGAACGCCGGGTTCAGCAGGCCGATGACGTCGACGGTGTTGCCGCAGGCGTTGACCGGCACGTGGACCGGAACCTGGACGTTGTTGCCCGAGACCACGCCGGGGGAGTTGGTGGCAGCGCCCTGCGCGCCGGAGTCGGCGGCGGCGACGCCGGCCGAGCCGGCCATGGCAGCGGCGGCCATTGCGGAAAAGACGACTGCCTTCGCGGTACGCGACATGAAGCATGCTCCTTGGGGGTCGTTCTGTTCGGCCAGCGCGGGTGCCTGGCACGTGGTGCAACGGGACGGCCGCGCACGGGGTTGCGGCTCCGAACGGGTGACTGAACCCCACGACGGCCCCTTTGGGGTGACGTCACGAGCGAACGGGTGAACCGGTTCTTCCAGGGCAGGGGGCCGGTGGTCCACTGGGGGCCGTCATGAGATCGGCCGCGCCGTCTTCCTGTCAGCCGTCGGCTCCACGCCGTTGGGAGGGCGGACCCCGCCCCGGGCGCCCCGTGACTCCTCCGGCCCGGCGCCCCATGACAGAGCTCGGGCCGCCGGCGATGAGGAAAGCCGGCGGCCCGAGCCATGGGTGCGTTCGACCGATCAGCCGTTGTGCACACCGTTGCCGGCGAGCACCGGGATGTCCTCCAGGACGTGCGACAGCGGCTCGTCACCCTTGGCCTGGGTGGAGTTCTCGGTGCACTGCTGGTTCTGCGGCGCCGAGAGGATCGGCACGTCCTGGACGGCGACCGGCACGACACCGACCAGCGAACCGACGTTGCCCTTGACGGGCAGCGCGACGCAGGGCTTGTTCAGGGAGCCCTGAACGAGGCCCAGCTGCGGGCTGAGGTCGCCCTTGGTCGCGGAGTTGCCGTACGTCTGCGACGAGCCGTTGCCGCTCGTCGAGGTCGTGCCCTGGTCGTCGCCGATGGCGAGCGCCGGCGAGGCGGCCGCTGCGGAGACACCGACGACGGAGACGGCGACCGCAGCTGCGGCCATGGCCTTCTTGAGCATGGTTCTGTTTCCTTTTTCTGACGGGCACCGGTTACTGCACTGAGCGCAACTCCAAAAGCCGGAAATGGTTCCGCAAAAACACCCGATCGGACAGGGGTCGAAAATCGCTCGATCACCCGTGCCCCCGCCATGCAGTCCGCCCCGGCGAGATTTTCATTTCATCGAACCCGGGCCGGAAGCGGAATCGATCGGGGCCCCGTCCGAGTGAACGTGAGCAACCGATGGCGAGCTGGGGAGTTGATACAAGTGCTCCCAGACGGAAAAAGAAGGGGAATTTCCTCATGCTGAAGAAGGCCATGGCTGCCGCGGCGGCCACCGCTTCCCTCGTCGGTATCGCGGCCGCCGCCGCCCCGCAGGCCCTGGCCGTCGGCAACGACGGTGGGACCACGTCCGAGAGCGGCAACAACGCCTCGCAGACGTACGGCAACTCGGCCACGTACGGCAACATGAGCCCGCAGATGGCGCTGATCCAGGGCTCCCTGAACAAGCCCTGCATCGGCCTGCCGGCCAAGGCCAACGTCGGCTCCCTCGTGGGCGTCGTGCCGGTCTCCGTCCAGGACATCCCGGTCCTGTCGGCCCCGCAGAACCAGCAGTGCACCGAGAACTCCACCCAGGCCAAGGGTGACGAGCCGCTCTCGCACATCCTCAGCGACATCCCGGTCCTCGCCGGCAACGGCGTCGGCAACAACTGAGGACCCGTTGAGTGATTCGGGCCGCCATGCCGGCGGCCCGGTCCGCTGTTCCGGTCCCGGCCGGGAATTCAGGTAGCTGTACGAGCCTTTTGATCCGCTGCGTCCGGATGTTCGGGAGGTCGCGCACAGTGCCGAATTTCCTGCGATTGGCTCGCGCGGGAATGGTCCGAACGGGTTTCGGTCCGCAACTGCCCGGAATGCAATCCAGTTGACCACACGTAGCTCCGTATCCGGAGCGCGCGTATCGAAAGGGAACCACCCCATGAAGAAGCTCTTCGCAGCCGCCACGATCGCTGCCTCCGTCGCCGGTCTGTCGGCCGTCGCCGCCCCGTCCGCGCTCGCCATCGGCGACGACCAGGGCACGACGTCCACCAGCGGCAACGGCTCGTCGCAGACGTACGGCAACTCCGCCACCGCCGGTGACATGAGCCCGCAGCTCGGTCTCGTCCAGGGCTCGCTCAACAAGCCCTGCGTCGGCCTGCCGGCCAAGGCCAACGTCGGCTCCCTCGTGGGTGTCGTGCCGGTCTCCGTCCAGGACATCCCGGTCCTGTCGGCCCCGCAGAACCAGCAGTGCACCGAGAACTCCACCCAGGCCAAGGGTGACGAGCCGCTCTCGCACATCCTGAGCGACATCCCGGTTCTCGCCGGGAACGGCACCGCGAACCACTGAACGGGCTGAGGGGCGGCCGCCGGGACGTGCGGCCGCCCCTCCCCGTACGGGATTCCGTACGCCAGGCACGACGAAGGCGGTGGACCGGACCGGTCCACCGCCTTCGTGCTGTGCGCTCGCGCTACTGGATCGCGGGGAGCAGGCCGGTGACCGGGGCCACGAGGTCGGTGGCCTGGTGCAGCTCGTTCAGCTTGTTGAGGTCGTTGAGCCCTGAGAGCTGCTCGGCGGTGCTGGGCAGCTCTCCCTGCTGGTCTTCCGGGAGCGCCATCGTGGAGAGCGAGTCGATGGTGCCGGTGGGGGAGATGGGTTCCACGGCCTGGGCCGCGGGGGTGGCGGCTGCGGCGGCGCCGACGGCGAGCAGGACGGTGGTGAGGGCGCGACGAGTTGAGATCATGTCGGGTTAACGGTGGGTGGGTGGGGGCGGATACGGGGGGTGCGGGGCGCCCACCCGTGAGGGCCAATTGTTCGATCGGGCGTCGTTCCGGTGCGGGTGGTCGTTGCCTGCGTCTCGGGGCTCTGCCCCGGACCCCGCGCCTCAATCGCCGGCGGGGCTTCAAAAGATCGGGGCTCTGCCCCGGACCCCGCTGCTCAATCGCCGCAGGGGCTTGGTGTGCTCACCCGACCGGGGGGCCTGAGGTGCGGAGTTGTTCGGCTGTTCGGAGGCCTGCGGGGTAGGGGAGTTCGCGTGCCAGGTGGGTCGCGTGGGTCAGGGTGGGGGCGGCGGCCTCGGGGGATGCCACGTGGGACAGGGATGCCGCTCGGGCCAGGAGGGCTTCGACCTCGGCCAGGCGTTCGCCGGTCCGTTCGGCTCGGGTGGCCTCCGCTGTCGCGAGGTCCAGGGCGAGGCGGGGGCGGCCCGCGGCGAGCTGGGCCCAGGCGGTCAGGGACGGCGCGGCGTCGGGGCAGTCCGCGAGGGCGCGCAGGGCCGCCTCGGGACGGCCGGTGCGCAGGGCGAGTTCGGCGCGGGCGGCGCCGACCTCGTGGCGCGCCTGCCGGTCTCCGAGGTGGTCGGCGGCGGGGGCGGCCCGGTCCAGGAGATCCGCGGCCGCCGAGGTGTCCCCGGTGCGCAGCCGGACCAGCGCCAGCGTCGCGAGCGCGTACGGCAGGCACCAGGCGCCGTCGCCCTCCGCGAGTGTCACGGAGGCCTCGGCGAGGGTGGTGGCCTCGTCGAACTCCTCCAGCAGGAGGTGCAGTTCGGCCAGGTTCAGGCGTTCGAAGGAGGCCGCCGTCGGGTTGCCCGAGCGGTCGGCGAGGTCGAGGGCGCGTTCGCCGCTCTCGACCGCCGCGCGCAGCCGGCCGTGGCGCCGCGCGTTCTCCCGCCGGGTGGACAGGACCGTGCCGAGCAGCGTCGGGTCGCCGTACGCCTCGGCCGGTGCGAGCGCCAGGTCGCCCGCCTCGCGGGCCTCGGTGAGCCGGCCCGACAGGCCCAGGTTGGTGGCCTGGAGGGCGTAGGAGCGGGCGAGCAGGCCCTGGCCGCGCACTCCGGGCACGTGGCGCGCGGCGTCCAGGGCCCCGCGGGCGGCCGCGTACCCGTCGTCGTACGCGCCCCTGACGCTGTGCAGCATGGCGCGGGCCAGGTGGTGCACGGCGAGGGGTTCGGGAGCGGTTTCCGGGGAGGTCCGGTGGGCGCGGAGCGCCTCGGCGGCGGCGTCGAGGGCGCCGGTGCGGACGAGGGACTCGGCGAGCCGGGCCGCCGTGAGCACCGCGTCGTCGTGGGCGCCGCGCCGGACGAACTCGGCGAGGGCCTGGCGCAGCGCTGCGGCCGCCGCCTCGAAGTGGCCCATTCTGGCGAGCACTTGGCTGTGGGCCAGGCGGGCGCGGGCCGCGTCGACGTCGAGGCGGGCGACGAGGTCGCGGTAGTAGCGGTCGGCGGTGTCGTTGGCGTAGAGGGCGGCGGCGCGTTCGGCGGCGCGGCGCAGGTACTCGGCGGCGCGCGGGTCGTCGGCGCGGGCGAAGTGCGAGGCCAGCGCGTCGACCGCGTCGGGGCGGCGGGCGAGGACGGCCTGCGCGAACGCGCCGTGCAGCTGCCTGCGGCGGACCGCGGTCAGCCGCTCGTAGCAGGTGAGCCGGACCAGCGGATGCCGGAAGGCGAGCCCCGGTTCGGGACGCCCGGCGACCACGACCTGCCGCTCCTCCACCAGCGCGGCCCCGATGGCGCGTTCGACCCCGTCGGCGGCCGCGGCGCCGGTCACCGGCGGGTTGAGGCCCCGTTCGGCGACGTCGAGGAGTTCGGACAGGGCCGCCTCTCCCCCGGCCACGGACAGCGCCTCGACCAGGCGCCGCGCGTCGGGGTCGAGGCGTACGAGGCGGTCCGCCACCAGCTCCCGCACGCCCTGGGGTGTCCGCGCGCCCGCCGAGCCCTCGGCGAGGTCGCGGGCGAGTTCGAGGGCGAACAGCGGGTTGCCGAGGGAGAGTTCCCACACGCGCTCGGCCTGCGCGGACCCCGGCTCCGCGCCGCCCCGCCCGGCTCCGCACCGTCCGCCCCCGGCCGGTCCGGGGCCCGCCGCGTCCCGCGCCACCGCGAGGCACGCCTCCCGGTCCAGAGGGCCCAACACCTCCCGCACGGCGAGCCGTCGACGTACCAGGAAGCTCAGGATCGAGCGCCGCGCGTCGTCCTCGGGAAGCTCCTCCTCCCGGTGCGTCACCAGGAACCGCAGCCTGCTCCCGCGGTCCGCGGCCCGCCGGGCCAGGTGGCTCATGAGCTGGTACGAGCCCGTGTCGGCGGTGTGCAGATCGTCGAGGACCACGAGCACCGGCCGTACGGTGGCCAGATCGCCGAGCAGGGCGGCACCGGCCCGGAACAGCCGGTCGCGCTCCTCCTCGGGGCTGCGCTCGCCCGGCATGCGCACCTGACCCAAGGAGGGCAGGAACGCCGCGAGTTCGGGGTACTCGGTGCCGATCCGGGCACGCTGCTCCGCGTCGTGCTCGGCCAGCCATCCGTCCAGCGCCTCGGCGAACGCCCCGTACGGCGTGTGCCCCTCGGCGTCCTGCCCGCGCCCCCACAGCACGACCGTGCCCAGGGCCGCGGCCCGCCGCGCCACCTCGCCCACCAGGCGCGTCTTGCCCACGCCCGCCTCGCCGGCGAGCAGGGTGACCGGGGGCCCCTCCGCGCGCTCCCGGTCGGGCCCCGGCTCCCCGCCCCGGTCGGGCGGGGCGGACCCCGCCGCCGCGAGCAGCCGTTCGAGCACCGCGTCGCGGCCGTGCAGCAGGGTGAGGGGCCGGGTCCTGAGCAGGGAAGGCAACGTTGTCGTGACCGGGACGGGCGCGGGCCGCGCCGCCAGCGCCGCCCGGTGCAGCCGCTCGGTCTCCGGTCCGGGGCGCACCCCCAGTTCGGCGTCGAGGACCTCGCGGCACACGTGGTACTGGTGCACCGCGCGCCGCCGCAGGCCCTGCCGGAGCGAGGCGTCGATGAGGACGCGGTGGGCCAGTTCCTCGGCGGGGCTGGTGGCCAGGACCTCCTCGGCCGCGGCCGCCGCTTCGGCCACCGCGCCCCGCTCCAGGTGGGCCTGCGCGAGGGCGAGCAGCAGCCGCTCCCGCAGCGCCGAGACCCGCCCGCGGCGGTCGTCGGCCCACGGTGCGTAGCGGTCCCCCGGCAGCAGTTCCCCGGTGAACCGGCCCAGCGCGTCGGCCAGTTCGTCGACGTCGTCGGTGGCGAGCGCCGCCTCGGCGACGGCCTCCGCGTCGTCGACGTCGATCCACACCGTGTGCGGGTCGAGGTACAGCAGCGAGCCGTCCGAGACGAGGTAGGAGGAGGCGGCGCGCGGCGCGAGTTCGGGTTCCAGGGCGTGGCGGGCGGCGTGCAGGGCGACGCGCAGACTGCGCAGCGCGGCCTGCGGGTCGGCGTCGGGCCAGCAGACGTCCAGGACCTGTTCCCGGTGGAGGCGGTGTCCGGGGGTGACGGCGAGCAGCTTCACCAGGGTCTGGGCGCTGGGGCGGGGCCAGCGGTCGGCGGGCCCGGGGCCGCCGTCCCGAGTGGCCCGAAACCCTCCAAATAGGCGCAGAAGCAGCCGTGGTGCGGCCGTGTCCGGACCGTCCGAGCGTCGCGCGTTCATGAGGGCGACACTGTAGCCGAGCGCGCCGAGGACCCCCGGGCGCGGCCCGGGGGTCCTCGGCGGTCCGGGTCAGGACAGCTTGTACGTCGTCACCTGGTGGATGCCCCTGTCGGTCAGGTAGTGCCCCCCGCCGAACATGCCGACTTCACGGTTGTAGCCATAGTCGTCGCTGTTGAGCGACAGCACCTCGTCGACACCGTCCCCGTCGAGGTCGCCCGCGAAGTAGTTGCGGGCGCCGTTGAGGGCGGGGATGGAGCCGACGGAATCAGCCCAGGTGTCCTCCGACTCGAAGATGCTCGGGTCCCAGAGGTCCAGGCCGGCCTCCGAGCCGGCGACCAGCAGCGAGCGTCCGCCCGGTCCGGTCAGGAAGCCGCCGCCGTACGACTGCGGATCGACGCCCTGCTGGGTGTCGACACCGTTCGCGGCGAACCGCCGGAACGACGACGTGCCTCCCTCGTACAGCAGTCCGTCCTTCGCGAAGTAGCTGTAGTGCGTCCACAGACCGCCGGAGACCCAGGTGTGCAGCACCTTGCCGGTACGGCCGTCACGGATCTCGAAGAGGTTCTGCGGGCCGGAGATGTCCGGGTTGAAGTCGTACGGTGCCTGGATCGCCCAGGTGTAGATCACCGCGTGACCGTCGGCGTACGGGATCTCCTTGGAGGCGAAGACCCCCTCGGTCGGAACGACCGTACGGATGCCGCCGATGGCGTTGGCCGGGGCCTCCGGGGCGATCGACCAACGGGCCTTGCCGGTCTTGGCGTTCAGCGCGACCGCGTTCGCCGCCGGTGAGTCGATGTCGAAGGAGTGGAGGCTGGAGTACGAGGCGTAGACCTTGCCGTCGTTGGTCGACGGGTCGGCGAAGCGCACGTCGCCCGCGTCCGCGGGGGCGTGGTACGTCCACAGGGCGTGGCCGTCGCCGTAGTACGCGTGCAGTGCGTCGGTCGGGACGAGGATGTCCTGCACGCCGTCGCCGTCGAGGTCGGTCAGCTGGGCCGTGTGGACGTACTGGCCGTCGCCGTCGATCGTGGCGAGCGTCTTGCCGGTCCTGCCGTTGAGGACGACTGTGGCGGTGTCGGCCGCGACGACGATCTCCGGCTTGCCGTCCCCGTTGACGTCACCGAGCTCGATGTCGTGGACCGCTCCGGGCAGGGTGGCCTGCCACAGCTTCTCGGGCTTGGCACCGTCCACGAGGGACGGGCCCGAGTAGGCCCACACGCCGTTGGACTGGCCACCCATGACCAGGTCCTTCTTGCCGTCCTTGTTGAGGTCGGCGCTCTGGGCGAAGGCGATGTCGGCCCGCAGCGGCGTGACGTCCTCCGCCTTGCCGTTCGTGAGCTTGAAGGTGCGGATGTTCTGCGACTGGTCGATCAGACGGATGTGCGTGCCCGCCGCGTCGCTGTAGATGTCCTGGTACATCGGCGCGGCGGCGGCGCCCTTGGACTGCCACGCGATGGTGCCCTTGCCGGAGAACACGGTCAGTGCCCCGAAGCGGCTGCCGCCGACGTTCTCGGCGTCGACCCACTTGTCGTTGTTCTGGGCGGACGTGATCAGCTTGCCGCCGGAGACGTCCATGCCGAAGACGCTGGGCCCGCTGTCGCCGTCGTCGGCGTCCCGCTTCACCGAGTTCGACCACTGGAGCTTGTCCGGGGTGTCGCCGTTCACGACGCGGACGGTGCTGGCGTTGACGAAGAAGTCCTCGTCGAACGAGGACTCGGCGACCGCGTACTCGTCGCCCGCCTTTCCACCGAGGTCACCGACCGTCAGCGAGGTGGGGACCACATTGTCCCGGCCCTGCAGGGTGGTGCGGTGACCGGTCTTCAGATCGTAGGCGGCGACCTCGTAGTGCACCGCGTCCGCGGCGTCCGACTGCTCGATCGCGACGATCCGCTTGCGGCCCGCGTCCAGGCGCATCTTGCGGTTGTACAGGACGCTGTCGGTCGTCCAGGTGACGGAGCCGTCGCCGGAGTCGAGGACCGCGGTGCGGCCGCGCGCGTCGACCCCGTCGGCCTTCTCCAGGTTCCAGGAGACGGCGATCTTTCCCTTGCCGAGGTCCTGGATGTCGCCCCAGTTCGCGTACCGGGCTTCCTTGGTGTCGTACGTCCAGGTCTGCGCCGGGGTCAGCTTGCCGTCCGCACCCGCCGAGAAGCGCATTCCGGTCAGGGTCGCCGTCGCGGCGGCCGGGACCTTCGCGTCGCCGCTCATCCGGGGCGCGTCGGCGATCAGCAGGGTGCCGTCGACGATCTTGACCATGGAGGCGTAGTTGTACAGCTTCGACCAGACAGTGGTGCCGGTTTTGCCGTCGAGGACGGTCACGAACGTGCCGGTGGTGAGGTCCGAGCCCGGGGACGTGAACGCCCGCGGGTACGGAGTGGCGCCGACCTGCGCGGAGAACACCAGGTCGGGGACGCCGTCGCCGGTCAGGTCGCCCGTCGAGTAGCCGGAGTCCGAGTTGGGCGTGAACGGCGAGACCGCGTTGTAGCCCATGAGGATCTGCGGCGGGTACGGCTCGACGCGCCACGGCTGGATCGGCTTGACCTGCCAGTCCGTGTAGTACGAGGTGGCGGTGCGGGCCCAGGTCTCACTGCCGTCGGCGGCATGGCGCTGGACATTGCCCATGCTGCTGACAGAGAAGTAGTCGCCCTTCTTGCCGATGGGCACCGTGGCGCCCATGCCGCGCACGCCTTCCAGCGTGGACTTCGCGGTCATGGTGACCTTGGTGGACGGGTCGACGGCGGAGTCCGACGCGGAAGATCCGTCGTCGGAAGCGCCGGCCTCGCTCTTCTTCGCAGCGGCGTCGTCCTTCTTCGTACCCGTGGTGTCCTCGGCCTTCACGTACGGGTCGAGGGTCACGTGGGCGGCGAGTTTCTTCGCCTCGGCGCTGGTCAGCTTCATCGCCGAGCCGCTGTCGCCGTCGGCGGCCAGGGCCTGCGGGACGGCCGTCAGGCACAGGCCCGCCGCGACCAGACCGGAGGCGAGCGCCAGGGCGCGCCGCGAGTGGTGGGCTCTCATCACTTGGCTCCCTGCGCGAAGCGGACGGCGGTGCCGTCGGCGAGCACGGACTGGTTGTAGGAGTACTGGAGGGCGTCGGTGCCGGACTGGTCGGCGATGCCGACGGTGGCGCCCGCGCCCTTGTCCGCGACGGACTTGTACTGGAGGGTCACGGCGCCGGTGGCCTCGTCGAAGACGACCTCGAAGGTGGCGCGGCCCGACGTGCCGTTCCCGTAGGCCGCGTTGTTCCACACGATGGCGAAGGTGCGGCTGCCCTTGGTGCCGGTCGTGGCCGTCTGCACGGACGACTTCTTGTCCAGGGTCAGGTCGTCCCACAGCGGGGCGACGATGCCCTTGACCCCATTGACGCCGGTGGTCGGCAGCGCGGTGTTGCTGTAGTCACCGACGCGTGCGGACAGGAAGTTGACCAGACCGTCGGTGGTGACCGAGGCGGAGGAGTACGAGACGCCGTACAGCTTCACCGAGAAGGGCAGCGCGACCTTGGCGGAGTCCTCGTCGCCGGACAGGGCGACCTTCTTGGAGCCGGCGATCCACGCGTAGGCGGCCGGGGCGCAGGAGTTGCCGGAGTTGTCCGTGCGGTTCGGGACCTGGACGTTCTTCGTCAGGTCCGCGGAGCCGACGGCGGTGGTGCCGGTGTAGACGCCGTTGCACAGGACGGGGGCGGCGGGCTTCACCGTCAGGCTGTAGGAGCCCTCGGCGACCTTGGCGAAGGAGTACGCGCCCTTGGCGTCGGTGGTGACGGCGTCGAGCGGCGAGCCGTTCATCTCGACCGTCGCGCCCGCCAGCGCCTTGCCGGCGACGTCGTGGACGGTGCCGGAGACCTTGTGCGAGGCGACCGCGGTCAGCGCGACGTCCTGCGTGGCGGCCTGGCCCGCGGCGAGGGTGACACCGGTGACCGAGCCGTTCGCGTAGCCGTAGCCGCTGAAGTCGAAGGAGTACGTGCCCGGGGTCAGCGGCAGCCGGTAGGTGCCGTCGCCGTCGGTCTTGACGGTGCGGACCGAGCCGGCGGCGTCGGTGGCCTTCACGGTGATGTTCGGCAGGGCCGCGCCGGTCGCCTTGTCGGTGGCCTTGCCGGTGACGGTGGCCGCGGTGTGCGGGGACTTGTCGACGGACGCGAGGATGTCGAGCTTGCCCTCGCCCCACACGTTGTTCATGCCAGCGGTGCCGCCGCAGTGCGTGTCGTCGACGTCCCGGGCGCCCTCGTCGAGGAGCTTGCGCGTCGCGTCGATGTCGCCGATCAGCGAGGGGGCCGCCGACCAGAGCAGGGCCACGGCGCCCGCGACGTGCGGCGTCGCCATCGACGTACCGCTGATGGTGTTGTACTGCGAACCCGGCCAGGTGGAGGGCACGTCGACGCCCGGCGCCGCGATGTTCGGCTTCGCCGAGCCGTCGACCGGGGAGGGGCCGAAGCCGGAGAACGGGGCGATCTTGCCGGGCGCGTCGTAGGCGCCGACGCCGTAGGTCGCGGACTGTGCGCCGGGCGCGGCCGTGGTGGAACACGTCGTGCCGTCGCCGTCGTTGCCCGCGGCGAACGCCTCGAAGATGCCCGCGGAGTTCCACGCCTCGACGATGTCCCCGTAGAACGCGGTGTCGCCGCCGCCCCACGAGTTGTTGACGATGTTCGGGGCGAGGTCGGGGCGCGGGTTCTGCCCGTTGTGGTCGGTCGGCGCGAGGATCCACTGCCCGGCCGCGAGGAGGGCGTCGTCCGTGCAGAGCTCGTCGGTCGCGCAGCCCTTGGCGGCGATCCACTTGGCGTTCGGCGCGACACCGAGGCCGTTCTTGGCGACCATCGTGCCCATGGTGTGGGTGCCGTGGCCGGCGTTGTCGCACGGGGTGGTGCTGGTGGCGCACGTACCCGTCGCGTCGTAGAAGTTGTAGTCGTTGGTGAAGGTGCCGTCGCCGTTGTTGCCGCGGTAGTTGGCGACGAGGTCCGGGTGGTCGTACTGCACGCCCGAGTCGACGCCGGCGACGACGATGCCCTCGCCGCGGTCCTTGTACTGGTCCCAGACCTGGTCGGCCTTGATGTCGGTGACGCCCCACTCGGGGGTGGCGTCGCCGTCGGCGGACGAGGCCGACTTCGCCGACGTGGGGCGCGACGCGGTGACGTTCTTGTCGGAGGTCTCGATGTCGTCGAGCTTGAACGTGCGCCGCTTGACGATCGACGCCACGTCCGAGCGCTCGGCCAGCTCGTCGACGAGGGCCTTGTCGCCGGTGACCCGGACCGTGTTGGCGATCCAGAAGTCCTTGTGGCCGACCTTCTTCTTGTCGAGGAAGGAGTTCAGCGACTTCTGGCTGGACGTGGCGTGCGCGCGCAACTCTTTGTAGGCGGCCTTGGCCTGCTTCGCGTGCGTCTTCTGCCGCTTGGCGACGGACAGGTCCGCCCGGCTCTTGAGCACGACGAAGAAGGTGGCGTCCTTGCCGTCCCGCACGGCGCTCGTGAGCGCGGAGTCGACCCTGGCCGACGTGGCCGCGGACGGGGAGCTGTCGGCGAGGGCGGGTATCGGAGCGGTCAGCAGGGCGGTCGCCGCGGTCAGCGACGCCGCCGCCCACACAGCGCGTCTGCGCCTGGGCGGTCGGGGCAGGGGCATCGGGGCACTCCTCCGGGAAGCTACGGGGTGCCCCGACGCTAGGAAGACGCCGTTACTGAGCCATTACTGCGCCGGTGAGCCGTTGTTCGCCCTGCCGTCACACACGGATCCCCCGCGCCCGCAGCCACGGCAGCGGATCGATGCCCGAGCCGAACTGCGGCGTGAGGCGCACCTCGAAGTGCAGGTGCGGCCCGCTGACGTTGCCGGTGGCGCCGGACAGGCCGAGCACCTGCCCCGCCTTCAGCCGGTCCCCGGCCCCGACGCCGATCAGCGACAGATGGGCGTACTGCGTGAAGTAGCCGTCGGCGTGCCGGACGATCACCTGGTTCCCGAAGCCGTCGCCGCAGCCGGTGGACTGCACCGTCCCGGCGCCGACCGCGTGCACCGGCGTCCCCGTGCCGACCGCGAAGTCCTGCCCGGTGTGCTGATGGGCCCAGCGGTTGCCGCCCTGCCCGAACCCGGCCGACAGCGGCGCCGGGTGGACCGGCGCGACCCAGGTACGCCCGTCGGCGTCCGCGTCGCCCTCGCCGTCGACGGCGCCGCGGGCGCAGCCGCCCCGGCTCGACGGCATGGCGCCCGCCGCCGTCGTCGCCCGCGACGCGAGCAGGGCCGCCGCCCGCTCCCGCTCCTGGCGCAGCTCCTCCTGCACCCGGTCCAGCTTGGTCTCGATCTCCTTACGGGCGGCGGCCCTGCGGTCGGCCTGTGCGCGCAGATCGTCGACCAGGCGTTCCGACGCGGCGCGGTCGGCCGCCACCCGGTCGCGGGAGTCACGGACCCGCGTGGCGAGCTGGCCGACCGCCCGGTCCCCGCGCCGGGCTAGGACGGCGGTGTCCAGGGCCTGTTGCGGCGACGGCGCGGTGACCACCCGCACCATGGGCCCGAGCCCCGCTCCGCCGCGGTACTCGCTGCGCGCCTGTGCGCCGAGCGCGGCCCGCAGCCGGTCGAGGCGGTCCTGCTCCGTGGCCTGGTGCCGCTCGATCCGGGCGAGCCGCCGCTCGCCCCGCTGGACGGCGCCGCGCGCCTTCTCGTGCGCGTCGACCGCGCGGGACGCCTCGTGCATCAGGCGCTCGGCGCGGGCCGACAGGGCTCCGGCGGCCGGGCCGTCGTCCGCGGCCGCCGGGTGGACCGCGCCGAGCGCCGTCGCCAGCAGCACCGCGGCGACCGCCGCCGCCCGTCCCGCGCCGGCTCGTCGTACACATCGCATCAAGCGACTGTCGCAACTAAGGGGGGTCGGGCCGGTGTACAGGGCCGTGGCACGGCCCGAGGGTCCATCGAATGCACTATCGGGTGAGGGTGTCCGCGCCAGAGCGAAGCACAACGGCCGTGGGGCCGGTCCCTGTCCGGGACCGGCCCCACGGCCGTCTTCTGTGATGGGTGGACGGTGGTCAGTTGCCGCGGCGCCGCCGGACGGCCATGGTCACCAGCAGGCCGAGGCCGAGGGCGAGGGCGGAGGCGATGCCGAGGTACAGCGCGGTGTCCGAGGATCCGGTGTCCGAGAGGTGGCCATCGTGGCCGTCGGGGTCACCGGGCTTGGCCGGGGGCGTCATGGGCGGGTTGCTGGGATTCTCGGGGTTGCCGGGAGTCGGGGTCGGGGTGGGCTCGGGGCCGCCGGGGGCCGGCGGGACCTTCGCCGTGGTGGTGCAGGCGGTCTCGCAGGTGGAGCCGGGCGGCCCGGTGACGGCGTTGGTCAGGGTGCGGTCGCCCTTGACCGGCTTGTCGACGGTGACGGAGTAGGTGACGGTCGCCCTCTCCCCGGCCGCGAGGTCCCCGTGCCAGGTCAGCTTCGGCTTGTCGTAGGTGACGTCACCGACACTGGCCGCGGCGTCGTCGTTGTACGCGGCGTCGTCCAGGACCTCGCTGAGGTCGTCGGTGAACGTCGCGCCCACGTACTCCTCCGGGCCGCTGCCGGCGACGGTGACCGTGTACGTCACCCTGTCCCCGGGCTTCGGCTCATCGGCCGAGGCGGACTTGGCGATCTCCAGGTGGGTCGGCTCGACGCGGACGCCGTGGTCCTCGACCTCACCGGGGCCGCCGAAGCCGGTCGGCTCGGCATCGCGCACGACGGCACGGGTGCCGGCCCGCTTGGCCGCGGCGACGTCCTCGTCACCGAACAACCGCAGGCGCGCGAACGTGTCGGCCGGCTTCATGGTCTGCAGGCCGTCCCAGGTGAGCGTGGCCTCGGTGGCGTCGTTCGGCACGTCGGCGCGCACCATCTCGTCCCGCTCGAACGACCCGTCCTCGTTGATGTCGATCCAGCCCGCCAGCATGGCGTCCCTGCCGGTGGTGTTGGTGACCGGGACCTTCGCCGTGAAGCGCTCCTGGTGCTGGTAGAGCGTCACGGTCTGCGGGATGCCGTCGTCGTCCTTGGAGTGGCCGGCCTTCGCGTGCGGCACGCCGTCCCGCTCCGCGTCGACCTCGCGGCCGATCCGCAGCCCGTCCACGATCTCGTGGAAGGCACCGCCACTGACCCGGCGCGTCTTGTACGTGTCCGGGGCGTCGCCGAAGTCGTAGTCCGGCGCGGGAAGCACCGTCGTACAGTGCGGGTCGGTGCCGCCCTCGGGGCAGTTGGAACCGGGCGGGCCGACCACGCCGTTGACGAACTTGCCGTCGCCCGCGTCGGTGACGGAGAACGTGTAGGTGACGGTCGCCGTGGCGCTCTTGGCCAGGTCGCCGGTCCAGGTCAGCTTCGGCTCCGCGTAGGAGACGGAGCCGATGTCGGCCTTCGCGTCCTGGTTGTACGTCGCGTCGTCGAGGACCTTGGTGAGGTCGTCGGTGAACGTGGCGTCCTTGTAGGCCGCCGCACCATCGTTGGTGACGGTCACTTTGTAGGTGAGGGTGTCCCCGGCCTTCGGGGACTTCGGGGCGGCCGTCTTCTTGAACTTCAGGGTGGGGATGCCGACGTCGGTGGTGCAGTCCGGGTCGTCGGAACCTTCCTGGCAGTTGGTGCCCGGAACCTGCGAGACGACCGTGTTGGTCAGCTTCTTGTCACCGGCGGGAGGTGTGCCGACGGTCACGGAGTACGTGAGCGTGACGGTCCGCCCGGCGGGCACGTCGCCCTTCCACGTCAGCTTCGGCTTCTCGTAGGACACCGTGCCCGAGGTGGCGGTGGCGTCCTTGTTGTACGTGGCGTCGTCGATCAGGCCCGACAGGTCGTCGGTGAACGCGGCGCCCTCGTAGGCGGAGGTGGCGCTGTTGTTGGTGACGGTGACCCGATAGTCGACCGTGCCGCCCGGCTTGGGGGCCGTGGTGGTGCCGGTCTTCTTGATGGTCAGGGTCGGGATGTCGCCCGTGCTCGTGTCGCACTTCGGGTCGTCCGAGCCCTTGGCGCAGTTGGAGCCGGGCGGCCCGGTGATCCCGTTGTCGAGCGTGCCGTCACCGGTGGACTTCGGGGTGCGGAAGACGTCGACCGAGTAGGTGACGGTGACCTTCTTCCCGGCGGGGACGTTCCCCTTCCACGTCAACTCCGGCTTTTCGTAGGCGACATCACCGGAGGTGGCCTTGGCGTCACCGTTGTACGAGGCGTCGTCGATCACCTTGGTGAGGTCGTCGGTGAACGTGGCGCCGTTGTACGCGGTCTTGCCGGTGTTGGTGACGGTCACCGTGTACGTGACCTTGTCGCCGGGGTGCACCGGCTTCTTGGCGTCCGAGGTCTTCTCGAACTCAAGGGCCGCGACCGGGGTTTCGGTGCCGCAGTCGTCGGCGCAGTGGGAGCCGGGCGGGCCCGTGACCACGTTCTTCAGGTTCTGGTCGCCCTCGGGCGGGGAGTTCACCGTCACCGAGTAGGTGACCGTCGCCCTGGCCCCCGCCTTCAGGTCGCCGGTCCAGGTCAGCTTCGGCTTCTCGTACACCACCTGGCCCGCCGACGCCTTCGCGTCGCCGTTGTACGTGGCGTCGTCGACGACGTCCTTCAGGTCGTCGCTGACGCTCGCGCCCTCGTAGTCGGCCTTTCCTGTGTTCTTGACGGTCACCGTGTACGTGACCTTGTCACCGGGCTTGGCGTCCTTCGTGTCCACGGACTTGGCGATCTTCAGTGCGGCGATCGGGACGTCGCTCGTGCACTTCGGGTCGGTGGAGTCCTTCGCGCAGTTCGAGCCGGGCGGGCCGACGACCGTATTGCGCAGGTCGTGGTCGCCGTCGACGGGGTCGTTCACGGTGACGCTGTAGGTGACGGTGGCCGTGGCCCCGGCCTTCAGGTCGCCGGTCCAGGTCAGCTTCGGCTTCTCGTAGGACACCTTGCCCGCCGACGCCTTCGCGTCGCCGTTGTACGTGGCGTCGTCGAGGACGCCCGTCAGGTCGTCGCCGACGCTCGCGCCCTCGTAGTCGGCGGTACCGACGTTGCGGATGCGGACGGTGTAGTCGACGGTGCCGCCGGGGCGCACGTCGCTCGCCCTGCCCGGCGTCTTGACGATCTCCAGCGCGGCCAGCGGCACGTCGCTCGCGCACTTCGGGTCCGTGGAGCCTTCCGGGCAGTTGGAGTCCGGCGGCCCGGTCACCGTGTTGCCGAGGTCCTTGTTCCCGTCGTCCGACGCCTTCGCGGTGACGGTGTACGTGATCGTCACCTTCGACCCGGCCGGTACGTCGCCGGTCCAGGTCAGCTTCGGCTTCTCGTAGGACACCTCGCCGGCCGACGCCTTCGCGTCGCCGTTGTACGTGGCGTCGTCGACGACGTCCTTCAGGTCGTCGCTGACGGTCACGTCCTTGTGCGTGGTCTTGCCGGGGTTGGTGACGGTCACCGTGTACGTGACCTTGTCGCCGGGCTTGGCGTCCTTCTTGTCCGCGGACTTGGCGATGTCGAGCGGTTCGGGGGCCTGCTCGACGGTGACGGGGTAGTCCTCGATCTCGCCGGCGACGGTCCGCGTGGCGTCCGCGGTGCCGCGCGAACTCGGCTCGTCGACCGTGCCCGCCTGCAGCCACAGGCGCGCGTAGGTGGCGCCGGCCTTCGCCCCGCTGATGCCCGACCAGTTGAGCCGCGCCGAGGTCGCCCCGGCGGGCACGGCCACGGTGGCCAATTCGCCGGTGTCGAAGGTGCCGTCGCCGTCGAAGTCGACCCAGCCGGAGAGGGTGGCCGGGCCGTCGGTGCTGTTGGCGAGGGCGACGGGGACCTGGTACGACCGCGTGGCCGTGGTGATCTTCGGCCAGGTGGCGACGCCGTCGTCGAAGGTGTCGCCGCGGGCGTCGAGGGCCTGGTCGTCGCCGGGGGTGCGCGCCTGCCGCTCGGAGGACACGTTCTTGCCGAGCATCAGGGACTTGTCGATCGCGGCGATCGGCCCCTTGCCCTTGGTGGTGCCGTACGAGTCCGGCGCGTCACCGAAGTCGTAGTCCTTCAGACAGCCGGCCGCGTCGTTGCCCGAGGTCGCGTTGGACTTCGCGGCCCGGTACGCGTCGGGCACGTCGCCCTTGCCGATCGGCGCGGTGGCCGACGACGCGGACAGGTCGATCGCGTAGATGGCTCCGGTGTCGTTGTTGGCCGCGTAGAAGGTGCCGAGGTTGTCGAACCAGGTGCCGCCGTACGCCGCGACGGGCGTCTTGTGCACGCCCAGGTTGGTGGCCTTGCCGGTGGCCGGGTCGAGGCGCCACAGGGTGCCGTTGTCGGCGAGGATGCCGTAGAGGAATCCGTCGGCGGGGTTGACCGCCCAGTCGGGCACGTTGCCGTAGTAGGCGCTGCTGCCGTTCAGGTCGTCCGTCTTGACCGTCTTCACGATCGACGAATAGGTCGGGCTGTCCGGGTCGATGTCGATCGAGTACAGGTTGCCGCTGCCGTAGTCACGGACGTACAGCAGGGAGCCGTCCGTCGAGTTCGCCGCGCTGTTCACCCGAGGGTTGCTGCCGGACCATCCCTTGACGTCGGTCGTCGTGATCTTGTCGGTCCTCGGGTTGTAGCGGCCGAGCTTCCCGTCCGGACCGACGCCGTAGACCGCGCCGTCGTGGACGCTGTAGCCGATCGAGGCGCCGGGCGAGGTGTCGGCCACCTTGGCCTGCTCGCCCGTGGTCAGGTCGACCGAGTACAGGCCGGTCTTCCCGCCGAGGTACTGGGACAGGTACGCGACGTCGGTGCAGTAGCCGCCGCGCGGGGGCTTGTCGACCTCGACCGTCGTCGTGCAGCCCTTCTCGGCGCCGGTGGCGCAGTTCGAGACGCTCGATCCCGTGACGGCGTTCTTCACCGTGCCGTCGCCGGTGGCGGGGTCCTTGAGCGTCACCGAGTAGGTGAGCGTCGCCTTCTCGCCCGCCGCGAGCTCCACGCCCTTCCAGGTCAGCTTCGGCTTGGCGTAGGTGGGGGCGGGTCCGGCACTGGCCTTCGCGTCGTCGTTGTACGTCGCGTCGTCCAGGACCCCGGTCAGGTCGTCGCTGACGGGCGTCGTCACCGGGACTCTGCCGGTGTTCTCCACCGTCACCTTGTACGCGACCTTGTCACCGGGACCGGGCTGCGTGTCGCCGGCCGGGACGGACGTCTTGGTGATCTTGTATTCGGGGCCGGGCGTGAAGGTGACGTCGGCGCACTGCTCGGGAACCTTGACACCGTTCACGTCGGCGATGTTCTCGGGGCAGTTGCTGTACTTCCCGCTCTTGGCCGCGGTGACGTCGACGGTCAGGGTGCAGGACGTCTGCTTGGCCTTCAGATCGCCCTTCAGACCGACCGACGTGCCGCCCGCCGTGGCGGTGACGGCGCCGTTGGTGCAGGTTGTCGACGTGTTCGCGGGGCTCGCGACCGTCATCCCCGCGGGCAGATCGTCGTCGAACGACCAGCCCTCCTTGGCGAGGAGGTCGGAGGTGTTGGTGACGGTGAAGGTGAGCTTGGTGCTCTTGCCCGCCTCGACGTTCTTGTCCGCGAAGGACTTGTCCACGTGCGGCGAGACGTCCACGAGGCGTACGTCGTCGAAGGCGTGGTCGTTGCCCGCGGAGTTGCCGTTGTCGTTGACCATCCGCAGGCCGAGGCTGCCGCCCTCGACCAGCGCGGGCGAGTCGGCGTAGAGCTCGTTGACCAGTGCCCGTCCACCGCCCGGGATCTGGTGGATCTTGTAGTCCTTGTTCTCGCAGACCTCGAAGCCCCGCTTGCTGACGGAGACCTCACGGTCGCCGTCCTTCACGAAAAACTTCATGTCCGCGCTGGAGTTGCCGCAGCCCGTCGCGGCGAGGTTGAGCTTGGCGGTGACGAACCGCTTCGCGGGCTTCACCTCGATCGGCTTGCCCGTCTCCAGCTCCGTCTTGCCCGCCCCCGGGCTGGGGGTCTGGGTGTACGCACCCACCGCGTCGTTCTCGGCCGGGTCGGCGGAGCCGTTCTGCACGCCGAGGCCGTACACCAGTCGCCGGGTGCCGTTCCAGAAGCCCTCGGACCCGCACTCCTTGACGCCCGGCTGGAAGCCCTCGGAATGGGCGTAGTTCATTACCCAGCCGTTGCAGGACTTCAGCCACTCCGGCGCGGCCGTGTACGTCTGACTCCCCGGAGCGGCCCCCGTGTAGTCGGTGAGCCGGACCGGGTCCGCCCCGGCCGTGGTGTTCTCGAAGTCCTCGTGGAACAGCACCGTCGGGTCGGCCGGTTCACCCGGCGCGGCGCTCGCCTCCGCCACCGGCAGCGGTCCCGCCACCATGGCGAGGACGGCGCCGAGCACCACGCCCACCGCGGGCACACGGGACGGCACCCGCCATCGTCGGAACCAGGTTCTCGCGCCGCCCATCGGCCAGCCTCCGTAACGGAAAGTAGTCGGAACGGCACGACGCTCACACAATGCTTATGTGACGAACCGCATATTTAGGGAGGAAGGCGGCGGTTCCACCTGTTCGGGCCAAGAAAAGTGGCGCTGACACCGATCCCCGGCCGCGTGTACCCTTGGCGTGCAAGCGAAGGGGAGTAGCCCCGCGAACCGGTCGTCGACACACTGGAACCCCCGGGTTCCCGGTGGCCGGGCTCGGACCGCCTCGGGCGGGAAGGGTGGGCGAGACCTTCGACCAGGCAGAACACAGCACACGTACGCACCGCTCATACGTGTGTCCGCTGCCGGGTCGAGTGGTCCTCCCTACGCAGCGGGGCGGGGACCGCGCCGATCCGGCCCGCACAGAAAGCGTCCCCATGGATCTCGATCCCCTGGCGATCGTCACCGCCTTCGGGCTGATCTTCCTCGCCGAACTCCCGGACAAGACCATGTTCGCCTCACTGGCCATGGGCACCCGGATGAAGCCCCTCTACGTCTGGTTCGGCACGTCCGCAGCGTTCCTCGTGCACGTCGCCATCGCCGTCGGCGCGGGCTCGCTGCTCGGACTGCTGCCCTCGTGGATCGTGAAGGTCGTCTCCGGCCTGATGTTCCTCTTCGGCGCGTTCATGCTCCTCAAGGGCGGCGACGACGAGGACGACGAGGACTCGGCGGGCCCCAGGACCGTCACCGGTTTCTGGCCGGTCTTCGGCACGGCGTTCATGGCCGTGTTCATCAGCGAGTGGGGCGACCTCACGCAGATCACCACCGCCAACCTCGCCGCCACGAACGGCACGTGGTCGGTCGCCATCGGCTCGTGGGCGGCCCTGATGTCCGTGTCCGCGCTCGCCCTGGTCGCCGGGCGGTTCATCGCCAAGCGGGTGCCGCTCAAGACCGTTCAGCGGGTGGGCGGCTTCTGCATGCTCGCGCTCGCCATCTGGTCGTTCGTCGAGGTGTTCACCGGCTGACGCACCCTGGCGCGCTTGACCGGACCCACTCCGCGCATGCAAAATGCATGCATGGTGGCTCTGCAGATTCGTGACGTCCCGGACGAGGTCCGCGCCATACTGGCCGACCGCGCCCAGCAGCTGGGCCAGTCTCTCCAGGCGTACCTTCTGAACCTCGTCACCGACGAAGCGAAGCGGGCGGACAATCTCGCGCTCCTCCGGGCTTTCGAGGACCGTACGGACGGCAGCGCCGAGCCCATGGCCGACACCGTCGCCGAGATCGAGGCCGCACGCGAGGATCGGCTCCGGTGATCGTCGTCGACGCGTCCGTGCTCACCGAGGCACTGACCGGCGACGGCACGGCGGGCAAGGCCGCACGCGCCCGACTCATGCGCGACAACCACTGGGCCGCGCCCGAGCACCTCATCGTGGAGACCTTCCACGCGGTCCGTGGCCGGCGACTCGGCGGCAAGATCACACAAGGGCGGGCCGACGCCGCGATCGCGGCTCTGGCCCGCATGTCGATCGAGACCATTGCCGTGCAGCGCCTTCTGCCGCGCATGTGGGAGTTGCGCGCCAACGTCTCCGGCTACGACGCCGCGTACATCGCGGCAGCCGAAATCTTCGCGTGCCCCCTGATCACGGGCGACGCACGGCTGAGCCGCTGCAAGGTCGCCCGCTGTGAGGTCGAGGTCATCAGCTGACCGGATTCGACCGCTCTCCCTCTTGCCCTGCCCCCGATCGATGGCAGAACGTGACGTCCTGACGCCGGAACCGCGGCGCACCGCACCGAGGGAGAATCCGTGAGCGCCACCAGTCGCACAAGCCAAGCCGATGTCATCGTCGTGGGAGCGGGCCTCGCCGGGCTCGTCGCGACGTACGAACTCACTCGCGCGGGCAAGCGCGTCGTGCTGGTCGACCAGGAGAACGCGGCGAACCTCGGGGGCCAGGCGTTCTGGTCGCTCGGCGGGCTCTTCCTCGTCGACAGCCCCGAGCAGCGGCGCATGGGGATCAAGGACTCCTACGAGCTGGCCCTCGCCGACTGGCTCGGCTCCGCGGGCTTCGACCGCGAGGACGAGGACCACTGGCCGCGCAAGTGGGCCGAGGCGTATGTGCGGTTCGCGGCCGGGGAGAAGCGGGACTACCTGTACGGGCTCGGCCTCAAGGTGACCCCGAACGTGGGGTGGGCCGAGCGCGGCGCCGGGACCGCGACCGGGCACGGCAACTCCGTGCCGCGCTTCCACCTGACGTGGGGGACGGGACCCGAGGTCGTGCGCGTGTTCCGCGAGCCGGTCCTGGCGGCCGCCGAGCGCGGGCTCGTCGACTTCAAGTACCGGCATCAGGTCGACGAGTTGATCGTCGAGGACGGCGCCGCCGTCGGCGTGCGCGGCTCGCTGCTCGAACCCTCCGACGCGGCGCGCGGCGTCGCCTCGTCCCGGGAGACCGTCGGCGACTTCGAACTGCACGCCAAGGCCGTGATCGTGACCTCGGGCGGCATCGGCGCCAACCACGAACTGGTCAAGAAGAACTGGCCGGTCGAGCGCATGGGGCCGGCCCCCGAGTCCATGGTCACCGGCGTCCCCGCCTACGTCGACGGGCGCATGCTGGAGATCACCGAGGGCGCCGGCGCCTCCCTCGTGAACCGCGACCGCATGTGGCACTACACCGAGGGCCTGAAGAACTGGGACCCGATCTGGCCGGGCCACGGCATCCGGATCATCCCGGGCCCGTCCTCGCTGTGGCTGGACGCGGAGGGCAGGCGGCTGCCCGCGCCGCTCTTCCCCGGCCACGACACCCTCGCCACGCTCAAGCACATCACCGGGACCGGGCACGACCACACGTGGTTCATCCTGACCCGCGCCATCGTGGAGAAGGAGTTCGCGCTCTCCGGCAGCGAGCAGAACCCCGACATCACCGGCAAGGACCTGAAGCTGGTCCTGCAACGCGTGAAGAAGGGCGCGCCAGGGCCGATCCAGGCGTTCCTGGACAAGGGCGAGGACTTCGTCGTGCGGCGGAACCTCAAGGATCTCGTCGCCGGGATGAACGAGCTGACGCCGTCGACCCCCGTCACCTACGAGCAGGTCGAGCGCGAGATCGTCGCCCGCGACCGCGAGGTCGCCAACGGGTACTCCAAGGACCTCCAGATGATGGCGATCCGCAACGCCCGCTCGTACCTCTTCGACCGCATCACCCGCGTCGCCAAGCCGCACCGCCTCCTCGACCCGGCGCAGGGCCCGCTGATCGCCGTACGGCTGCACGTCCTGACCCGCAAGACGCTCGGCGGTCTGGAGACCAACCTCGACTCGCAGGTCGTGCGGCCCGACAAGTCCGTCTTCGAAGGGCTCTACGCGGCCGGGGAGGTCGCCGGGTTCGGCGGGGGCGGCGTGCACGGGTACAACGCGCTCGAAGGGACCTTCCTCGGCGGCTGCATCTTCTCCGGCCGCGCCGCAGGGCGCGCGCTCGCCCGGAGCCTGGCGTGAGTACGCGGGGCACGGCCCTGGTGACGGGGGCCTCGTCGGGCATCGGGGCGGCGGTCGCGGCGGCGCTCCTGAAGCGCGGCTACAAGGTGTACGGGACGAGCCGGGACCCCCGGAAGGTCGTCTCCCCGGTGCCGGGCGTGGAGTATCTGCCGCTCGACCTCGCGGACGAGGAGAGCATCGAGACCCTCGCGCGGTCGGTGGGCGAGGTCGACGTGCTCGTCAACAACGCCGGGGAATCGCAGAGCGGCCCGTTCGAGGAGCTGCCGATGGACGCGGTGCGCCGGCTGTTCCAGCTGAACGTCTTCGGGGCGGTGCGGCTGTCGCAGCTGCTGCTGCCGGGGATGCGGGAGCGGCGGCGCGGCCGGGTGGTGATGGTCGGCTCGATGCTGGCCAGCTTCCCGCTCGCCTACCGGTCCTCGTACGTCGCGTCGAAGGCCGCGATCAAGGGCTTCGCGAACGCGGCGCGGCGCGAGTACGCCCCATACGGTGTCGGGATCACGACGGTCGAGCCGGGCTCCATCGCCACCGGCATCAGCGAGCGGCGCACCCAGTACGTGGCGAAGGACTCGCCCTTCCGCGCCGCCTACGACACGATGCTCGCCGCCCTCAACTCCAATGAGGCGCACGGGATCTCGGCCGAGAAGGTCGCCGCGAAGATCGTCTCCGCGATCGAGGCGGGGCGGCCGAGGCCGCTGTACGCCGTGGGCAGCGGCGCCCCGCTCGTGTTCGCGCTGCGCCGGGCGCTGCCCCGCGCGGCGGCCGAACGGATGGTGGCCAGGAGGCACGGGCTCACGTAGGGGCAGGGGTTTTCGGCGGCCCGGGGCCCTCGGGCACGGCCGCCGAAACCACTCGCACATATATGCGCGAAGGCTGTTCCGGGCCGGGGCGCTCAGGCGTACATTCGCTTCACCGTCGGCGCACGCACGGTGGCGCGGATGAATTGCGTCGGTGCTCTTCATCCCACTCCCGGGCGCTGTCGAAGACGGCGTGCAGGCGCACTACAGCGGGAGCACCTGCGAAGGCCGGCCCGGCCGCTCCCCTCGGAAAGCACCATTCCGGTCGGGCCGCGTCCGCTCCCCGGCGCATTGTCGGCGGGGCCAGGCACACTGGGGCCATGACTGAGAGCAACGGGGTCACGTCGCCTGCCACCGAGTCCATGCCCGACTGGGAGAAGCGGTTCCGGGCACCGCGCGTCTCGCTGCCCGACTGGGCCGAGGACGCGCCGGACCGCTCCCTGTTCGTGTCGAACGCGACGGGGACGTACGAGCTGTACGCCTGGGACCGGGCCACGGGCGAGCAGCGGCGCGCGACGGACCGGGCGAACGGGACGACGGACGGCGTGCTCACGCCCGACGGCGCGTGGATCTGGTGGTTCAACGACACGGACGGGGACGAGTTCGGGAACTGGCTGCGCCAGCCCTTCGCGGGCGGCGAGGACGCCGAGGCGGTTCCCGGCCTCGCGCCGTCCTACCCCGCGGGCCTCGCCCTCGGGCGCGACGGGCACACGGCGGTGATCGGCTGCTCCACGGACGACGACGGCACGACGATCCACGTGGTGCGCCCCGGCTCCGACGAACCCGTCGAGATCTACCGGCATCGCGAGTCGGCGGGCGTCGGCGACCTGTCGCACGACGGGACGCTGATCGCGATCGAGCACACCGAGCACGGCGACGCGATGCACGGGGCGCTGCGCGTGCTCCGGCTCGACGGTTCGACGCTCGCGGAGCTCGACGACTCCAAGGGCGGCACCGAGGACCTCGGCCTCGAAGTGCTCGGCTTCGCGCCCGTGACCGGCGACACCCGGCTGCTCGTCGGGCACCAGCGGCGCGGCCGCTGGGAGCCGATGGTCTGGGACGTCGCCACCGGCGAGGAGACCGACCTGGCGCTCGACCTGCCGGGCGACGTGTCGGCGGAGTGGTACCCGGACGGCTCGGCGCTGCTCGTCGTGCATGAATTCGAGGCCCGCGGCGAGCTGTGGCGCTACGAGTTCGCGACGGGCGCACTGACGAAGGTCGACACCCCGGTCGGCTCGGTCTCGGGCGCCTCCGCGCGGCCCGATGGCAGTGTCGAGTACCTGTGGTCGTCGGCCGCCGAGCCGTCGGTCGTCCGCTCCACCACGGGTGAGGTCGTCCTCGACCCGCCCGGCATGAAGGCCCCGGCCTCCGTGCCCGTCGAGGACGTGTGGGTGGAGGGCCCCGGCGGCCGCATCCACGCCCTCGTACAGAAGCCGGCCGACGCCCCCGCGGGGCCGCTGCCCACCGTCTTCGAGATCCACGGCGGGCCGACCTGGCACGACTCCGACGCGTTCGCGGCGGGCCCGGCGGCCTGGGTCGACCACGGGTACGCGGTGGTCCGGGTCAACTACCGGGGCTCCACCGGGTACGGACGGGAGTGGACGGACGCGCTCAAGCACCGCGTCGGCCTGATCGAGCTGGAGGACATCGCGGCCGTGCGCGAGTGGGCCGTCTCCTCCGGGCTCGCCGACCCGGAGCGCCTCGTCCTCGCGGGCGGCTCCTGGGGCGGCTATCTGACGCTGCTCGGCGTCGGCACGCAGCCCGGTGCGTGGGCCGTGGGCCTCGCCGCGGTGCCGGTCGCGGACTACGTGACGGCGTACGAGGACGAGATGGAGGCGCTCAAGGCGCTGGACCGGACGCTGTTCGGCGGGTCCCCCGAGGAGGTGCCGGAGCGGTTCCGCGTCTCGTCGCCGATCACGTACGTCGACGACGTGAAGGCGCCCGTCTACATCTCGGCGGGGGTCAACGACCCGCGGTGCCCGCTCCAGCAGATCGACAACTACGTGGACCGGCTCGCGGCGCGCGACGCGGTGCACGAGGTGTACCGGTACGACGCGGGGCACGGCTCGCTCGTCGTCGAGGAGCGCATCAAGCAGGTCGCGCTCGAACTGGACTTCGCGAAGCGCCACTTGCCTCTGTCAAGCCCCTGCAAGGGGTACCCCCGGACGGAGTCCGGGGGAGATTGAGCAGCGGGGTCCGGCATCGGTAGGCCGGGGCGGTGGCCAGGTTCTCGCGGCGGAGCCGTACCGTGGGTGTGTGTACCGGTTCCTCCTGACCCCGCGCTGGTGGGGGATCAACATCTTCGTCCTGCTCGCGATCCCCGTGTGCATCTTCATGGGCTCGTGGCAGCTCAGTCGTTTCGAGGGCCGGGTGCAGGACCACCAGTCCGCGGCCAAGCAGTCGCAGGTCAACGAGAAGGCGGCGCCGCAGCCGCTCGACTCGCTGCTGCCCGTGGACCAGAAGACGTCCGGGAAGCGGGCCACGGCGACCGGGCACTACGGCAAGCAGCTCCTGGTGCCCCAGCGGGACCTCGGCGAGCGCGGCGGCTTCTACGTCGTGACGCTCCTCAAGGTCGAGGGCACGGGGAAGGCGCTGCCGGTGGTGCGCGGGTGGCTGCCCGGCAAGGCGTCCGCCGCGAAGGCGCCGGCCGCGCCGAAGGGTGAGGTCAAGGTCGTCGGGGCGCTCCAGGCCTCGGAGTCGCCGACCTCCAGCGGGGTGACCACCGCGGGTGGGCTGCCCGCCGGGCAGGTCGGCGTGATCAGCGCGGCGTCGCTGGTGAACCTGGTGCCGTACGACGTGTACGACGGGTGGGTCACGCTCGACAAGGCGGACTCCGGGATGACCGCGGTGCCGGCCACGGCGCCCGAGGGCAGCGGGCTCGACCTCAAGGCGTTCCAGAACCTCGGGTACACGGGTGAGTGGTTCGTGTTCGCCGGGTTCGTGGTGTTCATGTGGTTCCGCCTGGTGCGCCGCGAGGCGGAGGCCCTCCGGGATGCGGAACTGGGGATCGCGGAACCGGAGCTTTCGGCGGAGACCGGGGCGTCCGTCTAGCCGCGCCACCTGTTGCGCTCGACCGTCCCTACGCCACGGGGCTCCGCCCCGGGCCCCGCGCCTCAATCGCCGGCGGGGCTTGATTTTCTCACCTTGGGCTGAATTATCCGCATTATCAAGCCCCTGCGGCGATTGAGCAGCGGGGTCCGGGGCGGAGCCCCGAGAGCGGCGGATCAGGACGCCGGCAGCAGGCCCGTTCGGTAGAGCGTGCCCTCGCACGCGTTCGAGATCGTGGTCGCCGCGGTCGGGGCGCCCGGTTCCGCCGTGTGGGACACGGCCACGCTGCCCTCCGCCCCCCCGTCCGACCCGAGCTGCGTGGTCGTCTGAGGGTCCGTGCCGGTCGTGGCGTCCCCGCCGTCCGACGCGTCCCCGGTCGGCGTCGGCGACGGGGACGGGTCGCCGCCACCACTGCCCCCGCTGCTCCCGCCCGTCGCGGAGCAGGACGCGGACGGCACCCACGCGAACCGCACCTCGTACGCCTTGCCCGGTCCGAGGATCACCTGGCTCGGCTCGGTCGACGGATCGGGCAGCCCGGACCCGTCGCCGGAGGTGTGGTCGACGACGCTCACCTTGGCCGGATCGGCCGCGCCCTGCGCGACGGTGACCACGGACCCGGCGCTGTCCACCGTGCAGTTGGAGGCCGAGACGTTCGAGACGCGGAACGAGCCGTAGACCTTGCCGGTACCGTCGGGCGCGCCGACGGTGGCCTGCGGCCTGCCCAGCTCGCTCGCCTCGCAGGTCGGCGAGGTGGCGGCCGCCGTGGACGCGGGGTCGGCCCCCGCGGTGGCGCCGCCCGAGGCCTTGCGGCCGTCGCCCTTCTTGTCCTTCTTGGCGCCCTTGCTCTTGTCCTTGGCGTGCGAGGGCTTGCCCGACTCGCTCTGCCCGGCGCCCCCGGACGCCGTGCCCGAGGTCGCCCCGCCGTGCGTGGCGTCGCTGCTGTTGCCCGCGATGGACGGCCGGTCGCCGGCGGAGTCGGGGTTCGTCACGTGCAGCACCGCGGGCACCGCCATCGCCGCGAACACACCCACGGCGATCGCTCCCACGGCGGCCTGCCGCTTGCGCGCCCGGCGGGCGGGCACGGCACGGTGCAGCTCGTCGAGGGCCTGCTCCGAGGGTTCGAGGTCCGCGACGGCCTGCCGCATCATCCGCCGCACCGCGAGTTCGTCGTCACCGAACCCTTCGGCCTCGGCGGAGTCCGGGGAGCGCTCGTCTGCCTCACGCACTTCGTCGGCCGCCCGGCCCGGGCCGCCGTCGAGATGGTGGTTCATGCCGGCTCCTCCATGGCGACGCGCAGCGCCGCGATCCCGCGCGATCCGTACGCCTTGACCGACCCCAGCGATATCCCGAGGGACTCGGCCACCTGCGCCTCCGTCATGTCCGCGAAGTATCGCAGGACGAGGACCTCGCGCTGGCGTCGCTGCAACCCGCGCAGCGCCTTCTTCAGGGCGTCCCGCTCCAGGAGGTCGTACGCGCCCTCCTCCGCGCTCGCCATGTCCGGCATCGGCTTGGTGAGCAGCTTCAGGCCGAGGATGCGGCGGCGCAGCGTGGACCGCGACAGATTGACGACGGTCTGCCGCAGGTACGCGAGCGTCTTGTCGGGGTCGCGGACGCGCTTGCGCGCGGAGTGCACGCGGATGAACGCTTCCTGCACGACGTCCTCGCAGGAGGCGGTGTCGTCGAGAAGCAGCGCCGCGAGCCCCAACAGGGAGCGGTAATGGGCGCGATAGGTCTCGGTGAGATGGTCGACGGAGGTACCGGCCTGCGTCATCGACTCGTCAGCACCCTGTGCCGGAATGCGCGCCGGACGCGCCGCTGGCATGGGGGCGATCACCGGCATGCCGCCGGCCGCCCGGACACGCCGGGTTCCAAGGGGTGCGAGGGGCGGTCGAAGGACGGCCGCGCCCGGCGCCCGTACCGCTGTGAAGTCCAGTACTTCTGCCACGCCTGTTGGACAAGCTTCCCCCCGTCAGGGTTGTACGCGTCCGGCGCCCCGTTTGCGACAGACCTCGTCATCCCCACCGATGACGCCGTCTCGAATGCCGACATGCGCACCACTCTTCCCCTATGCCCCGTATGCCCGATGCCGGTCGACGCCTCCGTAGGGCGACCGCAAAGACGCTCCCCGCCCTGCGCGCGGTTGCAGGACGGGGAGGGAAACGCCTTACACAAAACTCACACAGAATCTTATGGCCGGACGCACGATTGGGAAGAGGATGCCCGCATCGCGGGCACGGAAAGAGCCGCAGCTCACATCGCGGCGAGCTCGGCCGCCACCAGCTCGGCGATCTGCGCGGTGTTCAAAGCCGCACCTTTGCGCAGATTGTCCCCGCACACGAAGAGTTCGAGCCCGGCCGGATCGTCGAGCGAACGCCGCACACGGCCCACCCACGTCGGATCGGTGCCCACCGCGTCGGCCGGCGTGGGGAATTCACCGGCGGCCGGATTGTCGAAGAGCACGACGCCCGGCGCGGTCGCGATGATCTCGCGCGCCCGGTCCACGGTGACCTCGCTCTGGAAGCGGGCGTGGACGGTGAGGGAGTGCGTGGTGACGACGGGCACCTGCACGCACGTGACCGCGACCTTCAGGTCCGGCAGCCCGAGGATCTTGCGGGACTCGTCCCGCACCTTCATCTCCTCCGTCGACCAGCCGTCCTCGCACAGATCGCCCGACCACGGCACGACATTGAGGGCGACGGGCTCCGGGAACGGCCCCGTCCGCTCGCCGACGGCGCGGCGCAGATCGCCGGGCGTCGTACCGAGCTCCGAACCGGCCACGAGGGAGAGCTGCGCGCGCAGCGTCTCGACCCCGGCGCGGCCCGCCCCGCTCACCGCCTGATAGCTGGACGCGACCAGCTCGCGCAGGCCGAACTCGGCGTGCAGCGCCCCGATCGCCACGATCATCGACAGCGTCGTGCAGTTGGGGTTGGCGATGATGCCGCGCGGCCGCACGCGCGCGGCGTGCGGATTCACCTCGGGCACGACGAGCGGTACGTCGGGGTCCATCCGGAAGGCCGGCGAGTTGTCCACCACGACGACGCCCTTGGCGGCGGCGATCGGCGCCCACTGCGCGGCCACCGCGACGGGCACGTCGAACATCGCGACGTCGACCCCGTCGAAGACGGACTCCGTCAGCGCGACGACCTCGACCTCCTCGCCGCGCACGGTGAGCTTGCGCCCCGCCGAACGCTCGGAGGCCACGAGCCGGATCTCGCCCCAGATGTCCGCGTGCTGCGAAAGGATCTGCAGCAGAACGGCGCCGACGCTCCCGGTCGCTCCCACGACCGCGAGCGTCGGACGCCTGGCGGAGACTTCGGCCATCAGCGGCCGGTGCCCCCGTAGACCACGGCCTCGTCGGAGTCCGAGTCGAGACCGAAGGCGGAGTGCACGGCGCGCACCGCCTCGTTCACCTCTTCCTCACGCGTGACGACCGAGATGCGGATCTCGGAGGTCGAGATCAGCTCGATGTTCACGCCCGCGTCGGTGAGCGCCTCGAAGAAGCCGGCCGTGACGCCCGGGTTCGTCTTCATGCCGGCGCCGACGAGGGAGATCTTGGCGATCTGGTCGTCGTAGCGCAGCGACTCGAAGCCGACGCTCGCCTTCTGCTTCTCCAGGGCGTCGATGGCCTTGCGGCCCTCGGCCTTGGGGAGCGTGAAGGAGATGTCGGTCAGCCCGGTGGAGGCGGCCGACACGTTCTGCACGATCATGTCGAGGTTGATCTGGGCGTCCGCGACGGCCCGGAAGATCTTCGCGGCCTCGCCCGGCTTGTCCGGTACCCCGACGACGGTGATCTTCGCCTCGGAGGTGTCGTGCGCGACACCGGAGATGATGGCCTGCTCCACGCCCTTTTCCCCTTGCTGGTTCTTCTCGATCGGCTCGTTGCTGACCCACGTGCCCTGCAGCCCACTGAAGCTGGAGCGGACATGGATCGGGATGTTGTACCGACGGGCGTACTCCACGCAGCGGTGGAGCAGCACCTTCGACCCGGAGCTGGCGAGCTCCAGCATGTCCTCGAAGGAGATCCAGTCGATCTTCCGCGCCTTCTTCACGACGCGCGGGTCGGCGGTGAACACGCCGTCGACGTCCGTGTAGATCTCGCAGACCTCGGCGTCGAGCGCGGCGGCGAGGGCGACAGCGGTGGTGTCGGACCCACCACGACCCAGGGTCGTGATGTTCTTGCCCTCCTGGCTGACGCCCTGGAACCCGGCGACGATGGCGATGTTGCCCTCGTCGATCGAGGTCCGGATGCGCCCCGGGGTGACGTCGATGATCCGTGCTTTGTTGTGGACCGAGTCGGTGATGACACCGGCCTGACTGCCCGTGAACGACTGGGCCTCGTGACCCAGGTTTTTGATCGCCATCGCCAGCAAGGCCATGGAGATCCGCTCTCCGGCGGTCAGCAGCATGTCGAATTCGCGCCCGGCAGGAATCGGAGATACCTGTCCGGCGAGATCGATCAACTCATCCGTCGTGTCGCCCATCGCGGACACCACAACGACAACCTGGTTGCCGTTCTTCTTGGCGTCGACGATTCGCTTGGCGACCCGCTTGATGCCCTCGGCATCTGCAACGGAGGAGCCTCCGTACTTCTGCACGACAAGGCCCACGTGCGCTCCTCGCTCAGTCCGTCTGTCACCACATGTACGTATGCGTACTGCGGTCGGCTCAGTTTAACGAGCGGCCGAAATCCGCCCCGGCTATATCACATCGTGAGATGTCCCGCCCACGACCTGATCACCAGGTTTCCGTTTGCCGACGTCCGGCCGCTCCGGACAAGCGCATTCCCGGCTTCCGCCGGAGCAACCGGGAAAGTGGGGCGGGTCACATCCGTGTCACTTCACCGGACGGAGCCCCAGGGGGCCCGCGATCTCCTCCGCCATGACCTGGCCCGCCTCCTCCTCGAGCGTGCCCTCGGCCGCCGAGAGGTCCTCGTCCGTGTCGAGGCCGTCGAGGTCCTCGAGCGGCTGGTTGAGGCGGACGTGGGCCACCAGGGACTGCAGGGCGCGAAGCGTCGCCGAGGCCGTCGAGCCCCAGTTGGAGAAGTACGAGAACTGCCACCACCACAGCGCCTCGGTGATCCGGCCCGCGCGGTAGTGCGCCATGCCGTGCCGCAGATCGGAGACGACGTCCGCCAGGTCGTCCGAGATCCGCGCGGCGACCGGCGCCTTGCGCGGCTCGTACGGGTCGAAGACCTCCGAGTACACGTCGACCGGGTCGAGCATCGCGGCGAGCCGCTCGCGCAGGTCGTCCATGTCCGGCTCGGCACCCAGGTCCGGCTCGTAGCGCTCGTCCGGGAGGATGTCCTCGTGCGCACCCAACCGGCCGCCCGCGAGCAGCAGTTGGGATACCTCGAGCAGCAGGAAGGGCACCGCCGAGTCCGGCTCGTCGCCCTTGGCGATCTCGGTCACGGCCACGACGAACGACTCGATCTGATCCGAGATCTGAACGGCGAAGTCGTCGGGGTCCTGGGTCGTGGAGTGCAGCGTGACCGCGTCGGGCGTCGACGGCTGCTGGGCCGCCGGCGCCTTCGTCGTCGTCTGCTGTGGCGTCTTAGACATCTAGGAGTCTTCTCCCCTCGAAGGCGCGGCCGAGGGTCACCTCGTCCGCGTACTCCAGGTCGCCCCCGACGGGGAGGCCGCTGGCCAGGCGGGTGACCTTCAGGCCCATGGGCTTGATCATGCGGGCGAGGTACGTCGCCGTGGCCTCGCCCTCCAGGTTCGGGTCGGTGGCCAGGATCAGCTCCGTGACCGTCCCGTCTGCCAACCGCGCGAGAAGTTCCCGTATCCGCAGATCGTCCGGGCCCACGCCCTCGATCGGGCTGATCGCGCCGCCGAGCACGTGGTACCGCCCGCGGAACTCACGGGTGCGCTCGATGGCCACGACGTCCTTGGGCTCCTCCACGACACAGATCACGGAACCGTCCCGCCGCTGGTCGCGGCAGATGTTGCACAGCTCCTCCTGCGCGACGTTGCCGCACGTCGCGCAGAAGCGGACCTTCGCCTTGACCTCCATCAGCGCCTGCGCGAGCCGCCGTACGTCGGTGGGCTCCGCCTGCAGCACGTGGAAGGCGATCCGCTGCGCGCTCTTGGGACCGACGCCGGGCAGCCTGCCCAGCTCGTCGATGAGGTCCTGGACCACGCCTTCGTACACGGATTGCCTTCCTGCTGCTTACGGTTGTCGCTTGGTACGTACGGTAGTTGGCGGCGGGGTCAGAAGGGGAGACCCGGAATGCCACCACCGCCACCGAGTCCCTGGGCGAGCGGGCCGAGCTTCTGCTGCTGGAGGTTCTGCGCGTTCTCGTTCGCCGCCTGCACCGCCGCGACCACCAGGTCGGCGAGGGTCTCGGTGTCCTCCGGGTCGACCGCCTTCGGGTCGATCACGAGATTGCGCAGCTCACCGCCACCGGTCACCGTCGCCTTGACCAGACCGCCGCCGGCCTGGCCCTCGACCTCGGTCTGCGCCAGCTCCTCCTGAGCCTGCGCGAGGTCCTGCTGCATCTTCTGGGCCTGCTGGAGCAGCTGCTGCATATTGGGCTGGCCACCACCGGGGATCACGATCAGCTCCTGTTCCGGTCCGTTGCACGTCGTCGGGGCGGGGCGTATGTCTGCGGTTGTCCGCCGGTGCCCCTGGATCCGAGCCTACGTGGTCGGGGGGCCGCCCGCCCCGGTGACCTGAAGCCTCCCGGGGCATGCGGGGCCGCATTTCCGCTCTGCACTCTTTCGAGTGAGATGGGTTGCTTTCTATACCTGATGCGGAACCACTTCCGGGCGGAGATCCGGTGAAACCTGGGGTTCGGCCACCCATTGGGCGGTAGGAAGATGCTGCACATCAGGCACCGACGACCCGTGCGGGGCCTGGCCCCAGCCGTGATCTGTCGAGGGAGTTCCGGGTGAGTCAGCCGGAGATGCAGCCCGAAGGTGCACCCCAGGAGGGGGCGGGCGCGGGCGAGAACGGCGACCGGGGCAGCCGCGGCAAGCAGGTTCCCCGGCAGGGCGATCTCACCGGCCGCGCGCTCCCGCTCGGCGACTGGGGCGAACCGGCCGAGCGGCTCGACGAGCTGTACCGCTGGGTCGAGAAGGGCGCCCTGACCACGGCGGACTGGTACCTCTCCGACCGCGTGTGGAAGCGGCGGGCCGCGCGGGCGCTGCGCGCGGGCACGGTGCTCGGCGCGGTCTGCGGCGGAGTGCTCCCCCTGCTCGACCTGACGGGCGTCCTCGGCGGCGCGGCCCCTTGGGGGTATCTCTCACTGCTGCTGGCGGTGGCGTGCGTCGCGTGCGACCGCTACTTCGGACTGACGTCCGGCTGGATACGGGACGTGGCCACGGCGCAGGCCGTACAGCGGCGCCTTCAGGTCCTTCAGTTCGACTGGGCCTCGGAGAACGTACGCGAGGTCCTCGGCCCCACCGAGGGGACGGCCAGCGAGGCGGCGGAGCGGTGCCTCGGGGTGCTGCGGCGGTTCTCGGACGACGTGACGGAGCTGGTGCGGGCGGAGACGGCGGACTGGATGGTGGAGTTCAAGTCCGGCCCCGCACCGCTGACCATGCAGTCCACCGTCCCGGCGTCCCGCCCCGCGGACCAGCCCAGCAGCCGCTTCCCGCTGCCGCCGGGCACCAGGCCTAACATGCCGCGACAACGCCCGCCGGAGCCGCGGTAGGCCCTCGCTCCGGGGGCAGATCAAGCCTCGCCGGCGATTGAGGCGCGGGGTCCGGGGCGGAGCCCCGAGGCCGGGGGACGGCCGACCGCAACAGGTCCGGTCAGCTGAAGATGAGCATGGAGCTCTGGGCCAGACTCCGGGTGGCCGCCTGATGAAGGCCGAGCCACACGTGCCGCTCCCGGGCGAACGGATTGTCGTCCAGCGGCCCGGCCGCCGCCGGTTCCTCCAGCGACGTCGGCGCGACAGGCGGAGCCGGTGGCTGCGGCGGATTGGCCGGATCGATGCCGATCGCAGGGGCCACGAACTCCAGCTCCCGCAACAGCGTATGGGACGAGCCCAACGGGCCGCCCCCCGCCAGGAGTTCGTCGTTGGACAACGGTTCGGCGAAGTCCACGGGGACGTACGCGCCCGCGTGGTCGTAGTGCCAGACCAGATGGGAACTCTGGGCCGTCGACTCGAACATCTCCAGCAACTGCTCGTAGTCACCGCCCAGTTCGTCGACCGGTGTCACGGCGAGGCCGCAGATCTGCAGCAGGTACGCCCGGCGCAGGAAGTGCAGCGCGTCGTAGTCGAATCCCGCGATCGGGGCCACGTCCCCGGACAGGCCCGGCATGTACGCGTGCACCGGCACCGGTGGCAGTCCTGCCTCGTTCAACGCTTTGTCGTAGAGCGCGAGTTCCTCGGCGAACGGATTGTCGGGGCTGTGGCACAGCACGTCGACCAGGGGGACGAGCCACAGGTCACAGGCCAAGGGGGCTCCTCAGTGCTCCGGAGTGCTCCGGCGCGGTGGACGGTATCGGCGTCGTCTTCAGGGTAGTGCGCCGCGGGTCAGGGTTGACCTGTCTTGCGACGACCCGTTGTCCTCGCTGTACCCGCTCACGCGCCTGTCAGAGCCTCGATCAAGGAGAGCGAGTCGTCGTTGTACGAGTCGACGAGCGCCTGCGCGGCATCGGGGTCGCGGTCCACGAGCGCGTCGACGAGTTCGCAGTGGCCCGACCACAGCCGGCCCCGGAGGTCGCCAGCGGCGCGCAAGTGCGGGACCGCGCACATCCAGGACTGGACGCGCAGGCGGTGGAAGAAGTCGGAGAGGTACGGGTTGCCGAAGAGGGCGGACAGCTCTCGCCAGAAACGCAGGTCGTAGCCGATGAGGACGTTCAGGTCGCCGCCCCGGGCGGCACGGGCCGCCTCCTCGCCGCGGCGGCGGACGCCGGAGAGGTCCTCGGCGGTCTGCGGGGCGCGGGACGGGTCGGCGGACAGGCCGCGGAAGATACCGTCCGCGACGAGGCTGCGGGCCTCGATCATCGCCCGGTAGTCCGGGAGCGAGTACTCGTGGACGCGGAAGCCGCGGTGCTGCGCGGAGTCGAGCAGGCCCTGGGCGGACAGGTCGACGAGGGCCTCACGGACGGGGGTGGCCGACACCCCGTATCCCTCGGCGATCTCCTTGACGGTGAACTCCTGGCCGGGGCTGAGGCGTCCCGCCAGGATCTCGTCGCGCAGCGCGTCCGCGATCTGCTGGCGCAGGGTGGAACGGGTGACGGCGGGGCCGTCTTGAGCGGGCACGGGTCGGGTCCCCCGGTTCGGCTGGCGTGGTCGTGCGGTCTGGTGTGGCTGGTCAGATTACGCCTGCGGGGCCCTGCCGGGGGTGGGGCGGGGGCGGGGTCGGGGTCGTCGGTGGGTGCGGGGCGGGGCCCGTCGGCACGGTGCGCGGGGCCGGGGTCCTGGGAGCTGCGCCGGGGCGGCGCCCGACGGTACTGATACGCGAGGCCGGGGGCCTGGGGCTGAGCCGGGGCGGCGCCCGACGGTACTGATACGCGAGGCCGGGGGCCTGGGGCTGCGCCGGGGCGGCGCCCGACGGTACTGATACGCGAGGCCGGGGGCCTGGGGCTGCGCCGGGGCGGCGCCCATCTCCCACCCACCCGCCCCCTCCGAGGGCTCCAGCCCGAGGCGGGGTAGTGCCTATTGCGCCGCACCGAGGCCCGGGGTTTCCCCGAGGCCGACGCCCCTGGTGACGGCCACTCCGCACCGGGGCTTTGCAGGCTCGTCGGGGTCGACGCCTGTCGAGGTCGATGCGCGGCGTCGGGGTTCCAGGGCAGCGCCTATGGCACCGGTTCGCGGCACCGTGCCTCGCCAGCTGCGCCGCTCCCCGCTCAGCTCCCACCACCCGCCCCCTCCGGGGGCTCCAGCCCCGAGCGGGGCAGGGCCCGTTGCGCCGCACCGGGGTTTCGTCGAGGTCGATGCTCATCGTGATGGCCACTCGGCACCGGGGCTCCGCAAGGTTGCCGCGCGGCGGCGTGATCGCCCAGGTGAGCTGTAGGCCGTCGGAAGCCTTACGTAGACGTGCCGGCAGGCACGAGCCTGGCGGCGACAGAAGGTTGAGGGCACAGCCCTCAGGGATCAAGCCTGGCACCGATCGCGGTGGCGGGAGCCGGGCGGGGGCTCCTGACCGGAGCCCCCGGAGGGGGCGGGTGGGTGGGAGAGGGGCGGGGGAACCGGCCGAGCCCCGGGCAGGCGGCCACACACGGCCAACCCTGGAACACACCCGGCCCCCGGTCACCCGATCCCACCCTGGCCCCGGACCACCCGGACCGGGGCCACCCGGACCCGGCACCCGGCACCCGGCGGTTCCGGTCGCCCGGATCCGCCACCCGATCCGGGCCACCCGGACCCCGGTCACCCGGTCCCCGTGGGATCACGCCACGTGGTGGTCCGCCTCAGCCAGCGCAGCGTCCAGCGCGGAGAGGCCCTCCTTGGCCTCGGCCTCCGTGATGTTGAGGGCCGGGACCACGTGGGTGCGGTTCATGTTGATGAAGGGCCAGAGGCCGTTCGCCTTGGCGGCGGCGCCGAACGCGGCCATCGGGGCATTCGCCTCACCGGCCGCGTTGTACGGCACCAGCGGCTCCCGCGTGGAGCGGTCACGTACGAGCTCCAGGGCCCAGAACATGCCGACGCCGCGCACCTCGCCCACCGACGGGTGCCGCTCGGCGAGGTCGCGGAGGGCCGGCTCGATGACCTCGGAGCCGAGCTTCGCGGCGTGCTCGACGATGCCCTCCTCCTCCATCACGTTGATGGTGGCGACGGCCGCCGCGCAGGCCAGCGGGTGGCCGGAGTACGTGAGGCCGCCCGGGTAGGGGCGCTTCGCGAACGTCTCCGCGATGGCGGAGGAGATCGCGACGCCGCCCAGCGGGACGTACCCCGAGTTCACGCCCTTCGCGAAGGTCATGAGGTCCGGCGTCACGTCGTACAGGTCGGCCGCGAACCACTTTCCCGTACGGCCGAAGCCCGCCATGACCTCGTCCAGGATGAAGACGATGCCGTAGCGGTCGCAGAGCTCGCGGACGCCCGCGAGGTAGCCCTTCGGCGGCAGCATGATGCCCGCCGTGCCCGGGACCGTCTCCAGGATGATCGCGGCGATCGTCGACGGGCCCTCGAACTGGATCGTGGATTCCAGGTGCTCAAGGGCGCGCTCGCACTCCTGCTCCTCCGTCTCCGCGTAGAAACGGGAGCGGTACAGGAACGGCGCCCAGAAGCGGGTCACACCGGCGGTGCCGGTGTCGCTGGCCCAGCGGCGCGGGTCACCGGTGACGTTGATGGCCTGCTGGGTGCCGCCGTGGTACGAGCGGTACGCGGAGAGCACCTTCGGGCGGCCCGTGTGCAGGCGGGCCATCCGCAGGGCGTGCTCGACGGCGTCGGCGCCGCCGTTGGTGAAGAAGATCTTGTCGAGGTCGCCGGGGGTGCGCTCGGCGATGAGGCGTGCGGCCTCGGAGCGCGACTCAATGGCGAAGGCGGGGGCGAAGGTCGTCATCTTCCCGGCCTGCTCCTGGATCGCCGCGACGACCTTCGGGTGCTGGTACCCGATGTTCGTGTAGACGAGGCCGGAGGTGAAGTCGAGGTAGCGGTTTCCTTCGTAGTCCCAGAAGTAGGAGCCTTCGGCGCCGGCGACGGCCAGCGGGTCGATCAGCTCCTGTGCGGACCAGGAGTGGAAGACGTGCTTGCGGTCCGCGGCCTTCACGGCGGCGCCGACCTGGGGATTCGGCTGAGGGGTCATGGGGCCGAGGGTAAAGGGGCGCCGTACCGGCACACCATCGGCGTCCTGTCTGTGGGACGCCGTCGAACCCGACAGTCTGTCGCCCCGTCCCGGCCCGCCCCCGTCGTGCCCGTTCCGGGACCCCTCCTGAGCTGCTTTTAGCGTGGCGTTAGGAAACCGTCGGGCAGGCTGGTCCGCATGAGAAAGCCGAACGCGCACCGTTGGCGCAACGTCGCCGTGACCGCGGCGTGGGTCGCCGTGGGAACCACCGCGGGCGCCCTCGGCGCCTGGCAGTTGGCGGGCTCCGACGCGAACGCCGAGACCGGCACGCACGGCCATCCGCTCGACGACGCCGCGGTGCACCGCGCCCTGGCGTCCGCGCAGGCCACGACGCCCCGCGCCGGCTCCTCCTCCGCCGCCCCGGCCCCCGCCGACCAGCGCCGCACGCTCCGCTTCACGGGCGGCTCCGCGACGGTCGAGTGCGGGACGGACGGCAGCGTGTACCTGGTGGCGTGGAGCCCGGCCGACGGCTACGAGATCGATGACGACGTCGTACGCGGCCCGGGACGGGTGGCCCGGATCGAGGCGGAGCCCTCCGACGACGACAGCCCGGACCGGCACTACGAGATCCGGTGCGACGGAGCCTCCGGCACTCCTCGGGTCACACGGACCGCGGAACCTGACGACGAGGACGACTGACAGCCGCAGCACCTCGGCGTTGCGCTCCCGGGGCTCTGCCCGGACCCCGCCGCCTCTCGTCCAACTGCGGGCTTGATTAAGTGATCAAATGCCACATCTCCTGGTCGTCGAAGACGATCCCGCCCTGCGGAACGCCCTGGTCCGTGCCCTGCGCGACCGGGGTCACGCCGTCGCCACCGCGGCCACCGGCATGGCCGGCCTCGACGCCGCCGTCACCGACCGGCCCGATCTGGTCGTGCTCGACCTGGGCCTGCCCGATGTGGACGGCGCCCAAGTACTGCGGATGCTGCGCGCGGTGAGCGACGTACCGGTGATCGTGGCGACGGCCCGCGACGAGGAGGGGGAGATGGTCGCGGTGCTCGGGGACGGGGCCGACGACTACATCGTGAAGCCGTTCGGCGCGGCCCAGTTGGACGCCCGGATCAAGGCGGTGCTGCGCCGCCTCGGGCTGCCCGGCGACGTCGACGAGCCGCTCACGGTCGGCGGGCTCGTGATCGCGCCCGCGTCCCGCGAGATCACGCTGGACGGGCAGCCGCTCGACCTGACGCCGCGCGAGTTCGACCTGCTCGCCTACCTCGCCCACCGCCCCGGCCAGGTCGTCTCGCGCCGCGAGCTGCTCGCCGAGGTGTGGCAGCAGCCGCTGGGCGGCGCCGACAAGACCGTCGACGTCCATCTGTCCTGGCTGAGACGGAAGTTGGGCGAGTCGGCGCAGTCGCCGCGCTATCTGCACACCGTACGCACGGTGGGTGTGAAGCTGATGGCTCCCGACGACCGGGCGGCGTCGTAGTGCGCCGCACCCTGCTGCTGCTCACCGCGGCCACCACCGCCCTCGTCCTCACCGCGCTGCTCGTCCCGCTGACCCTGCTCACCCGCAGCCACGCCGCGGACCGGACGACCGCCGAGGCGACCGCACGCGCCCAGTGGGTGGCCGCCGCGATGGGCCCCACGCTGCACAGCCCGGACGAGCGGGCGGCCGCGGAACAGGCCGTGGAGAGCGTCAACTCCGGCTCCCAGCCGGACACTTCGCTGATTTTCGCCGACGGGAAGGTGATCGGCGCCCCCGCCGCCGCCACCGACGCGGTGCGCCTCGCGCGGGCGGGCCGCGCGTTCACGTACGAGCCGCCGGGCGGGGGCCGTCAGGTCCTGGTGCCGGTGCAGGGGGCGGAGGGCGGCACGGCCGTCGTCCAGGTGAGCCTGACCGGTCGGCAGCTGTACGACGGGATGCTCTCGTCGTGGCTGACGCTGGCCGGGATCGGGCTGGGGCTCGTGCTCATCGGGCTGCTGCTCGCCGACCGGCTCGGGGCGCGGCTCGTCGGGGCGACGCGTGCGCTGGCCGGGACGGCGGACCGGCTCGCGGGCGGCGATCTGACCGCCCGCGCCGAGCCCCAGGGGCCGCCGGAGCTGCGTTCCGTGGCCGCCGAGCTGAACCATCTCGCGGCCCGGATCGACGAGCTGCTCACCGCCGAGCGGGAGAACGCGGCGGACCTCGCGCACCGGTTGCGCACCCCCGTCGCCGCGCTGCGCCTGGACGCGGAGGGGCTGCGGGACGCAGAGGAGGCGGAGCGGATCGCGGCGGGGGTCGCGGCGCTCGAACTGGGCGTGGACGACGTCATCCGCAAGGCCCGCAAGCCGCTCCGCGGGGTGGCGGGGGCGGACCTCGCGGCGGTCGCACGGGAGCGCGCGGACTTCTGGGAGCCGCTCGCCACGGATCAGGGGCGGGACGTGGAGGTGTCGGTGCCGGAGGTCGCGGTGGCGGTTCCGGTGCCGGAGGACGAGCTGGTGGCGGCGCTCGACGCGTTGATCGGGAACGTGCTGGACCACACGCCGCAGGGGATCGGCTTCCGGATCGTCGTACGGGGGGACGGCGGTGCCGGGGCGGAGCTGGTCGTCGCGGACGACGGGCCCGGTCTCCCGGCGGAGGCCGAGACCCGTGGCTCCAGCGGGGGCGGGTCCACGGGGCTCGGCCTCTCGATCGTGCGGCGCACGGCCGAGGAGACCGGGGGCACGGTCTCCTTCGCCTCGTCGGCGAGCGGAGCGGTGGTCACGCTTCGGTGGCCTTGACCTGCACCGGCGTTAGCGCCTCGGGGCTCCGCCCCGGACCTCGCGCCTCAATCGCCGGCGGGGCCTGATTTGCCCACCCGCCGCAGGGGCTTGGTTTTTCAAGCCCCTGCGGCGATTGAGCAGCGGGGTCCGGGGCGGAGCCCCGAGGCCGTCACGCCGGTGCCGTGTGCCGAAGGCTCAGGCGTAGGCACTGGGAAACGCGGAGCGCACCGCTCGCGACCACCGGTTCACGCCCAACTCGGGACGCAGCGCGGCGAATCCGCCGCAATACTTCGTGAACTCGGCCGTGCGCACGCCGAACCGGTGGAGGAGGCGGTCCGCCTCGGTCAGGGAGCCGCGCGTCTTGGTCTCGACGAGGACAAGCCCCCCGTCCGCCCGCACCGTCCGCCCATCGGAGAGATCCCGCACCACGAGCCCCGCGTCACACGTGATCCGCTGCCCGTCGGCGACGAACGTGGCGCGCTGGTAGTCCGTGACCAGCGAGGGTTCGAGGGCCTCCGGCGCCTCGATGCCGTACGCCCCGCCGAGCACACCGGCGAGAAAGCCCTGCTGCGCGGCGTCGAGCGGCCGCTCCTCGCTCTCCAGGCGGCGACGGTGCTTGACGGTCTCGCCCCGCCCGTTCTTGAGCTTGATCTCGAACTGCCGCTCCCCCGTGTCCTGGTAGAGCCGCTCCCGGATCTTGTAGCGGAGTCGGCGGCCCTGCCGGTGGTCGTGATAGGTGCGCAGGTCGGCGGTGTCGTAATAGGTCGATCTGTACGAGAACCAGCGCCGGCCGTTCACCGACAGCGAGCGGAACGGGCCCTCGGGACGGCGCGGGTCGGTCAGCAGCGCCGCGAAGTCCTCGAAGACCTCGACCGGCACCAGATAGCTGTTGTCGTAGCGGGCCAACAGCTCTGCCCTGTTGTTCAGTTCATCGAGCGACAACGGCTTGGCGGCGAGTGCGGCGCGCCCGATGGCGCGTACGGCGGGGATCACACGGTCTCCTGGTGATAGGCGGCTGCGGTCTTCGTCGTACTGCGAGTCTCATGACGGTCATGAGCTCCCCTGTGGGTACGAGAGGTACGTATGGGCGCCTCCGATCGTTCCCCGGTCTCCGGCTGGCGGAATCGGACTTCCACGACCATCAAGTCGCGTACGTAGTCGATCTCCTGCACGGTCCAACCATGCGGCCGCCCCACGCGCCTCGCCAGTTCGGCCCGCAGCGCGTCCTCGTCGACGTGCACGGCGTCAAGGGTGACGACGGCCCGGCGGTCACGGGCGTACAGGCGCGGATGGTCGGCCACATGGACGACCACGACGAGCAGCGCGGCGAGCGCGGTGGTGACGCCGAGGCCGAGTGCGCGCAGCCCGCACAACAGCCCGAGGACCAGCGTCACGAAGTAGTACGCGACTTCCTGGTGCCGCAGCGCGTCCGAGCGCAGCCGCACGATCGACAACACTCCGAACAGGCCGAAGCCCAGGGCGAGCCCGCCGCCCTTGCCGACGTCGCCGAGCGCGGCGACGACCGCGAACAGGGCGACGTTCAGCGCGAGATAAGCGGGCACGAGCTCGCGCCTGCGGTGCCGCGGGTAGAAGATGCCGAAGGTCAGCAGGGTCACGGCGAGCAGGTCGAGGCCGAGATGGGCGCCGAGCTCCGCCGCGGGTGGGAGGTTGTCCATGGCCCTGACGCTACGAACGGCCGGGTTAACGCCGCGCTTGGCGACGGTTAACGATCGGCGGCACGCTCTCCGCGCCACCGTTCGTCAACGTACGTCGACGAACGGAACCGCTCGGCCCGCGGGGGCCCTCTCTGTCGTATGTCCGCATTATTCTCAGTTCGTTGCACACATACCGGGGGAGGGTGGCGCGACATGGAGGGTATGCAGAGCATCGGCGCGTACCGGCTGCTCGGCCGGCTCGGCGCGGGCGGCATGGGCGAGGTGTATCTCGCGCGCTCGGAGCGCGGTCGCACGGTCGCGGTGAAGGTGGTCCGCGAAGAGCTCGCGGAGCAGGAGGAGTTCAGGAACCGGTTCCGGCAGGAGGTGGCGGCCGCGCGGCGGGTCGGCGGCGCGTGGACGGCTCCGGTGCTCGACGCGGACACGGACGCGGAGATCCCCTGGGTGGCGACCGGTTACGTCGCCGGGCCCAGCCTCCAGCAGGTGGTCTCGCACGACTACGGCGCGCTGCCCGAGCGTTCGGTGCGCATCCTCGCGGGCGGCCTCGCGCACGCGCTCAAGGACATCCACGCGGCGGGCATCGTCCACCGCGACCTCAAGCCGTCGAACGTACTGATCACCATTGACGGGCCGCGCGTCATCGACTTCGGCATAGCGCGCGCCCTGGAGACCGTGACCGACGGCGGGCTGACCCGCACCGGGGCGCTGGTCGGCTCGCCCGGGTTCATGGCGCCCGAGCAGGTGCGCGGCGATCCGATCACCCCGGCGTGCGACGTGTTCTGCCTGGGGTCCGTGCTCGCCTACGCGGCGTCGGGGCAGCTGCCGTTCCGTACGACCAACAGCGGGGTGCACGCCCTGATGTTCCGGATCGCGGAGGAGCCGCCGGAGCTGGGGGATCTTCCGGAGGGCTTGCAGGACCTGGTCCGCGACTGTCTGCACAAGCAGCCCGGCGACCGTCCCACGCTCGACGAGTTACTCGAACGGACCGGCGCGGACGACGCGCTTGGCGACGAAGGACGCACCCGCGACCCGTGGCTGCCGGGCGCCCTGGTCGCCCAACTGGCCCGGCACGCCGTGAAGTTGCTGGACACGGAGAACCCGGAGCGCACCGCCCCGACCCCGGCGCCCGCCGCGCAGGCCGCGTCGACCGGCCCCGCGCCCCCGCCGCCCGGCACACCCGGCGCGGCCTCGCTGAACCACCTGCCGACCGTGGTCTCCCACGAGGCACCGGCGGCCCCGCCGACCGCACCCTCCCCCGCGCCCGCGCCCGCGCCGCAGTACGGCCACCCGCACCCCTCTCCGCCCCAGCCGCAGACGCCCGCCTACGGCCCTGCGAACGGCGGTTGGGGCCGGACCCCGCCGTACGGTCCGCCGCCTCCCGGACCGCCGTCGCGCCGCAATCGCTCCACACCGGCGCTCATCGTGGTCGCGGTGATCGTGGCGCTGGGAGCGGGCGGTTCGGTGTACGCGTTGATGAACGGCGAGGACGAGCCGGCGGGCCGGGCCGACGACAAGGTCTCCCCCACGGCCGTCACCTCCGCCCCGGTCTCGTCGGCGCCGAGTTCGCCGAGTTCGCCGAGCCAGGAGGCGTCCGCGTCCCAGGAGGAGTCGCCGCAGTCCGCCGCGGGAGACATACCGACCGGGTTCCTCGGCAGGTGGGAGGGCGCGATCGACAACGCCAACGGCCACCATCCGCGCAGCATCACACTCCAGCAGGGCGCGTCCGGCGACCCGGTCTTCTCCCTGACGGCGGACGGCTACCAGAAGAACGGCGAGCCCTACCACTGCGTCTTCCAGGGCCGCCTCGAGTCGGCGACGTCCTCCACGATCCGCATCGGCCCCACCGAGCCGACGACGGCCCAGCCGGCCTCCGCCTGCAATCCGGGCGATCCGAGCACGATCACCCTCACGACGACCGGCCGGCTGACGCGCGTCATGTCGGGGGGCGAGGCGCCGGTCACGTACGAAAGGTCGGGGTGAGGGAGCGGGCGCCGCGAGGCGCCGGCGGACAGGCGAACGCCCCGGCCCGCCGAAGCGGACCGGGGCGCACGAGCCGGTGAAGGCCTACAGGAACGAGTTGACCTGGATCGTCTCGTCGCGGCCGGGGCCGACGCCGATCGCCGAGATCGGGGCGCCGGACATCTCCTCCAGCGCCTTCACGTACGCCTGCGCGTTCTTCGGGAGGTCCGCGAAGGTCTTGGCCTTCGTGATGTCCTCCGACCAGCCCGGCAGGTACTCGTAGACCGGCTTCGCGTGGTGGAAGTCGGTCTGCGAGTACGGCAGCTCCTCGACCCGCTTGCCGTCGATCTCGTACGCGACGCAGACCGGGATCTGCTCCCAACCGGTGAGCACGTCGAGCTTCGTCAGGAAGAAGTCGGTCAGGCCGTTGACGCGCGTCGCGTACCGGGCGATCACCGCGTCGAACCAGCCGCAGCGACGGTCACGGCCGGTGGTGACACCGCGCTCGCCGCCGATGCGGCGCAGGTCCTCGCCGTCCTGGTCGAACAGCTCGGTCGGGAACGGGCCCGCGCCGACCCGGGTCGTGTAGGCCTTGAGGATGCCGATGACGCGGCTGATCTTCGTCGGGCCGACGCCCGCACCCGTGCAGGCGCCGCCCGCGGTCGGGTTCGAGGAGGTGACGAAGGGGTACGTGCCGTGGTCGATGTCGAGGAGCGTGCCCTGGCCGCCCTCGAACAGCACGACCTTGTCCTCGTCGAGCGCGTCGTTGATCACCAGGGTGGTGTCGGCGACGTAGCCCTTGATCTTGTCGGCGTAGCCGAGCAGCTCCTCGACCACCTGCTGCGCCTCTATGGCGCGGCGGTTGTAGAGCTTCGTCAGGAGCTGGTTCTTGACCTCGAGGGCCGCCTCGACCTTCTGGGTGAGGATCGACTCGTCGTAGAGGTCCTGGACGCGGATGCCGACGCGGTTGATCTTGTCCGCGTAGGTCGGGCCGATGCCGCGTCCGGTGGTGCCGATCTTCCGCTTCCCGAGGAAGCGTTCCGTCACCTTGTCCACCGTCACGTTGTAGGGCGTGATGATGTGCGCGTTACCGCTGAGCAGGAGCTTCGACGTGTCGACGCCGCGCTCGTTCAGACCGCTCAGCTCGGAGAGCAGGACCGACGGGTCGACGACGACACCGTTTCCAATGACCGGCGTGCACTCCGGCGAGAGGATTCCGGAAGGGAGGAGATGCAGCGCGTACTTCTGGTCGCCCACGACGACCGTGTGGCCGGCGTTGTTGCCGCCCTGGTAGCGCACTACATAGTCCACGGATCCACCGAGCAGGTCGGTGGCCTTTCCCTTGCCTTCGTCACCCCACTGAGCACCGAGCAGCACAAGTGCGGGCACAGGCGTACACCCCTTCCGGGCGGGGCATGTCCAAGGTCAGGGGCCGTGGCCGCTCCTTTGCGGCGTGCCTTCGTAAGCCTTGGGGTGCCCCGGAATAGACCAAGCCCCTGGCGCAATAGCGCAAGGGGCTCTTGCACAAAGATGCTACCCGAGGAAGCGAGGCAAGGCCGAGGTGGCGGCTTTGGACCATCCATCTGACCGTACGGACGACGCGAGCGAGGGGCTGTCGCGGCAGCTTCTGGTGATCGTCGATCCGCTCGCGATGCGCGCCGACGGGGAGTCCGTGCGCATCGCCAAGGACGTGTTGTGCGCGGGTTCGACGGCGAAGGTGTGCCTGCCGCAGAGCCCCGCTGATTTTGCGAAAGCGCTGGCCAAGCGGGGTGTGAGACGGCCCGTCGTGGTCGGCGACGACCGGGCGCTGCTGCGCGCGGTGTCGCTCCTTCACCGGGAGCGGGAGCTGGCGGACGCGGTGTTCTCGATGGTGCCGGTGGGGGCTGCGGTGTCGCTCTCCCGCTCGCTCGGAGTACCCGGGGGCACGGTCGAGGCGGCGCGGGCCGCGCTGGACGGGGCGCCGCGGCGGCTCGATCTGCTGGTGGACGACAGCGACGGGGTGGTGCTCGGGGACCTGCGGATCCCACCGGTTTCGGCCACCGGGACCGACCCCGAGGACGGCGGCCCGCCCTGGCTCCGAGCCTGCCGCTCGCTGGTGCGCGGCCTCGCGGCGCGGCCCTCGGGACCGGCGGGCGCCGAGGCCGGGCCGCCCGCCCGACTGCGGATCGAGGCGGACGGGGCGACGCTCGTCGACCTCGACCAGCCGGTCCGGGGCGTCTGCGTGACGCCCTCCGCCGGGGACGGGCTCGCGCGCGTGGAGGTGCGGGACGCCGAGGGCGCGGCGGTCTCCGTGCGGGCGCACACGGTCACCGTGACCGGGGAGGACTTCCGGTACCGGGCGGATCAGGTGCGGATCGGGGGGCCGGTGCGGAGACGGACGTGGTCGGTGCGGGCGGGGGCGTGGCGGCTGGCGCTGCCCTGAGCGGCGCCGGGGCAGCGCGGACAGGCCCTAGGTCGTGTCCGCAAAGTGGTTGGCGCGTTGGTGTTTTCGTGGTGCGTCGTCATGAGCTGACTGATCAGGCCTGGGTGGTCGTTG